>NZ_JBFAUT010000043.1:0-77627 GCF_040679475.1 Actinoallomurus sp. NPDC052274
GGCCTTTCCGCTCGACTTGCATGTGTTAAGCACGCCGCCAGCGTTCGTCCTGAGCCAGGATCAAACTCTCCGTTAAGGCCAAACGACAACCACCCAAAGGGTGGCCGCCAAACCTTTGTAGAGAAAAACAATCCCGGCAAGAATCATTCTTGCCAAAGGAATCCAAACCAACCATGACCAACCCCGAAGAGCCGACCACGATCAGCGAGGACCATAAAGGCACTGGCTTTTAGCACACTGTTGAGTTCTCAAGAAACGGACACACACCGTCCGAGACCCGACTCCCGCCGGACCCCGTCTGGGGCAACCCTTCTATCTTAGCACCCCCGCCCCGCTTGTCAACCCCGATCCGTAGATCTTTATGGGACCGACACACACAGCCGGAACGCCCCCTCCAGACAGCAACAACCCCGACCGGCGAACCGGCCGCAGCAGCACCATCCAGAAGTTCCCCACAGGCCGACCACCGCCTCAGCGATGTTCCGCATCCCGTCTCGGGGCGACCACACCATGCTACTCCGCTCCAGACACCGTCCGGACCAGAACAACTCCGTGTGGGCTTCCCCCGGGCCGGCCGCCTTCCGGCGTCCCGCTTCCCTTGGGGCGAAGAGAACATTACGTCCGCCTGGAAACCCCGTCAAATCGAGCGATCTACCGCGAGAACTTTCGAGTGAGAGTCCCGCCGATCTCTCGCCATTGACGCGGGCCCTCAACATCAGCAATGGAAACCCAGATCCAGTTCGTCGCCCGCCCAGCGGTGTCATGACCGAGGCGGCGTACGTACCGGCCGCGTAGCGGGTTGAACGATCACCTGTCGTGGACGGTCTCGCGCCGTGGGCTCGTCACCCCGGCCGGTGCGGCGGTCGAGCCGCGGACGACCAGCTCCGGCGTCACCTCGACCACCGAACCCGCGATGCCGTCGGCGCCGGTGTCGACGAACAGTTGCCAGGCCCGCAGGCCGAGATCCTGTTTGTTGACCGTCACCGTGGTGAGCCGTGGGGAGACCAGGCGGCTGAGCGCGATGTCGTCGAAGCCGGTGAGCGAGATCTCGTCGGGCACCGAGACGCCGAGCTCGTCGAACCGCGCCAGCGCGCCGAGGGCGACGTAGTCGCTGAACGCCATGATGGCCGTGGCGCCGGTCGCGAGGGCCGCGTCGGCGGCGGAATGCCCGTCGACACTGCTCGACCCGCAGGGGATCTGAACGATCTCCAGGTCGGGTCCGCCGGCTGCCCGCAGGGCCCGCTGCCGGGCGCGTTCGGACCAGGCGCGTGCGGGACCGCGCAGGTACGCGACGCGGCGGTGGCCGAGTTCGCGCAGGTGACGGCAGATCGACGCGACGCCCGCCTCGAAGTCCACCGCCACCGCGGGGATCCGAGTACCACGGCTGCGCCGGTTCACGCAGACCAGGCGAGGCACGGCGGCCGCCAGCTCGGTGAGCTCCCACTGGCTCATCCGCGGCGAGCACAGGACGATGCCGTCGGCCCACCGGGACAGCTCGAGGGCGGCGTCGCGTTCGGCCCCGGCCTTCTCGCCGGTGTCGGCGACGAGCGTGCGGAAGTCGGCGTGCTGGGCCGCGTTGGTGACGCCTTTGAGCACCTCCGCGAAGTACGGGTTGCTCAGGTCCGGGACGACCACGCCGACCGCGGAGGTGGTGCCGCGGAGCAGTCCCTGTGCCGCCGGGTTCGGCCGGTAGCCGAGCCGCGCGACGGCCGCGCGGACCCGTTGTTCCGGCTCCGCCGAGACGGGTTTGGAACCTGTGAGGACGCGGGACACCGTGGCGGGAGAAACGCCGGCCTCCCGTGCCACGTCGATGATCGTCGCCCGGGGCGGCCGCGCCCCCGTGCCGGTCTGCGCCCTGCCCATGGCGGCATTGCACCATACGTTCAGCCCGCCCGGCGCGGGGGCTCCGCCGTGAAAGGCGGTGGAAGCGGGGTTGACGTCCCCGGACTCGCGTGCGACGTTTGGAAAAGGTTTTCCCTCGGCCCTTCCCCGACGTGCCGCCGGCGCCCGGTCGGCGGCGGCGCGACCCGCCCACCGCGGCCGGAGAAGTCCACCGACGCAGCAGGGAGGCGGACATGCGTGGAGTGCCGGCTCGATGGACGTCACTCGTTGCGGTGGCCACGACCACCGCGGCGATCGCCGACGGCCCGACCGCCCCCACCGCCGACGCCGGACGGCGGGCCACACCCGCCAGGCTCTCCCCCGTCGGTCTCCGCCAGGACCAGTGCGTCGACGCGCCGTTGCGGCCCGGCGCGGACCGCCCGCTCCAGCCGGGGACCTCCGGCCGCATCGAGGTGCACCGCGCGGACGGCACCGTGGCCGACACGATCGACCTGGCCGACCCCCGCTCGTACCACCGCGCGATCGGGGACGCGGTGTCCGACACCGGGGTCCCGCACTCCTTCGCCTACCGCCCGCTCCTCGTCGACGGGAACACCGCGACGATCACGCTGCATCACCGGCTCGACTACGGGCGGACGTACTACGTCACGGTCGACCCGGAGGCGTTCCCCGGCCTGCCGGCATGCAGGACCCGACGACCTGGCGATTCCGCACCCGGGCCGCCCCGCCTCGTACGAGGGTCCGGCGGCTCACCGTCGCGGCGGACGGGCGGGGCGACTTCTGCACGATCCAGAGCGCGATCGACTTCGTTCCGGAGGGAAACGAGCGGCCGGTGGTGATCGACGTCCGCGCCGGGACGTATCACGAGATCGACTACGTCCGCGCCGACCGTCCGCACCTCACGGGCCGGCCCGCCCCGATCCCGTACGTCGCCGGCGAGGAGCGAATTCCAGGAGGAACGCACCCGTGATCCACCGCCGAACGCCCGCCCGATTCCGCCGCCGCGTGCCGGTCCTGCTCTCCGGTCTGGACCTTCACCTCCGGCCCGTTCGGCGGCGTCGTGCTGAAGCTGAGCCCCCACGGCCGCGCCGCGGACGTGACGATCCGTTGACGTCCGCGCCGTCACGGCATGACGTGCCGCGACGGCGCGGACGACCGACCCCCTGGAGGAAGAATGAGCGGATCATGGCCTCGACGGCGATTCCTCGGAGCGAGCCGCGCCGTCCTCGGCGGCGGCCTGCTGGCGCCCGCCGTCGGCGCACCCGCGTTCGCCGACGCGGACCCCTGGCGGACCGCCGGCCGGATCCGCCGCCGGGTGCGCGCGCCGCGCTTCCCGCACCACCGGTTCCGGATCACCGACTTCGGCGCGAAGGGCGACGGCACGACCGACTGCACGCGGGCGTTCGACGCGGCGATCAGCGCCTGCGCGCGGTGCGGCGGCGGCCGGGTCGTGGTCCCGCCCGGCCGCTATCTGACCGGGCCGATCAGGCTCCGCAGCCATGTCGACCTGCACGTCGGCGCGGGCGCGACGGTCCTGTTCGACACGGACCCGGCACGGTACCTGCCCGCCGTCCACACGCGCTGGCAGGGTGTGGAGTGCTACAACTACGCGCCCCTCATCTACGCGTACGGCGCCCGGGACATCGCGATCACCGGCACCGGCACGCTCGACGGGCAGGCGAGCACCACGGCGTGGTGGCCGTGGAAGGGCAGGCCGGAGTACGGCTGGAAGCCCGGCGACCCGCAGGAGGGCCCGGACTGGACGCTCCTGCAGCAGTGGGCCGACCAGGGCGTGCTCGTCCGCGACCGCGTCCTCGGCGGCGGGCACTACCTGCGCCCGAACCTCATCCAGCCGTACCGCTGTGAGAGCGTCCTCATCGAGGGCGTGACCATCGTGAACTCCCCGATGTGGGAGATCCATCCGGTGCTGTCGCGCAACGTCCTCGTCCGCGACGTCACGGTGATCAGCCACGGGCCCAACAACGACGGCTGCGACCCCGAGTCCTCCACCGACGTCGTCATCACCGGCTGCACCTTCGACACCGGGGACGACTGCATCGCGATCAAGGCGGGCCGCAACGCCGACGGCCGCCGCGTGAACACCCCCAGCCGGAACATCCTCGTCGAGGACTGTGAGTTCCGCGACGGCCACGGCGGCGTGACGATCGGCAGCGAGATGACCGGCGGCGTCGCCGGCGTCTACGCCCGGAACCTGCGGATGACCAGCCCCAACCTGAACAGTTGCCTGCGGCTGAAGAGCAACTCGATGCGGGGCGGCTACATCCACGACGTCCACCTCAAGGACGTCGAGGTCGGTCGGTTGTCCGTCGCCGCGATCCAGGTCGACTTCTACTACGACGAGGGCCCCGGCCACCCGTACAACCCCGACGTGAGCGGCATTCACGTCGAGAACCTGCACGTCGGCAGCACGCAGTACGTGCTGGACATGCGCGGCTACCCGGACGCCCCGATCAAGGACATCACGCTCGCGCACTGCCGGTTCGACACGGCGACGGCGGCGGACATCGTGGAGAACGTGGAAGGCCTCGTCCTGACCGACGTCACCGTCAACGGCTCCCCGGTCGGCGCGCCCGCCTGACCCGGCGCCGCGCCCGACCCGGCGCCTGGCCCGGCGCCGCGCCTACCCGCCGTGCCTACCCGCCGAGCCTGTCCCGGAGGTGGTCGCGGAGGACGACGGCCTGGTTGTGCTCGGTGTCGCGCGCGGAGTACAGCAGCGTCACGGGGCCCTTCTCCGCGGCCTCGAGCAACGGGCGTTCGGCCTCGGGCCGTTCGTCGAGTTCCCGGCGGTACCGCTCGGCGAACTCGGCGAACCGCTCGGGCCGGTGCCCGAACCACTGCCGGAGGTCCGAGGAGGGCGCGACGTCGCGCAGCCAGCCGTCGATCTTCAGGTCGGCCTTCCGCACCCCGCGCGGCCACATGCGGTCCACCAGGAAGGCCGCTCCTTCCCCGTCCTCCGCCTCGTCATAGACGCGGCGGATCTCGATAGGCCCCATGCCAGGGCTCTACCCGTCCGGGCGCACGGTGTCACGGGGACGACCGCGGGCGTCAGCGCCCCAGCCGGCGCAGGACGTCGGACGCCAGCTCCTTGACCTGGCGGTCGCCCTGCTTCATCGCCCTGCGCAGGTGACGCTCCGCAGCCGCCGTGTCGGTGTCGGCGAGGACCACGCCGACGTAGCAGTGCCCGAGCGCCGCGACGTTCCGGTCCGGCGAGCCGGCGGCCGTCTCGAAGCAGGCGAACGCCTCGGGCACCCGGTTCGCGTCCATGTAGATGATCCCGAGGTTGACCCCGGCCTTCGGGGCGAACATGCCGGTGCTCACGCCTGTGCCGGGGCCGCGAAGCGGACGGCCATGATGGGCAGGCCGGTGACGCCGAGCTCCCGCATCGGGCGGAGGCGGTTCAGCAGCGGGAACAGCGCGCCGTACAGCGGTCCGCGACCGCGCGGAGGACGCAGGTCGCGAAGCTCCGCGACGCCGGCGAGCGCCCGGATCCGGACCTTCTCCGCCGCGTCCACGGCCCACGGCATCGGCGGCGCCTGATAGCCCTGGGCCGTCGTCATCCGGCCCTCCAGGGTGCGGCGGCTGAACCACGGCGGCACCCCGTCGAAGATCATCTCGGCGCCCGGGAACCGCTCCGCGCATCTGGCGAAGAGCCGGTGGACCTGGTCGGGCTCGAAGTACATGAGCAGGCCCTGGGCCGACAGGAGCAGGCCGTTCGCGGGATCCGCGTGCCGCGTCCATTCGTCGTCCAGCGCGGAACACGTCACCGTCCGCCGGCGGGGCGGGTCGTCGGGCAGCAGGCGCGCCCGCAGTTCGGCGGTCTCCGGCAGCTCGACGGTGAGCCAGCGGACCCGGCCGTTGTCGACCCGCCAGAACTGCGTCTCCAGGCCCTCGCCGAGCGCGACCATCTGACCGTCGGGATGCTCGTCGAGGAACCGCCGGACCTCCTGGTCGAAGCGGAGCGCGCGCAGGGCCTGCCACTGGCCCAGCCGTCCCGCGCCGAACCGGTCCGCGAACGGATAGTCGAGTGCGTCGACCAGCTCGACGGCCTTGGGATCGCGCAGGACCGCGTCCGGCCGCCCGGCCTCGGCCGCGCGCTGATAGAGGTTCCAGAGCAGTGTCTCCGGAACTCCGTCGAGCGCGATCTTCTCCCGATCCGGCATCCCGCTCTCCTTCCGTACGGCGGGCCAGCGGATGAGACGGTGCTGCCGTCCCCACGGTTCCGCGCGGAGGTCCGCACACGAAAAAAAGAGGCCCGGAGAGTCGGACTCTCCGGGCCTCACTGGGTAGCGGGGGCAGGATTTGAACCTGCGACCTCTGGGTTATGAGCCCAGCGAGCTACCGAGCTGCTCCACCCCGCGTCGGTGTGCCCTTACGTTATGCGGACACGACGCCCCGCGCAAATCGATTCCGCGATCGGCCCGTCCCCGAAGGAGGCGGCGAGGAGCCCGGCCCGGTCGGCACGGGCCCTGCGGACCGCGTCGTGCGCCGGAGCCCATCAGGGGCGGCGCCATAGCAGGGCCGATCCGATAACACGCCGAATGGAACGTATACGGCATTGGCCTGGTTCGGCCGTCCGAAAGAACTCCTCAATTCCTCAAAAGGCACAGAAAGAATATCGAATGGCCTCTTAGCGTGTGCTCTTCGTCAACCGAACGAAGGGGTCATTCATGAAGCTTCCCGCGCGTTTACTCGCCGTCGGCGGCCTCGCCGCGGTGCTGGTCTCGACCGTCGGACTCTCCGCGGCCGACGCCTCGACGACGGACTCGACGGTCACCATCACCGCGACCCGCGCGGCGGGTCCCGGACTGCGGGCGGCCGACGTGATCACCTGCAAGATCACCACGCACAGCCCGCACTACTCCCACCACGCGCACGCGAAGAACCGCGACATCGTGAACGTCACCGCCGACATCAAGTGCACCAAGAAGGTCGCGGCGATCTCCATCCAGGTCGCGCTCTACAAGAACAACACCTTGTACAAGAAGAGCGGCGTCAAGCGGAATGCCGGCAAGAATTACCTCAGCCAGAACGCCGCCCGCCGATGCGTCAAGAAGCAGCACTACACCGGGGTCTCCGTCGGAACGGTGGTCTTCCCGGCCGGTTACACGCCGCCCTCCCAGAGCGGCAGCAGCCGGAGCAAGACCGTCTATATCTCGGCGTGCAAGAAGAAGTGATGACGCGGTCAGCCGAGCGGATCGGACAGCTCGGCGGGTAGCGCCTCGAGGCGGGATCCGCCCGTCAGGTCCTCGACCAGGCGGGCGGATCCGCCCACGTAAGTGGAGTCCAGGTCGACGTCGGTCGCGACGCACCACGCCCGGTCCTGGGGCCAGATGAGGTTCGGCGACTGCGGGAAGAAGTAACCCGGCCCTTGGTCACCGAACTCCGTCGCGG
Source organism: Actinoallomurus sp. NPDC052274 (assembly GCF_040679475.1). Taxonomy (NCBI): domain Bacteria; kingdom Bacillati; phylum Actinomycetota; class Actinomycetes; order Streptosporangiales; family Thermomonosporaceae; genus Actinoallomurus; species Actinoallomurus sp. NPDC052274. The sequence goes on from NZ_JBFAUT010000043.1 coordinate 7,255, forward strand.
CGTCGAGGGGCCCCTCGTACAGCAGGTGGTCGCGCCCCGGCAGGTGGAACCGCGGGCCGTCGGCGTCGAGCCAGCCCCAGCCGTCCCACAGGCCGAAGTAGCACTGCCGCGGCGTCGCGGTGTGCGCCGCGAGGATCTCGCAGAGGACCGGCAGCAGCACGGCGGGGAACGACCCGGCCCACGGCTCCTCATCCTCCGGCCCGGCGATGTCCTTGAAGCGCGTGCGTGAGTCGAGGGCCCGCCCGGAGCGTTCCGCGATCTCCCGCCAGCGCAGCGGCCGCCCGTCGGCGGCCTCCGAGGGGTGCGGCAGCCGCGCGTACGCCGCGAACCCGGCCGGCAGCAGCGCGTGCACGCCGGAGTCGAAGTCACCGACCCCCGCTTCGAGCCACGCGGCGGGCGAGACGTCGGCGCGGGGCCGCAGGCGAGAGACCATGGCTCAAGCCTCGGCGCGGCCGGTGGATCGCGCAAGCGAATGAAACGAAAGAGGCCCAGAGGGTGATCCTCTGGGCCTCTTCACCTGGTAGCGGGGGCAGGATTTGAACCTGCGACCTCTGGGTTATGAGCCCAGCGAGCTACCGAGCTGCTCCACCCCGCGGCGATGCCCCAACTCTAGGGGGCCCGTGGTGTGCTTGCAAATCGACGGCCTCACCGCGTCGGCCTCGGCGTCGGCGTGGGGGCGGCGGGCGGGGTGGTCGTGGGCGTCGGGCTCGGCGTCGCGGGCGTCGTCGGCGCCGGTCGCGCGCTGCTCTGTTTCTGCAGCCTGCCCAGCTCGTCCAGGGCCGCCTTCAGCCGTTTCTGCGCCTCGCCGTACCCGGCCCAGTCGTTGTTCTTCAGCGCGGTCTGGGCGTCGCCGTACGCGCGGTTCGCCGCGTCGATCGCGGCACGGATGTCCTCGTTGGCCTGCAGCGGCGGACCGCTGCTCGCCGCCGCCCCGCCGCCGAGCACCTGGCCCAGCGCGTCCTGGAGGGTGGCGCCGAAGCCGATGTCGTTGCCGTACGAGACGAGGACCCGTTTCAGCAGCGGGTAGGAGCCGGCTCCGGAGTTCGCCTGCAGGTAGATGGGTTCGACGTACAGGAATCCGCCGCCGAACGGCAGCGTCAGCAGGTTGCCGCTCACCGTCCTGGATCCGGGACCGCGCAGCAGCGTGAGCTGCTGGGAGACGGTCGGATTGTTCTCGAAGGTGTTCTGCACCTGCTCCGGTCCCGGGGTCACCTGGCTGCGCGGCACCTGGAGGATGCGGATCCGGCCGTAGGTCGGACTCGTCGGCACACTGTCGACGGCCATGAAGGCGGTCAGGTTGGTGACCTTGCCCTTGGGCGTGAACGTCGAGGTCAGCGAGAAGCCGGGGTCGTTCTGGCCGGGCATCTTGACGCTCAGGTAGTAGGGCGGCTCGACGGTGCCCTCGCCGGTCGGGTCGTCGGGGATCTGCCAGAAGTCGCCGCCGCCGTAGAAGGCCTGCGGGTTCTGGACGTGGTAGCGGGCGAGGATGCCGCGCTGCACCTTGAACAGGTCCTCCGGGTACCGCAGATGCGCCAGGAGGTCGTTCGGGATCGCCGACCGCGGGCGTACGGTGCCGGGGAACGCCTTCATCCACGTCTTGAGGACCGGGTCGCCTCCGTCCCAGGCGTAGAGGGTGACGGTGCCGTCATAGGCGTCGACCGTGGCCTTCACCGAGTTGCGCATGTAGTTGATGCGGTCTCCGGCCTGGGCCGCGACCGACACCCGGCTCTCGGTGTTGGTGTCCCGCGTGGCGTCGGCCAGGCTCGTACGCTCCGAGTACGGGTAGTTCGCCGCGGTGGTGTAGCCGTCGACGATCCACACGATCCGCCCGTCGACGACCGCCGGGTAGGGGTTGCCATCGACCTTGAGCCAGGGCGCGACCTTCTGCACGCGCTCGCGCGGCGTGCGGTCGTACAGGATCCGGGATCTGGAGTTGATCGCCCCGGACAGCAGGAGGTTCTTCTCCTTGAACCGCAGGGCGTACAGGGTCCGGTCGAACAGCGAGCCGATCGGGACGCCGCCCTTGCCGTCGTAGGCGGTGTTGGCCTGCCCGCTGGGGTTCTTGTCGTCCGGGTAGTCGACCTCGCGTTGCGCCGTGCCGCCGACGATGGAGTAGCCGGGTGAGCGCTCGCCGAAGTAGACGCGCGGCTGGGCGATGTTCAGCGACCCGGACGGGGGGATGTCCTTCTCGGTGAAGACCGGCGCGCCCTGGACGTCGACCTGGTTGCCCGGGGCGGCGACGAAGCCGTACCCGTGCGTGTAGACGAGATGGCTGTTGATCCAGTTGTGCTGGCCGGGCGGTGGGCCCTCGAGCTCCCGTACGGCGACGACGGTGTCCCGCAGGGCGCCGCTGTCGTCCGGGTACCGGTCGATGTCCAGCGGATTGGCGAACTTGTACCAGCCCTTGATCTGCTGGAGCTGCTGGTACGTCGGCGAGACCACGGCGGGGTCGAGCAGGCGCACGTTGGGAAGGGTGGAGGTCTCCTGCCTGGCCTGTTCCGGGGACAGCTTGGTGTTCGGCACATAGTCGGTGACCTGGGCGTCCGCCACGCCGTACGCCTGGCGGGTGGCCGCGATGTTACGGCCGATGTACCGGGACTCCTTGTCCACCTCGTTGGGCTTGACCTGGAACGTCTGGATCAGCAGCGGGTAGACGCCGCCGATGAGGATCGCCGACAGCACGAGCAGGCCGAACGCCATCCCGGGTAGCATCGCGCCGCGCCGCACCAGCGTGGCGAAGAACATCAGCGCGCAGATCAGCGCGATCACCGCGAGGATGGTCTTGGCGGGCAGCACGGCGTTGACGTCGGTGTACGACGGGCCGGTGACGACCCCGCGCTGGGAGTCGGCCAGGCCCCACCGGTCGAACCAGTACGCGACCGCCTTCAGGAGCACGAAGACGCCGAACAGCACGGACAGGTGCGCGCGCGCCGCCGACCCGACCCGCTCCCCCGGTCCCTGCAGCCGTAGCCCGCCGTACAGGTAGTGCACGATCAGCGCCGCGACGAAGGCCAGGATGACCGCCGCGAACAGGAAGCCGAGCACCAGCCGCAGCAGGGGGTACGTGAAGACGAAGAACGAGATGTCCTTGTGGAACTGCGGGTCCTTGATGTGGAACGGCTGCCGGTTCACGAACGCGAGCCAGGTCCGCCACTGCCCGGACGCCGAGGAGCCGGCCAGCAGGCCCGCCAGCGTCAGCACCCCGGCCACCAGCAGCCGGCGGTACGGGTCGACCGCGGCGCGGTAGCGGTCGAGCCCCTGCTGCTCGACCGACGCCGGCCGGTCCGGCGGGCGCAGGCGGTAGGCGAGGACGACGTTGGCGCCGAGGACGAGGGTCATCAGCAGACCGGCGCACAGGAACAGCGTCACGCGCGTCGTGATCTGCTTGGTGTACACCGAGGAGAACCCGACGGAGCGGTACCACAGCACATCGGTCCATACCGCGGTGAACGCGAAGAAGACCGCGACCAGGATCGCCAGGATGACGATGACGCGCACCAGCAGCCGTGATCGGCCCACGCGGATCCGGCCGAAAGAGCCGGGGCTTCGGAAGGACACGGCCACTCCCCTTCGCCGGGTTTCTCTGAGGGCAACTTACCGACCCCTCCCCGGGTTCCCGCGACGGCCCGGACCACCTGTGGCCGAAAGGTGGCCGGCGGCGATGAAAAGATGAACGAATGACCCGATTGGAAGAGGTCGTCCGCGACCTCGAACGGCATGCGGCCGCCACCGGCTGGGACGCCCCGCCCCGGCTGTACGCCCTGGTGGCGGCCCCGGAGCTGAACCGCAACGAGCCGGATCTCGCCCGGCAGCTCGGCGTCCCGGACGAGCCCGACGGCATCGCCGCCCTCGAACAGCCGGACCTGCCGCTCGACCGGCCGATCGAGGACGTCCTGCACGGCATCGAATGGCCCGGCCAGGTCGCCGGCTGCGCGCTGATCCTCGAGCGGATCCTGCTACCGGAGGGCGCCGAGGAGGAGGCACCGGACGAGGACCCGGTGACCTGGGCCGCCCGGCACCCCGGTCGCGAGGACGTGCGCCTCGTCGTGGGCGTGCTGCGCGACGGCTCCCGTTACTCGGCCATGCGGTTGCGCGGTCACGACAGCGACGACGAGGTGCTCACCGGCCCCGAGCTCGTCCCCCATCTGACCGACGCGCTCGCCTCGACCCTCACCTGACCGGGCGTTTCAGCGGGCCCGGCCGGCGGAGACGCTCAGCCGGCCGGGCAGGCGGGGACGTTGCCCTGGCCGGTCCGGATGGCGGTCAGGGCCTGCAGGGCGCCGTGCATGGTGTCCACCCGGACCAGCCGCAGGCCCTTGGGCTTGGACGCGACGGCGTCGGCGCAGTTCAGCGTGGGGGTGAGGAAGACCGTGGCGCCCGCCTGCCGTGCGGCGACCATCTTCTGCTGGATCCCGCCGATCGGCCCGACCTGACCGTCCGCCGTGATCGTCCCGGTGCCCGCGATGAACCGGCCGCCGGTGATGTCCTCGGGCGTCAGCTTGTCGTAGATGCCGAGCGAGAACATCAGCCCGGCGCTGGGACCGCCTATGTCACCGACGCTGATCTTGACGGTGACGGGGAACTGGTACTTCTCCTTCAGGATCACGCCGACGATGGCCTTGCCGGCCCGGTCGCCCGTCTTGTCCGGCGAGACCACCGTCTTCACGGGAACCTGGGTGTCCTTGCCGTCCCGCTTGACGGTGAAGGTCACCGTGTCGCCGGGCTTGTGCGCGCCGACGGCCGCGGTGACGCCGGGCATGTCCTTGATCTGCTTGCCGTCGATCGCGGTGATCTGGTCGCCGGGCCGCAGCCGGCCGTCCGACGGGAGCCCCTTCTGCACGGAGTCGACCAGGACGGCGGTGGTCACCGGCTTGTGCAGCTCGTGCATCGCGGCGGCCGTGGCGGACTCCTGGGAGTTCGCCATCTCCTGGACGTTCTCCTGATCCACCTTCTTGCTGGAGACGTTCTTCGGGAAGATCGTCTCTTCGGGGACGACGGCGACGTCCGGGTCGAGCCAGCCGCGCAGCGCGGTGAACAGGTCGATCCGGTTGCCCGGACCCCCCTGGTAGGCGACCGTGACGAAGTTGAGGTGTCCCTCCGTCGGGTAGGTCTGCGCGCCGGTGATCTGGATCAGCGGCGTCTTGCCGAGCCTGCCCAGCGTGTCCGACGTCGGGCCGGGCCGGAGCGCGACGTACGGCACGGGCATGATCGCCGCGGCCAGGCCCAGTAGGAGGATCAGGAGGCTCGCGACGACCAGAGTGGCAGCACGGCGGGACATGCCCGGAAGCCTACGCGGTCGACCGAGGCCGCCGTCCCCGGGTCTTGCGGCGCGGCCGCTCCATGGCATCACGGAACCGCTGGAAGTGCTCGATCTCCTCGAACGACCTCCGCACACGCGGCCTGCGTCCCCGCAGGGTCATCAGGGCCCCGGTCAGCAGGGCCACGGCCACCGGGATGGCCCACCACGCCAGAATGGACATGCGCGTCACCTCGGTACGAAGCGTTACCACCCAGGGTAACCTGCATGCTCCGCCGCAGGTCAGCCTGCGCCCACCCATTCTTCGTCCCCGTCCGTGAAGCGCTGATGCTTCCAGATGGGAACCTCCGCCTTCAGGTCGTCGATCAGCTTCCGGCAGGCCGCGAACGCCTCCGCGCGGTGCGGGCAGGCGGCGGCCACGACGACGGCGAGATCGCCGATCTCCAGGTCGCCGACCCGGTGCGTCGCCGCGAGCGCGCGTACGGGGAACTCCGCGGCGACCTTCTCCAGGACCGTGCGCAGCGCCTCGACGGCGGTCGGATGCGCGGAGTACGACAGCCGCGCCACCGCGCGCCGATGATCCTCATCGCGCACGGTTCCGACGAACAGCGCCGTGCCGCCCGCACCGGGGTCGGCGACTGCGGCGAGCACCTCGTCCACGGAGAGCGCGGTGTCGCGGATTTCGGCCAAGCGGATCACGTCCACGGACGAACGGTACCCGCTGGCCGGAAGTCGCCCCTGGTCAGCATGGACGGGAGTTACGAGGCATAGGCGGACCCGCCGGTCGCATCCGCGAGGCGTTCCGGCCGTCGGCCATCGCACACGCGAAGCCAGAAACCGCTCCGGCGCGACGGCCGTCTCGGCCGCACCCCGCCGACGCGGCGACGGCCGGGCCGAGGCCGTCGCCCGCCGTTGAGACCGGGACGACGCGCCCCAGGGCCTGCTTCAAAGCCCCGCTGTCCTACTGCGCGGCGCTCGCTACGGACGGGGACCTTGAGACAGGCCCTAGCTGCGGCGCTTGCGCCGGGCGCGCCGCACGATCGCGGCGGTGCCGATGACGGCGACGGTCGCGCCCGCGGCGGTGGCCATCGTGGCCTCCTTCCGGGCCAGCCTGCGGCCGACCACGGCGTGCCGTCCGGAGACCTCCTCGAGCAGCGCGGCCAGCGCCTCGGCGTTGTCGTGCGCCGGTTTCCAGCCGGCCTGGCGCAGCGTCGCGCAGTCCGCGACCCAGGGATAGACCACATAGTGCAGGTCGGTGGCCGGCGCCGGCGTCACGCCGATGCGGTGCAGCCGCTGCGCGGTGCCGAAGGTGATCGCGGCCGGGAGTTCGAAGCGCCGCCGCCCGGTGATCTGCTCGACCTCGTCCTGGTCCAGCCAGCCTTCGCTGCCGACCGCGATCCGGCCGGAGATCTCCCCGGTGATGGCGAGTTCGAGGGCGCTGACCAGGTCGTCGACGTGGCAGAACTGCCAGCGCGGCTCGCAGCCCTTGACCGTGAGCAGCCGCGGCGCCTCGAAGTGACGGGTCACCACCGTGTCGATCCCGGGGCCGACCAGCGCGGCGGGCCGCAGGACCGTGACGGTCATGCCCGGGTGCGCCACCGGCGCCATCTTCGCGAGCTCCTCGATCTCCAGGAAGTCGCCGACGATGCCGTCGTCGGGCTCGGCCGCGAGCGGGGAGTCCTCCGGGAGCGGCACCGCGTTGTCCACCTGCGCGCCGTACACCATCGCGCTGGTCATGACGATCACCTTGCGGACCCGGACCGCCGCCGCCGCGGTGATGACGGTCTGCGCGCCGCGGACGTTGTACGCCCGCCGCTCCCGGTGATCGGTGTCCGGGGACAGGTCCATGTCGAGGTGGACGATCACGTCCACGTCGGAGATGCGGCTGGTGAGCTGCGGGTCGCGGACGTCGACCACGCGCCATGTGATCCCTGACACGTCCCCGCGGTGGTCGTCGAGGCCGACGACCTTCCTGATGTCCCCCGAGTCCGCCAGCCGGGCGACCAGGGCACGACCGATGCCGTCGGCCGCCCCCGTGACGGCGACGACCGGCCCCGTGCTACGCCGTGGGCGAACCTCTCGTGTACTCAAGTCGAGTGAGTCCTCCTAACGCACGCCCCCGGCCGTCGACCGGCTAACGTGAAGGTTGTGACCTATTCATCCTGCCTGAGGTCGAGCCTGTGAGCGACATCCCCTTCGGGTTCAACCGCCCGGACGAGCCCGGTGATGAGAACAAGCCCGGTGAGCAGGGCCCCTTCGGCCCGGGCGGCATGCAGGATTTCGCCGCCATGCTGCACCAGTTCGCCGACATGCTGGCCGGCCAGTCCGCGAGCACCGGCCCGCTGAACTGGGACCTGGCCAAGGACGTCGCCCGGCACACCGTCGTCGAGCGCGGCGACCCTTCGGTGGTCGACGCCGAGCGGCGGGCGGTCGTCGAGGCGCTCCGCCTGGCCGACCTGTGGCTGGACGAGGCGACGACCCTTCCCGCGGGGATCCGTAACCCGCAGGCGTGGAGCCGGTCGGAGTGGATCGAGAACACCCTCCCCGTGTGGTCGAAGGTCTGTGACCCGATCGCGGCGCGGATGGTCGACTCCATGGGCGAGGCCATGCCCGAGGAGATGAAGGCCGTCGCCGGCCCGCTCGTGGGGATGATGCGGCAGATGTCGGGCGCGATGGTCGGCGGGCAGGCCGGGCAGGCGCTGGGCGCGCTGGCGCTGGAGGTCGTCGGCTCCGCCGACGTCGGGCTGCCGCTGGCGCCCGAGGGCGTCGGCGCGCTGCTGCCGGCCGGGGTGACCGCGTTCGGCGAGGGCCTGGAGGTCAGCGCGGACGAGGTGCGCGTCTACCTGGCGCTGCGCGAGGCCGCCCACCAGCGACTGTTCGGGCACGTCCCGTGGCTGCGCGCCCACCTGCTCGGCGCGGTCGAGGACTACGCGCGCGGCATCACCGTGGACCTGTCCAAGATCGAAGAGGCCATCGCCGGGGCGGACCTGACCAACCCGGAGGCGCTGCAGGAGGCCCTCGGCGGGGAGCTGGCGCTGACCCCGGAGGAGACGCCGCAGCAGAAGGCCGCGCTGGCCCGGCTGGAGACCGCGCTGGCCCTGGTCGAGGGCTGGGTCGGCACCGTCGTCGCGGCCGCCGCCGACGGCCGGCTGCCGTCCGCGGGCAAGCTCGGCGAGGCGGTGCGCCGCCGGCGCGCGACCGGTGGTCCCGCCGAGCGCACCTTCGCCACGCTGGTCGGCCTCGAACTCCGGCCCCGGCGGCTGCGGGAGGCCGCCGCGCTGTGGGTCGCCCTGGGCGAGGCACGCGGGAACGATGGACGCGACGCCATCTGGGCGCACCCGGACCTGCTGCCCACCACCGACGACCTGGAGAACCCCGAGGCGTTCGTCGAGGGCAAGGGCGCCGACCTGGACATCTCGCAGTTCACCGAGCCGAAGGACGAGTCCGGCGACGACGAGCCCGGCTCCGGCGACTGACCACGCCCCGCGACAGACGGCGTCGGCGCGGCCGCGCCGGTGAGGTGACGATGACACTGCACGCCGACGCCGTACGCGCGCTGTCGGACTGGAGCGCGCCCGACGCCGCGCAGGACCTGCTGCGGCGCGACTTCCTCGCGCACCTGTCGGCGCACGAGAACGCCATGTTCCGCGAATGCGTGCCCGGTCACCTGACGGCCAGCGCGGTCGTCCTCGACCCGCCCGGAGAGCGGGTGCTGCTCACGCTGCATCCCAAGGCGGGCATGTGGCTGCAGCTCGGCGGCCACTGCGAACCGCACGACGCCACGCTCGCGGGCGCGGCGCTGCGCGAGGCCACCGAGGAGTCCGGCATCGACGGGCTGCGCCTGCTGTCCGAGCCGCTCCACCTCGACCGGCACCGCGTCTGGTGCCACGGCGGGTCGTACCACCTGGACGTCCAGTACGTCGCCGTCGCCCCGGACGGCGCCCGGGAGCGGATCAGCGAGGAGTCAGCGGACCTGCGCTGGTTCCCCCTCGACGGCCTCCCCGAGGACACCGACGAGGTCGTACGCCGCCTGGTCGTCCACGCCCGCCGGCGACAGCCCGCTCCCTGAACCCACCGACGGAGCCCCGTCGCCGGGTGCGCCGACGACAGCCCGGTCACCGCGCCGGCCGGCAGCAGGCCGGTCCCGTGGGCCTGGTCGAACCCGGAGTCCAGCGACCGGATGAGGAGCGCCGTCTCCTGATGCGGCTCGAGGCCCAGCTCAACCCCGAGAACGAGAGGTAGTCCCACCGCCCCAGCCCGCTGAGATGGCTTGTGCCGAGGATTTCGGTGGTCGGTGCGACGGAGATCCGGGGCGCAGGGTGACGATCACGCTGCGGGCGACGCCGCGGGGACGGGGCGCGCATCAGCCGTGCGAAGATCTACCAAGACCCTACCGAGCGGTGGTGGAGTCGTGACGCGCCTGGTCCTGTCCTCCAAGATCCTCGACGGTCTCGACTTCGGCGCGCCGTCGGCCGAGCGTGACATCGGGCGTGGCCTGGACAAGTGTTTCGTCGAGTCGGCCACGTACAACCGCGTCCACTCGGGTGCCAAGACCGTGCTCCTGGGCAACCGCGGATCCGGCAAGAGCGCCATCTTCCAGGTGCTCGCCAAGCGCGAGCGCACCGCGGGCAACCGCGTGATCGAGCTGTCTCCGGAGGACTACTCGTACGAGCTGCTCAGCTCCACGATGGCCGCCGAGAACGCCGGGTCCTGGGCGAAGCACGGCGCTTACGCCGCCGCCTGGAAGTACCTGCTCTACGTCATGGTCATGAAGGAGGTCGCCCGGAAGGGCATGCGGCTGGCGAAGGGCGCGGGCGCCGAGATCAACGGGTACATCCGCAACAACCACGCCAACGTCCAGATGGGCCGGCTGTCCGTCCTGGTCTCCTACCTCAAGCGGCTGGAGAACATCAAGCTCGGCCCGATCGAGGCGGGCGCGAAGACCCGGGAGCTGGACCGGCTGTACAAGCTCGAGGAGATCCACTCCCTGCTGCCCGCGCTCCGGAAGGTCCTCGACCGGCAGCGCGTCACGATCGTCGTCGACGAGCTCGACCGAGGCTGGGACTCCTCCGAAGACGCGAAGGCGTTCGTGGCCGGGCTGTTCCAGGCGTGCGTGTCCGTCAACGCGCTGCACGGCAACCTGTCGGTGTACGTCTCGCTGCGGCGGGAGCTGTACGACGACATCCCGGCCCTGTACGAGGACGCGCAGAAGTACCGGGACCTGCTGGAGACGATCCGGTGGAGCGAGGGCTCCCTCCTCGAGCTCATCGCCAAGCGCATCCGGTACTCCGCGCGGGAGATGGGCTACGACGCCCAGGTTCTCGACCGCGCCGACGATCTGACCTGCTGGAACGCCGTGTTCGCGCCGGCCCCCGGTGGACCCGTGGACGGTTCCTTCCGGTATGTGGTCGACCGCACCCTAAACCGGCCGCGCGAGATCATCGAGTTCTGCACGACCGTGCTCGAGGAGGCCCGGGACCGTGCCCCCGCCCTTCCGCTGCCGTTCGAGGCGGTCCGGTGGGCGGAGCGCGGCTACTCCGAGGAGCGGACCAAGGACATCGCCGCGGAGTACCGCTTCCAGTACCCCGGCCTGCTCGGCGTGTTCGAGGTGTTCCGCGGCCGGGACCACACGTTCGAGCGGGAGGACCTCCAACTGCTCTGCCTGGAACTGGTGCTCGGCGAGATCCCGACGAACGGCACCTCCTCCTGGCTGCCCGTCCGCGACCCGGACGGCCTGATCGAGATCCTCTGGCAGACGGGCTTCCTCACCGCCCGGCCCATCGGGGAGACCGATCCGGTGGGCGGCGGCCCGGGGGCGTTCATCGGCATGCATCAGGTGCAGCACCTGAACCTCGTGGCGGTCCAGCGGTTCCAGGTCCACCCGATGTTCCGCGCCTACCTGGGGATGCGCACCGAATAGGAGGACGATGTACGACATCGCGCAGCCGTACGGACCCCTGATCGAGACCACCCTGCGGGTGATCACCTGGAACGTCTGGGGCCGGTTCGGGCCCTGGGAGCGACGCGAACGAGCGATCCGCGAGACCCTGGCCCGGCATGACGCGGACATCGTCACGCTGGTCGAGGCGTGGGGCGGGCAGGAGCAGCGGTTCGGAATGCCGCACCACGTCTTCGCCGGGGACATCGTCAGCAATGGCGCGACCTCCGGGATCGCGGTGCTGGCGCGATGGCCGATCACGCGGCACGAGTGGGTGCGGCTGTCCGGCTCGGGAGACACCGGCGGCGACCTGCTGTTCACCGAGATCGACGGTCCACGCGGCCCGGTGCGGCTCTTCCTCGCCGCCCTCGCCTGGCGGCCGGAGCACAGTGCCGAGCGCCAGAAGCAGGTACGGGAGATCGCCACCTACATCGACGAGCGGCAGAGCCGACGGCACCCGACGATCCTGTGCGGCGACTTCAACGCCGACCCCGACAGCGACGAGATCCGGATGCTGACCGGCAAGACCGAACCGGCGGCGCGGGACCTGGTGTTCTACGACGCCTGGGCCACGGCCGGGACGGGCGGACCCGGCCATACGTGGGCGAACACCAACTCCTGGGCGGTCCCCGTGCTGTGGCCGAACCGCCGGATCGACCACGTCCTCTCCGCCTGGCCCCGCCGCGGCGGCGCCGGCCACCCCGTCCACTGCGAGGTCATCGGCACCGACCCGATCGACGGCGTTCTGGCGTCGGATCACTACGGCGTCCTCGCCGACCTCCGCTACTGACCTCGGCGACCTGGGATCACTGGCGATCGGTGACCCAAGACGGCAGTAGACACCAGTGATCAATGCTCTGGGCTCGCGGACACGCGAGCATACGGTGTCGAGGACCGCGCGTGTGTTGAAGTGGCGCTCGTCGCCGGCGGGTTCGCGACCACGGGCGGAGCGGTCGGCCTCTCCTCGACGGCGGGCTGACGGAACGCTCGGTGAAGCGTCGCGCTGATGCGGCGGAGTAGGACATTACGCACGCTGCACGGCTGCCTTCACTGAGTGTTCGGTGCGCGCCGGACCGTTCCCCACCGCGCGAAGACTTGGGAGACCATGTCACAGCCAGGCGGGCTGTCTCGTCTCGGGTCGCAGAGACGGTTCTGAGCCGGGAGGTGATGTCATGCGCGTGTTCGTGGCGGGCGGCACGGGGGTTCTGGGGCGGCGGCTGGTGCCGCGGTTGGTGGCTCGCGGGCACCACGTGACGGCCACGACGACGAGCGAGGCCAAGCTGGATCTGCTGAAGCGGTTGGGCGCGGATGGCGTCGTGATGGACGGGCTGGACGCGATGTCGGTCGGCGAGGCGGTGGCCAAGGCCCGGCCGGACGTGATCGTGCACCAGATGACCGCGATCTCCGTGGCGCACGCCGGCAAGCCGGACATGAAGCACATGGACCGGTGGTTCGCCGGCACCAACCGGCTGCGCACCGTGGGGACGGACCACCTGCTGGCCGCCGCCGAGGCGACCGGCGTGACCACCTTCATAGCGCAGGGCTACGCCGCCTGGAACGGTCTCCGCGAGGGCGGATGGGTGAAGACCGAGCAGGACGGGCTGGACCCGATGACGGGGACGCCGGCGGAACCGGGAATGGCGGCGCTCGGTCACGTCGAGGACGCGGTCGGCAGGGCGGGCGGCGCGGTCCTGCGCTACGGCTGGTTCTACGGGCCAGGTGCCACCGAGGACCTGGTCGAGCCCGTGCGCAAGCGGCAGTTCCCGATCGTCGGGAGCGGCGCCGGCCACTGCTCGTGGGTGCATCTGGACGACGCGGCGAGCGCCACGGTCCTGGCCGTGGAGCAGCAGGCCGACGGGGTGTTCAACATCGTCGACGACGAACCGGCCCCGGCCGGCGAGTGGCTTCCGCACCTGGCCGCGTCCGCGGGGGCGAAGCGGCCGATGCGGGTCCCCACCTGGCTGGCCCGGCCGCTGGCCGGGGATGTGGCGGTGACGATGATGACCGAGGGGCGCGGCTTCTCCAACGCCAAGGCCAAGCGGGAGCTCGGCTGGCGGCCGAGCCACCCCTCATGGCGGCAGGGCTTCGCGAAAGAGCTGGCATGACCCGCGCCGAGGAGTTCCAAGAGCTGCGGCCGCTGCTGTTCTCGATCGCCTACCGCATCCTCGGCAGCGTGGGAGAGGCCGAGGACGCGGTCCAGGAGACCTGGCTGCGTTACGCGGCCTCCCCGACACAACCCACGTCGACCAAGTCCTTCCTGTCGGCCGTGGTCACCCGGATCTCGATCGACGTGCTGCGCTCGGCCCGGGTCCGGCGGGAGGAGTACACCGGGCCGTGGTTCCCCGAGCCGCTGCTCAGCGATCCCTGCCAGGACCCCGAGCGCTCGGCGGAGCTGGCCGACTCGGTGTCGATGGCGGCCCTGTTGCTGCTGGAGCGGCTCAGCCCGCTCGAACGCGCGGTCTTCGTGCTGCGGGAGGTGTTCGGGTTCGACTTCCCGGAGATCGCCTCGGCGGTGGGCCGGTCGGAGGCGGCGTGCCGGCAACTCGTGGTGCGGGCGCGCCGCCACATGGACGCGGGCCGACCCCGGTTCCAGGCCGACCGCAGGGAGCGGGAGGAGCTCGCCGAGCGGTTCTTCGTCGCCTTCGCCGAAGGCGACGTCGACGGGCTGACCGAGTTGCTCGCCGCCGACGTTCGGATGATCGGCGACAGCGGCGGCAAGGCGCCCCGCTGGGGCACGGGCGTCTCCGGCGCCGGCAACGTGGCCCGGGTGCTCACCGCGCTCCTGGCGCCGTTCGTCCGGATCGGCGGCGTCGTGGAACCACACCAGGTGAACGGCCAGCCGGGCGCGATCTTCCGCGACCGGGACGGCAAGGTCGTCAACACCTGGACCCTCGACATCCTCGACGGACGCATCCAGACGATCCGCACCGTGGTCAACCCCGACAAGCTCGGACACGTGGGCCCGGTGGCCGACGCCTGGGCGGTCGTCCGCGAGACGGCCAGGATTCGCCAGCGTACGGGCTGACCGGGAGCCCCGGCGGCGCTCCGGACTCGGGGCGGTGCCGGCCGAAAAGCCCCCGCCGTGGGCATTCACCGCATCGAACCCTCTCGGGCAGGAGCTCTGTCATGAACGAATACACCGCGCACTAGCAGGTCGCGATGGTCACGGGGGCGAACAAGGGCATCCGCCCTTGAAGTCGACGGCGTGATAGACGAGCCAGCTCTCCTTGCCGTCGGGAGAGGAGAAGAAACGTTGTGTCCCGTGGCGTACGCCCCATTCCCGCTCTGGAACACCTTGCCGTTTCGCACCAGCGCCTCGGGGGCCTCATTGATCGGGGAGCCGTGCTTCTCCCAGCCATGGCCGGGCTTGGAGATGATGACCTGCTTCTTGGCCGGCTTCCACGGCTTGACCAACTGCGCGATCTGTCAAAGGGGGAGGCGGGAGGGCCAGTCGAGCAGGCGCAGCAGATCCTCGTTCCCACCGCTCGGCGATGGGCGGGAGGCTTGGCGGGACGCCTCTTCGCCGCCTCCGAAGCCGGCACGTACGGGCCTGGCGCCGGTCATGCGGGCGCTGGCGGCGATGTTCTCGTCCGTCCGCGGCCGTCGCAGCCCTTCGTACGCCTCCAGCGCCGCGTCGATCGTGTCGGCGTCGCGCAGCGCCTTGGCCAGCACGACCGCGTCCTCCATCGCCATCGAGGCGCCCTGACCGGTCGCGGGCGACGCGGCGTGGGCGGCGTCGCCGATGATCAGCATTCTGCGGGTGTGCCACGGTCCGACGGCCGGGAGGTCGTGGGCGTTGGTCGCCATGAGCCGGTCACCGGTCGCCACGACGATGTCCGCGGCCGGCGTGGCGTCCGGGCGCAGGAGCGGAAGGAGCTCCGCCTTCCAGCGCTCGGCCGTGCCCGCCGCGATCTCCTCGGCCGGCAGCTCCGCACCCGTGACCCGGGCGAACCAGTAGGTGGTCCCGTTCGGCGACACCGCGTACCCGAACGCGGCCTCGCTCCCCCGCACCATCTCGAACGTTCCCGGGCGCTCGGAACGCGGCGCCTCGGCGGCGTACCCGTAGAAGACGCGCTGGCCCGCGTAACGGCGTGGAGCGGCGGCCGGATCGATCAGTCTCCGCAGGGTGGAGTTGAGCCCGTCCGCGCCGATCAGCAGATCGGCGCGGACGGTGCCGCCGTCGCCGAACCGCGCCGTGACGCCGGTGGCGTCCTCGACCGCGGCGACCAGCCGCTTCCCGTGCCGGATCCGGATCCCCCGGCGGAGCGCCTCGGCCCGCAGCACCGCGCAGAGCTCCGCGCGGAGCAGGCAGCGGTAACGGGTCAGGGGATCGTCGTGCGCGCCCATCGGCCTGCTGGCGATCTCGGCTCCCGTGTCGTCGGTCAGGCGCAACGCGGTGAGCGGGAACCCGACCTCGGCGACCGGCCGGGCGGCGTCGAGCTGCGCCAGTGCGATCATCCCGTTGCTCGCCAGCGTGAGGAACGCGCCGATGTCCTCGTCGGCGACCGGATGCGCCTCGTACACAGTGACCTCGAACCCGGCCTTGTCGAGGGCCAGCGCCGCCGTCAGCCCGCCGACGCCCCCGCCGGCGATCACGATCGATGTCATCCCCGTATCTCCGTCCCCGCCCGACCACTCCCGCACATTACTCAGACGACGAGGCCCCGGCCGGTGATCAGGGGAAGGTCGAGGGCGGTGAGGAGGCCCGGGGCGGCTTGGACGACCGTCGGGACCGCGTTGACGAGGCGCATCGCGGTGGCCTTGAGGCCGGCCGTGTTGTGGTCGCCGTCGGTGCCGAGGAGTTGCAGGTCGACGGTGTAGTTCGGCTCGCCGCGCACCTCGACGCGGTAGCAGCCCTTGCCCGCCGGCCGCGGCCAGTCGGGGGCCAGGTCGTCGCGCAGGCGGGTGACGTGTTCCAGCACGATGACCGGGCGTCCGTCGCGCATGCCGCGCAGCTCGAAGCGCAGCGCGGCGGCGGTGCCCTTCTCGATCCGGCCGGCGTCGACGTCGAACGCCTCCGGGGCGGGCAGGCGGGTGTGCCACTCCTCCAGGCCGTCCAGCTCGACGTCGAGGCCGGCGGCGAGCTGGCGGACGACGCTGCCCCAGGCGAGGGACAGCACGCCCGGCTGGAGCAGCATCGGCACGTCGTCGATCGGGCGGCCGAAGCCCATGATGTCGAACAGCACCGTGGCCTGGTCGTACGTCGCGTAGTTGAGGATCTCCAGGCAGCGCACCTCGGTGATGCGCTCGCTGATGCTCGTGACGGTCAGCGGCAGCCAGTCGTTGGCGAAGCCGGGGTCGACGCCGTTCACCCAGATCGAGACGCCGCCGTCCAGGGCGGCCTGCCGGATCGGCGAGCCCATCGCCTCGTCGGGGAACTGCAGGAAGACGGGGCTGGACGAGACGACGTTCACGCCCGCGCGGAGGATGCGCCGCAGGTCGTCGAGGGCCTCGGCGAGGCGTACGTCGGCCATGGACGTGTGGACGACGCAGTCGGGCCGGAGGGCGAGGACGGCGTCGGCGTCGTTCGTGGCGGTCACGCCGAGCGGGCCGATCCCGGCCAGCTCTCCGGCGTCCTTGCCCACTTTGGCCGGGTTGGAGACCCAGACTCCCGCGAGTTCCAGGTCGGGGCGGGCGGCGATGCCGATCAGCGCGTTACGGCCGACGTTCCCGGTGCCCCACAGCACCACGCGATACGTCATCCGGCCACTCCTTCTCTACAGGTCGGGCAGGCCGAGGTCCAGGGTCGGCTGGTCGGTGCCGCCGTCGACCTCGAGGACGCGGCCGGTGACGAACGCGCCCGCGGGCGAGGCGAGGTAGAGCACGGCCGCGGCGATGTCCTCCGGGTCGCCGATGCGACCGAGCGGGGTGTTGTTCTCCACGGCCGTCCGCAGCTCGTCGTTGCCGGTCACGATCTCCAGCGCGGACGTGGCGACCGCGCCGGCGGCGATCGCGTTGACGCGGATCCGCGGCGCCAGGTCCCGCGCCGCCATCCGGGTGTAGTGCGCCAGCGCCGCCTTGACCGTGCCGTACGCCAGGAAGCCGCGGCCGGTGACGCGACCCATGACCGAGGAGATGTTGACGACGGCGCCCTCGGTCATGTGCGGCACGGCCGCGCGGGTCAGGGCGTGCGCGATGCCGACGTTGAAGTGGAACGCCTCGGCCAGGAACTCGTCGGTCGTGTCGAGGAACGTCTGCGGCAGGGTGCCGCCGACGTTGTTCACCACCACGTCGATCCGGCCGAACGCCTCGGCCGCCGTCGCGGCCAGCCCGGCGGCGGCCGTCAGGTCGGTGAGGTCGGCGGGCACGACGACCGCCCGCCGCCCGGCGTCCTCGATCTCGCGGGCGACCTCGCGGAGCTGGTCCGCACTGCGGGCGGAGACGAGCACGTCGGCGCCGGCCTGGGCGAGCGCGACCGCGGTCGCGGCCCCGATCCCGCGTCCGGCGCCCGTCACGATCGCGGCCCGGTCGGTAAGTCGGAAACGATCGAGGATCACGACGCGAGCCTAAGCAGAACTAGAACGCGTTTCAATACCGAAAAACTTGCCGAGACGGCATCTTTTCCATTTCGGCAAGATCAGCAACGGTGATCGCATGGTCGATGGCGAAGGAGCTCCCCTGGGGCTGCGGGAGCGGAAGAAGCGGGAGACGCGTACGGCGTTGAGCTGGGCGACGATCCGCCTGAGCGTCGAGCGCGGCTGGGACGCGGTGACGATCGAGGACATCGCCGCGGAGGCGAACGTCTCCGTCCGCACCTTCCGCAACTATTTCTCCGGCAAGGCCGAGGCCATCGTCGCCCGGCATCTCGACCGGATGCTGCGCGCCGCGGACGACCTGCGGGCCCGCCCCGCGGACGAGCCACTGCGCGAGGCGATCACCCAGGTGGTCCTGGCGCGGTTCGCTCCGGAGACCGGCGGGGGCGGGCAGCCGCCCCGTCAGGAGTGGGTCGACGGCATCCGCCTCATGCTCACCGAGCCCGACGTCCAGGGCGAGTTCCTCAGGGCCAACATGATCGTCCAAGGAGAGCTGGCCAAGGCGATCGCCGAGCGGACCGGCACGGACGCGGACCGCGACGTCTACCCGACCCTCGTCGCCGCCGTGACCGGCATGGCCGCCACGGTCGCCATCGACCACTGGCTGCGCGCCGACTCCTCCGTGCCGGTCGCCCGGCTGATGAGCGAGGTGTTCGACCGGCTCTGGGCCGGCCTGCCCGTCCCCTGATCCCCTCCCTTCGACAGCCCGCGCCGCCGCGAAGCGCCGGTGGCCGCCGGGCCGTCCCGTCATGCCCTTCGACAGGAGAGATTCGATGACCAACGACGTCGTCATCGCCGGCGCCGGCCCGGGCGGCCTGATGCTGGCGTGCGAGCTCGGCCTCGCCGGACTGCGCCCGATCGTGCTGGAGCGGCTGCCGCAGCCGAGCACGGAGCCCCGCGCGAACGGCCTGGTCGGCCAGGTCGTTCGCGTGCTCGACCGCCGGGGCCTGTACGAGCGCCTCAGCGGGAGCAAGGACCCGCCGACGCCCGTCCCCGGGTACGTCTTCGGCGCCCTGCCCCTGGACCTGACCGCACTGGAGGACAACCCGCTCTACACGCTCCCGGTGCCCCAGGTCCGCATCGCGCAGGTCCTCGCCGAGCGCGCGGTCGAGCTCGGCGCGGAGATCCGGTACGGCCACGGCCTCGTCGACATCGAGCAGGACGACGAGGCCGTCACCGCCACGGTCGCGGGACCGGACGGCTCCTACCGGATCCGCGCCCGCTACCTGGTCGGCGCGGACGGCGGACGCGGCGTGACGCGGAAGCTGTCCGGCATCGGGTTCCCGGGCGTGAGCAAGGACCGTGAACCTCGGCTGGAAGCTCGCCGCCGAGCTCCGCGGGCAGGCCCCGGCGGGACTGCTCGACACGTACGAGACCGAGCGGCGGCCCGCCGCCGAGCGCGTCGTCATGCAGACGCAGGCGCAGTCCACGCTGATCGCCCCCGGCAGCGGGGTCACCGCGCTGCGCGAGCTGTTCACCGAGCTGCTCCGCGACCCGGCCAACGTGAAGCGCATCGCGGAGATGATGGCCGGCGCGGACCTCCGCTACGACATGGGCGTACGCGACGCGCACCCCCTCGTCGGACGGTGGGCGCCGGATCTGACGCTGCGCACGGCCACGGGGACGGTGCGGCTGGCGGAGCTGACCCGATCCGCGCGGCCCATGCTGCTGGACCTGACCGAGGACGCCTCCCTCGGGCAGGCGGTGTCCGCCGACCGGATCGACGTCGTCACCGCGCGCGCGGACGGTCCCGAGCCGGCGGCCACCGCCCTGCTCCTGCGGCCGGACGGCTACGTCGCCTGGGCGTCGGCCGCCGCCCGTCCGGACGCCGCCGAACGGGACGAACTGCGCGCGGCCGTACGGCGCTGGTTCGGCTGATCAGTACGGCGAGCCGCCCGCGGTCAGCTCGGTCAGGTGCTCGACGAGCAGGTCGCGGAAGACGCGGAACTCACGGAGGTCCGGCCCGAACACCTCGGTGATCCCCAGGAGCGCGTCGACCACCTCGTCCGCCCGGCCCGCCCGGGAGACGGCCATGCGCAGGTGGTCCGCGAGCGGGTCGTCGAGCTCCTTCGCGGTCCAGACGTGCCGCATCCACGCCGCGACGGCCAGCGCGGCCCAGCGGGGCTCGGCGCCGGCCGCGAGGCGGTCGCGGACGACGCCGAGCAGCCGCTGCGGGAGCTTCTGCGAGCCGTCCATCGCGATCTGCGCGGTCCGGTGCCTCAGCGCCGGGTTGGCGAACCGGGTGAGCAGCGACGCCTTGTACTCCTCCAGGTCGAAGCCGGCCGGCACGGTGAGCGTCGGGGTGGCGTCCTCGTCCAGGTAGCGGCGCACGGCGTCGCCCAGCGCGTCCACCGCCTCGGCGACGTACTCGAACCGCGAGCCGAGGTAGGCCAGCATCGAGTGGGAGCCGTTGAGCAGCCGGAGCTTCATCAGCTCGTACGGCGCGACGTCGCCGGTGAAGATCGCGCCGGCCTTGTCCCAGGCGGGGCGGCCCGCCGCGAAGGAGTCCTCGATCACCCACTGCGTGAACGGCTCGGTCACGACGACGCCGTGGTCGCGGACGCCGAGCAGGCGCTCGGCCTCGTCCAGGTCCGCGGCCGTCGTCGCGGGCACGATCCGGTCGACCATCGTCGCGGGGAACGCCGTGGCGCAGGTGATCCGCACGCCCGCGCGCTCGGCGTACTCCTCGACCAGGCCGCGCAGCGTCGCGCCGTTGGCGGTCAGGTTGTCGCAGCACAGGACGGTCACCGGCGCCTCCCGCCGGGACAGGCCCCGGACGAGCCGGCCGAGCACCGTGCGCGGCTCGCGGCCGGTGAGGTCGAGGCAGATGTCCGGGTCGTCCATCCGCAGCCGCCCGGTGGCCGGGTCGTGCCGGTAGCCCTTCTCCGTCACGGTCAGTGAGACGATCCGCACGGCCGGATCGGCGATGCGCTCGGCGGTCGCGTCGCCGGTGCGCACCTCCCGTACCGCGCCGACGATCCGCGCCGACACGCCCTCGGGGCCGCGTTCGAGCACGCTGTACAGCCCGTCCTGCGGAGCCAGTTGGTCGACCACGGTCGCGCTGCGCTGGGTGATCCCGCAGATCCCCCAGCCGTCACCGGCGTCCTCGGTGTAGACCGCCTGGTGCGCCCGGTGGAACGCGCCGATGCCCAGGTGCACGATCCCCACCGACGACGGCACCGGCCGCGGCCGGGTCGTCAGGGACAGCCGCATGGTGTCCTTTCGTTGCTCGGCCATCACTTCAACCTCCGAAGGATGCCCCGGCCTTCAGGCCGGGAAGGGATTTGGACTTCGTCAAGAACGGCTCGGCCGGGCCAGAGCCGTCCTGCAAAGGAGTTCGCGAACGTACGACAAAATGCTTTACACATGAGCACGCCATCTGTGAGGTCGCCGTCATGCGGACGGCGTACAGGTGCCGGGCCTACCCGGACCCCGAACAAACGGCGGTGCTCAACCGCACGTTCGGGTGTGTGCGCCTGGTGTGGAACAAGACCCTCGCCGAACGTCATGCGGCCTACCACCAGCGAGGTGAGAAGACCTCCTACAAGCAGACCGACGCCGCGTTGACCGCATGGAAGAAGACCGAGGACCTGGCGTTCCTTTCGGAGGTGTCCTCGGTGCCGCTGCAGCAGACGCTGCGGCATCAGCACGCGGCGTTCGCGAACTTCTTCGCCGGACGCGCCAAGTACCCGCGGTTCAAGAACCGCAACTCCCGTCAGAGCGCGCACTACACCCGATCGGCGTTCCGTATGAACGACGGCGAGCTGTCCATGGCCAAGACCACCACGCCGCTGAGGTTCGTGTGGTCCTTCGACGACGTCGAGGTGTCCACGCTGAACCCGACCATGGTCGTCATCTCCCGGGATCCGGACGGCCGCTGGTACGTGACGTTCGCCGTCGACACCGACGCCCCCGAGCCCATGGACGAGGCCGGGCACGCCATCGGCGTCGATCTGGGCGTGAAGGACTTCGCGGTCACCTCCGACGGGAAGCGCATCGCCAACCCCCGGCATCTGGAGCGCAAGGCCCGCAACCTCGCCCGCTACCAGCGGCAAATGGCCCGCCGCGAACGCGGGAGCATGAACAGGCGCAAGGCCAAGGCCAAGGTCGCCCGCGCCCACCGCAAGGTCCGCAACGCCCGCGCCGACTTCCTGCACCGCCTCAGCACCAACCTGATCCGCAGGGCCGACACCATCGTGATCGAAGACCTCGCGGTCACCAACATGGTCAAAAACCGTAGCTTGGCGCGCGTCATCAGCGACGCCGGATGGGGCGAATTCCGCAGGCAACTGGATTACAAGGCCGAACGCGCCGGACGCACCCTCGTGGTCATCGACCGCTGGTACCCCTCCTCCAAGACCTGCTCGGCCTGCGGGCACCTGCTCGCCAAGCTGAGCCTTTCGACCCGGCACTGGACGTGTCCGGGCTGCCGCACCCGGCACGACCGGGACATCAACGCGGCCAAGAACATCCTTGCGGCCGGTCGAGCCGTAGCCGGGGACAACCCCGGTGATGCCTGTGGAGCTGGTGTCAGACGGCAAGGGTCCTCCCTTCCGCAGTCGGCGCTGAAACAGGAAACCCGCGCCGCGAGACGCCCGGCCTAAAGACCGGATCGGCCACAAGGCCGATGGGAATCCCCTCCTCCTTGAGGAACAGTCAAATGACCGCCCCGAGCTGCCAGGGCGCGAAGTCGTCGTCACCGAAGCCGAGCTCCTCGCCGGCCGTCCTGCGGCCCGAGGCGACCTCCAGCACGAGCCGGAACAGCCGGTCGCCGGTCACCGAGCCGTCGGACAGGTCGAGGTCGAAATCCTCGGCCGACGCACGGTACGCCGTACCGGTCGCGGCCAGGTTCAGGCCGGGCGCCGGGCGGCAGCCGTCGGCCGGCCCGCCGCCGGTCGTGCGGCACATGACGGTCGCGCCACCCGCCACCTGCCCGGTCGCGGAGACCTCGGGCCGCCCCGGCGTATCCATGAAGACGAGCCCGCGCTCGGTGACGGACTCGGCGTACTCGTAGACCGCGGTCAGCGGCGACGTGCCGCCCTTGGCGACCGCCTGCTCCGGCGCGGCCGGGGAGATCCCGGCGTACCGGTCCCACCAGCGGACCCGTTCGACGAGCCGCTCACCAACCCGCGGAGAGACGGCGCGGCCCGCGAGCAGGTGCTCCGCGCCGTACACCTGCGGCGTCCCGGCCAGGATCGCGGTGCCGCCGTGCCGTACGAGCAGGTCGGCCGCCGCGCCGAGCACCGCGTTCCCGGCGCCGCCCGTCCCGGTGCCGACCAGGCCGAGGACGAGTTCGGCGGCCGGCACCGCGACGCGCTCGACGCGGTTCGCCTCCGGCAGCAGGTCGCGGATCAGCTCGACGCCGCGTCGTACGGTCGCCGCCGTGCCGCCCATCTCCTGGATCGTCATCGTCGGCGTGCCCTCGGGCAGGTCGAACCCGGTGAGCTGGGCGACCTCGCAGCCGAGGCCGACCACGAGCAGGGCGGCGAAGTTCGGGTGCCGCGCGTAGCCGTTCAGGGTGCGCCGCAGCAGCCGGATGCCGTCGCCGTCGGCGGCCATCCCGCACCCGGTGCCGTGCGTGAGCGCCACGACGCCGTCCACGTTCGGGAACTCCTCCGCGAGGGCCGCCGACCGGCTCGCGATCATCTTCGCGACCGTCGCGGAGCAGTTCACCGACGTGAGGATGCCGATGTGGTTACGGGTGCCGACCCGGCCGTCCGGGCGGACGATCCCCTGGAAGGACGCCTCCTCCCCCGGACCCGCACCCGTCTCATCCGCACGCCGAGCATCCATGCGGTCAGCCGTTCTGCACCCAGGCGTGTTCGGGGTCGAGGTACGGGATCATCTGCCGGCCCTGCCCCGCCATGACCCACAGGTAGCAGAGCCGGTACCCGGGCGCCGCGACGACCGGGTGGTAGCCGGCCGGGATCGCCGCCACGTCGCCGTCGCGGACGGTGAAGCACTCCTCGCCCTCGCCGTCGTACCGGATCTGCACGCCGAAGCCGTTCTCCGGCTCCACCTTGAACAGGTAGACCTCCTCGAGCCTGACCTCGCGGGGCGGCTCATGGGTGTCGTGCTTGTGCGGCGGGTAGCTGGACCAGTTCCCCGGCGGGTTGATCGTCTCACCGAGCAGCAGCCGGCCGGCGGAGTCGCCGGGGCCGAGGATCGTCCGCACCGTACGGGACCAGTTGCCCTCGCCGCGCTCGGCGATCTCCTGGTCGTCCGGGCCGATGATCCGCGCCTCGCCGGGCGTGCCGTCGCCCAGCGGAGCGGTCGCGATGACGATCTGCGCAGGTCCGCCGGTCGCCCGGAACGTCAGCGGGTGTTCCGGCGGGGCGTACACCGTGTGGCCGGGACCGTCGAACACACCGCCGCGGCCGCCGGCCGTGCCCAGCCCGTCGACGTCGACGACGCCCGAGAGGACGACCGCGGCGACCTCCTCGTCGCGGTTCAGCTCCAGGGTCTCGCCCTCGGCCAGGTCGGCCAGGTCGAGGCCGATCAGCTCGGTGTCCTTGCCCGGGATCAGCAGGGTCTTCAATCTCTCTCCTTGATCTGGGTGACCAGCTGGGTGGGGTTGACGAAGCGCAGTGCCACGACGAGCAGCACCAGCATGGACAGGGTGTAGATGACCGCCATCGCGTCGGTCTCCTGCTGCGCGCGGATGCCCGCGGCCGAGACCGAGTAGTACAGCGCGACGACGAGGGTCTGGCTGTCCGCGCCCGCGGTGAGGAACGTCAGCTCGAACATGCCCACCGTACGCACGAGCACGAGGATCGCGGCGGCCAGCATGCCGGGGATCAGCAGCGGGCCGAGGATCCGCGTGAAGATGACCCGGGTCCTGGCGCCGCACATGCGGGCGGCCGCCTCGATCTTCGGGTCGATCTGCTCGATGAACGGCGTCATGACGAGGATGACGAACGGCACCGCGGGCACGAGGTTGGCCAGGATGACGCCGCTCAGCCTCCCGGCCAGGTGGAACTTGTAGAGCACGGTGGCCAGCGGCACGCCGTACGTGATCGGCGGGATGAGGATCGGCAGCAGGAACGCCACCATCAGCACCCGCTTGCCGGGGAAGTTCCGGCGGGCCAGCGCGTACGCGGCCGGGACGCCGACCAGGACGGAGACCACCACGACGGCGAGCGCGACCTCCAGCGTCACGGTGAGGACGCCGCCGAGGTCGAACTCCCGCCACGTCGCGCCGTACCAGTGGGTCGTCCAGCCCTTCGGCAGCCAGCCGCCGAACCACTTCCTGCCGAAGGAGTCGACGACGACCGCGCCGACGACGCCGAGCAGGATGAGCAGGAAGAAGACGACGGAGCCCCACACGATCCAGGCCCCGGGCCGCAGCGCGATCCGCCGCAGCGCCCTCTCCTCGGTCGCGGGCGGCGCTTCCATGACAGCGGTCATCCCTTGCCTCCCGTCGCTCCGCGGTACAGGCGGGCGCGCCAGCCGAGGACGAGGCCGATCACGATCAGCTCGACGGCGCCCATGATCATCGCGATGGCCGAGGCCATGGAGTAGTCGTACTGCTCGAAGGCGGCGTGGAACGCGGCGATCGAGATCACCCGCGTCTGCCGCGCGGGCTCCCCGACCATGATCGCCGAGGGGAACACCGAAAAGGCCAGCACGAACGACAGGCAGAACGTGATGGCCAGGCCCGGCGCCAGCAGCGGCAGCGTGATGTGCCGGAACCGCTGGAACCAGCCCGCCCCAAGCGTCGAGGCCGCCCGTTCCAGCGTCGGGTCGATCCCGGTCAGGTACGACAGGGTCAGCAGGAAGGCGAACGGGAAGCCGGTGATGACCAGCGAGAGGACGACGCCCCAGTAGTTGTGCGTGAGGCGCACCGGGTGGTCGACGATCCCGAGGTCCAGCAGGACCCGGTTCAGCCAGCCCGTCGGCCCCATGAAGGCCAGCAGGCCCTCCGCCGTCAGCACCGTGCCGAGCGTGATCGGCACCACGAGGATCGTGGTGACGGCCCGCTTGCCGCGGAACCTCCCGCGCATCCGGTACGCGATCGGCACCGAGGCCAGCACGTTGAACAACGCGGCCGGCAGGCCGATCTTCAACGTCGTCCAGATCGTGTCGCGCAGGTACGGATCGGCGAAGAACAGCCGGTAGTCCGCGAACGGCCCGGTGCCGTACCTGCTCGCCGCGTCCGAGCCGGCCTGCGGCTGGAACGACAACTGCAGGCCGTACACGAACGGGTAGATGAACAGCGCGACCACGAACACGACCGCGGGCAGCAGGAGGAGCAGCGTACGGTCGACGCCGCGTTCGGCGAGCCGGTGCCGCGGCGAGATCCGCGGCGGCGCGACGGCCGGCGCCGCCACCTACGCCACCTCCTCGGGCGCCGCCGGGCTCTCCGCGGCGAACACCAGCACCCGCTCCGGCGGCACCGACACCGTCACCCGGTCGCCGGGCGCCAGGCGCGTCCCGGCCCGCAGGTGCAGGTCGACGCCGTCGTCGGTACGGGCCTGGATCGCCTGCTCGCGGCCCTGGTACTCCACGACCTCGACGGTGACCTCGGTGGCGTTCGGGCCGTCGCCGACGGTGAAGTCCTCGGGCCGGACCGCGGCGACCGCCCGCGCGCCGAGGTCGTCGCGCCGTACGCCGGTGAGCCCGCCGCCGAACCCGTCCAGCACGACGGTCTTCTCGTTGACCTGCGAGACGGGCAGCTCCAGCTCGTTGCGGTAACCCATGAAGCCGGCGACGAACCGGTTGGCCGGCTCGGTGTAGACCTCCTCGGGCGAGCCGATCTGCTGCACCCTGCCCTGACGGAGCAGAACGAGGCGGTCGGCCAGGGAAAGCGCTTCCTCCTGGTCGTGCGTGACGTAGATGGTGGTCAGTCCCAGCGTCTGGTGGATGCGCTTGATCTCGGTGCGCATCTCCAGCCGCAGCTTCGCGTCGAGGTTCGACAGGGGCTCGTCCATCAGGACCAGCGGCGGTTCGAGGACGATCGCGCGGGCGATCGCGACCCGCTGCTGCTGGCCGCCGGACAGCTGTCCCGGGAACTTGTCCGCGTGCTCCTCCAACTGGACGAGTCCGATGGCCTCGTCCACCCGGCGCCGCGCGTCGGCCTTGGGAACCTTGGCCATGCGCAGGCCGAAGCCGATGTTGGAGCGCACCGACATGTGCGGGAACAGCGCGTAGTTCTGGAACACCATGCCGAAGCCGCGCTGCTCCGGCTGCAGGGTGTCGATCCTCCGGTCGTCCAGGGTGATCGTGCCGCCGGTCAGCGGCAGCAGCCCGGCCAGGCAGTTCAGCGCGGTGGACTTGCCGCAGCCCGACGGGCCGAGCAGGGCGACGAACTCCCCGCCCGTGATCGTCAGGTCGAGCCCGTCGAGAGCCCGTACGCCCCCGAACGCGCGGCTCACCTGGTCGAGCCGCAGTTCCGAGATCTTGGTCGGCGGCCGGCTCACTTGTGGACCTTTCCGCCGCCGACGGTCCGGTCCCACTGGTCGAACGCGGTGACCTGCTGCTTGGCGGGCAGGGACGTCTCCTTGGGGAACTGGGCGATCCATTTGTCGTACTCCGGACGCCCGAACTGCTGGATGACCTGCTGCGACTTGGCCGGAGCCATGGAGACGGTCACGCCGTTCACCGCGGGGCCCGGGTAGAAGTAGCCGGTGTCGTACGCCTTGGCCTGCTGCTGCGGGGTGAGCATCCACTTGATCAGCTGGATGTCCGCGGAGATCACGTCGGCGGACACGTCGCTCGGGATGGTGGCGTACTGCGCGTCGGTCACCCAGTGCATGCCCTTCAGGTAGGTGACCTTGTCGCCGGCCGGCACCTGGCCGAGCGCGCGCGGGTTGATGTCCCAGCCGGTGGTGGTGGCGATCATGTCGGCCGACCCGTTGGCCAGGTTGGTCATGGTCTCGGAGGTCTTCGAGGGGTAGTAGTCGACGTACTTGCCGAGCTCCGACAGGTAGTTCCAGGTCTTGGTCCAGCCGCCCTGCGGGTCCTTGGGGTTCGAGTCGCCGAGGAGGTACGGCAGGCCCATCAGGAACGTACGGCCGGGGCCGGAGTTGGCGGGCCGGGCGTACTGGAACTTCTTCGGGTGCGCCTTCGCCCAGGCGAGCAGTTCGTCGGTGGTCGTCGGCGGGTTGGACACCTTCTGCGGGTTGTACTCGATGAGCGGGCCGGACGGGTAGTACACGAGCTCGACGCCGTGCCCCTGCGCCAGCTCCTGCATCTTGGCGGCCGGCTCCAGGTAGTTCGGGTTCCCGATGCGGCCGGCGTAGTCGTCGGTCCTGACCCACAGGTTCTGGTCGACGCCCGCGGACAGGCCGTCGGTGCCGGTGAGAACGAGGCCGATCTGCACCTGACCGGCGCTCTGCTGCGCCTTGATCTTGCCGGGCAGCTCCGGGGCGGTGGCCTTCGTGTAGGTGACCTTCTTGATCACCTTGGGATGCGTTTTGACGAACTCGTCGATCATGCCCTGGGTGAGCTGCAGGTTGCCCGCGACGTCGATGATGTTGAGGGTCACCGGGTTCTTCGGGTTGTCGGGCACCTTGTCCGGCGTGACCGCCTTGGCCCCGCCCCCCGAGTTCGGCGAACCGCACGCGCTCACCGTGAGGACGAACGCCGTCGCGAGGCACCATTTCTTACCGCGCATGAGGGATCTTCCTTCCGATCACGACCGGGCGGGGACCGTGGTCGAGGCCCGCACGATCAACTGGCAATCGAGTTCCCGGCGGAGATCCCCCGCGTCGGCGCCGGAGACGGTCAGGAGGTTCACGAGCAGGTCGACGGCCGCGCGGCCGGCCCGCTCGTTCTGCATGGCGACGGTGGTCAGCGGCGGGGTGGCCATGCCCGCCATCGGGATGTCGTCGAAGCCGACGACGCTCATCTCCTCGGGTACCGCGACGCCCCGATCGGCCAGCCGGGACATCACCCCCAGCGCCAGCAGGTCGTTGAAGGCGATGATCGCGGTGACGCCCTCGGCGATCGCCAGGTCGGCCGCGTGCGGCCCGGCCTCGAAGCGCGGGGCGAACGGCCCCAGCTCCACGATCTCCATGTCGTACCGGGCGGCCTGGCGCAGGCCGCGCCGTCGCTCCCGGTTGGACCAGGACGCCTTCGGGCCGTTGAGGAACGCGACCCGGCGGTGTCCGAGCGCGGCGAGGTGGTCGATGGCCTGGCGCATGCCGCCCGCCGCCCCCATCAGCACGGCCGGGTTGTCGCGCACCTGGCGGTTGATGAAGACCAGCGAGGTCGTCCCGACCACGCGGTCGAGCTGGCTCTGGGTCATCCGCGACGAGCAGAGGATGACGCCGTCGACCTGCTTGGCCATGGCCTGGACGAGGGCCATCTCCTCGGTGGCGTTCTCGTCGCAGTCGGCGAGGAAGACGGCGTAGTCCGCCTCGCGGGCCCTGGCCTGCACGCCCTTCAGCACGGTGGGGAAGAACGGGTTGGACAGGTCGGGGACGATCACGCCGAAGTTCCCGGTCTTTCCAGTGATCAGTCCACGGGCGGCGCGGTTCGGGCGGTACCCGAGCCGTTCCGCGGTCTGCAGCACGTGCTGCCGGGTCTCCTCTTTGACCAGGTCGGGAACGGTGAACGCCCGGGACACGGTCGATACCGAGACTCCCGCCTCGCGGGCGACGTCCTGAATGGTCACCGGCACCGCGGCTCCTCAAGGATCGACCTGGATGCATGAAACTATGCAAACGTTTGCAGAGCCGGTCAATGTAACGTGCCGGGCATAAGGCCGTAACCCGCGCCGTGACCTGCTCGGTAACCCGCCCGGTGACCCGCTCAGTAACCCGCGAGCAGAGCCCGGGTGTTGTCCCACCCCTCCAGGCCGGGGTCGAGCAGCGAGACGTCGGCGGGCGTGCGCAGACGATGCCAGCCCGGCGCGGAGCGTACGGCGCCGGGGGTGCCGGCGGCCTTGCGCAGCCGGGCGGGGGCGTTCGGGGTGTCCAGGTCGATCCCGGACAGCCAGGCGGGTGCCGGAAGCCGGGCCGCGAGCGCGACCAGCCCCCCGCCGGCCGCCGGGCAGACGGCGACCTGCCCGCTGCCGAGGGCGCGGAAGAGCTTGCCGAGGAGCAGGGCCGGCAGGTCCGGCGCGTCGGGCGCGACGATGGCGGCGTGCTCGGCGCCCAGCTCGTGCAGGGCGTGCAGCAACGCGTCGAGTCCGGTCACCCGTAGCACGCGCGTGCCCGGCCAGGTGACGGCCTCGGCGTCGGGGTCGGGAGCGGGCAGGGCGAGCACCGGCGTGACGAACTCCAGCCCGGCCACCACCTCGTAGGTGTCCTCGAGCAGGGCGAGCCGGTATTCGTCGGGATCGGTGCCGGGCGGCGCCGCCGTGTCCGTCCCGGCCAGGACGGCGGCGTACCGGCGCGTCACCTCGCGCGGTCCCCGTCCAGCAGCGGCGCTCCGTCCAGCAGCGGGTCGCCGTCCCGGCCCGGCACGTCGTCGGTGCCGAAAGGGCGCTCGCGCGGCTGATCGCCGTCCGTCAGCGGAAGCCCGGCGGTGGCGGCCACGCCCTCGAGATAGCCGCGGGCCCGCTCCGTCCGCGGATAGCGGTTGACCAGCTCCCAGAACGGCGGCCCGTGCCCGGGAACGAGCAGATGGGTGAGCTCGTGCATGAGAACGTAGTCGACGACCCAGCCCGGCATCCCGCGCAACTGCGTGGACAGCCGGATCGTGCCGTCGTCGGGAGTGCACGAGCCCCAGCGGCTGCGCTGGTTGGTCACCCAGCGGACACTGGCCGGCGCGGCCCGGCCGTCGAGGTAGCGCCGCGACAGCTCCCGCGCCCGGTCATGCAGCGCGTCGTCGCTCGGGCGCCTGCGCCGCTCGCGATCGGCCAGCCGCTTGAGGACCGTGTCGATCCACTCGCGCTCTTCGGCCGCGCTCAGCCCGGCGGGGACCATCACCACCGTCTTGTCGCCGTCTCGGCGGGCGGTGACCGTCCGCCGACGCCGGGCACTGCGACGCACCTCTATCTCGCCTGTGGGGGGCACGCTAAGCACCGTACCGAAAACTTTGATTTCTCCACAGGGGGTGAGTCGCGTTTTCGCTGGTAGGGACGGCGCAATTTCGAACATCCCCAGGGCTGTCCACACGCTTTGCGCAGGTTTTCCACAGGCTCGGCGCGCCCTGTGGGCCTACGGTGGACGAACGGCGGCCGGGCGCGCCCGGCGACCCCGGCCACCGGGCGAGACGTGAGATAGCACACACCCGCCCGTTTGCGCTGGTCGTCCGGCTAACGCACGATGGAGGGAGCGGGCGGCCCCAGATGCTCCCCCGGCCGGATGTGGAACCAACGGCACGCCTCGCCGAGAATGAGGTGACGTGCGGAGCGAACCGGCAGGCACGGCCGCCTCGCGGATGCGCTGAGAGCAGGTACTCAATGAGCGATCTCCCCCGCCGCGCTGTGACGCGGACCGCCAAGCTGGCCTCCCTCCCCATCGGCTTCGCCGGGCGCACCGCCCTCGGTGTCGGCAAGCGCACCTTCGGCAGGCCCGCCGAGCTCGTCGCGACCGAGATCCAGCAGCGCACCGCCGAGCAGCTCTTCAAGGTGCTCGGCGAGCTCAAGGGCGGCGCGATGAAGGTCGGCCAGATGCTGTCGATCTTCGAGGCGGCGCTGCCGCCCGAGATCGCCGGCCCGTACCGCGCCACGCTCACCCGCCTCCAGGAGGCCGCCCCGCCGCTGCCCGCGGCGACGGTGCACAAGGTGCTGGCCGAGGCACTCGGCCCGGACTGGCGCGACGACTTCGCCGAGTTCGACGACCGGCCGGCCGCGGCGGCCTCGATCGGCCAGGTGCACAAGGCCGTCTGGCACGACGGCCGCACCGTGGCCGTCAAGGTGCAGTACCCCGGCGCGGGCAAGGCGCTGCTGAGCGACTTCAACCAACTGGCCCGGCTGAGCAAGCTGTTCGCGGTGCTCGCGCCGGGCCTGGACGTCAAGACGATGCTGGCCGAGCTGAGGCGCCGGATCGCCGAGGAGCTCGACTACACGATCGAGGCGGAGTCGCAGGCGACCTTCGCCGAGGCGTACGCCGACGACCCCGACTTCGTCATCCCCGACGTCGTCGCCCAGTCCGGGCACGTGCTCGTCACCGAATGGATCGACGGCACCCCGCTGTCGGCCATCATCAGCGACGGCACCCAGGAGGAGCGCGACCACGCGGGCCTGCTCTACTGCCGGTTCCTGTTCTCCGGGCCCGCGCGCTGCGGGCTGCTGCACGCCGATCCGCACCCCGGCAACTTCCGGCTGCTCGACGACGGCCGGCTCGGCGTCATCGACTTCGGCGCCGTCGACCGGCTGCCCGGCGGCTTCCACCGGCGCATCGGCGTCCTCATGCGGATCGGCACGATGGGCGACATCGACCAGATCATGAAGGCGCTGCGCGAAGAGGACTTCATCCGCGAGGGGGTCGAGGTCGACCCGGACTCACTGCACGCCTTCATCGGCCCGATCGCCGAACCGCTCGTCGAGGAGACGTTCAAGTTCAGCCGGGAGTGGCTGCGCCAGGAGGCCGCCCGGGTCACCGACCTACGCCCCACGAACGTCGTCCGGCAGCTCAACCTGCCGCCGTCGTACGTGCTGATCCACCGCGTGGTGGCGGCCGGCACCGGCGTGCTGTGCCAGCTCGAGGCCGAGGGCCGCTTCCGCGACGAGGCGCTGACGTGGGTGCCCGGATTCGCCGCGGACGACGACCCGGACTACACCGACGACTTTCCCGACGATCTCGCCGACGACGAGAACGACGACGAGATCGCGAGCTGACGAGGTCCGCGCGGCCGTCGCGCACCGGGACGTACGCGGCGTCGCGCGCGGACTCCCCGCCTACCAGTAGACGGGATCCAGCCGGCCCTCGATGGACCGGATGTTCTCCCGGCTGCAGCGGTCGCACAGGTAGACCGGCCCCCGCTCGGTGATCTCGGTCATCCAGCCCAGCGGTGCCTCAGCGGTGGCTCCACACGACGAACAGCTGACCATCCCCGCGCCCCCTCCATCCGGCTCCCTCACAGCATCCCCGATCGTCGACACGCGCGGAAGCCGAACGCGCCGTCCGAGAGCCACGCCACATCGTCCCGCCGCAGGCGACGGGCCCCCGGCCGTGTGGTGCCGGGGGCCCGTTTCCTTCGGGAGGCGCGTCGGCTGTCGCGTCAGCGCGTGGTCAGTAGGCGCCGGAGGCGGACCGCGGTCACCTCGGCGTCGCGCCGGGCCCGCCGCATGGCGCGGACCTGGGCGGCGTCGCGGCGGCTCGCGGCCACCCGCTCGGCGTCCCGTATTCGTTCCTGGGACAGTTCAATGCTGAGCAAGCTCATCTTCTGCTCGTTCTCCATGTCGATGGGAAGTTCCGGTCGGTGCGTCATGCCGCCACCACGTCGGCGTTCTTGCGCGGGCGACCCCGCGGCCGCTTCCGGGGGACGACGACGCCCCGTACGAACAGCTCTCCGCCCCAGACGCCCCAGGGCTCCCGGCGCTCCTTGGCCCCGGCGAGGCAGGTGCGCCGGATCGGGCACTCGGCGCACAGCGCCTTGGCCAGCTCGACGTCCTGCGGTGACTCGGCGAAGAACAGCTCAGGCTCGGTCCGGCAGGGAAGATCCAGGTTCTCGCTGATCGCGGTCAGCGCGAGTTCCACGGTCTTTACCCCTCTCTTGATGTGGTCTCGTTGGCTCGGACGGTCTGGCCAAACAAAAAGGCCGCGGTTCCCGGTTCGGGATCCGCGGCCTGGAGGCCTGCTCGGAGCTATTGCTCCGGTGGTCTCCAGGGGCACGGACCCACTCCGGCGCGCTTCTCAGCAGCGCCCTTGACCTGGGCATTCGTCTGGGTAGCCGGGAACATCCCAAGGACATGCCACGCCTGCAGATCGATGCCGCCGGGTCGCACACGTCCGCCTTCGACGGACGCATACCGGGACTCGAGGCTCGACAGCGACGCGGGGACAACGGTGGAGCCGCTCAGGGACACCATCGTCGGACGCGCGCAGGCGGCGGCCCAGGTCGTGGGAATCAGTGTTTTCCTCACCGGACTGCCACCTCCACTCATCCGATCGAGGCTCCGCGGAACGGAGCCGTTCAAGTGCTCGCGAGAAGCGTACGATCGCCCACAGGATCGGGGCAACGTATTTTCTACCTGCGACTTCTTATTTTTTCTCACACCGTCTTCGCGGCCACTCCGCGTTGCCGGGCGGCCTCGTAGAGGAAGACCGTCGCCGCGGACGCGGCGTTGAGCGAACTCGCCGCCCCCACGATCGGGATCCGGACGATCGCGTCACACGCCGCGCTCCAGGCACCGCTCATCCCGCGGGTCTCGTTGCCGATGACGAGCAGCACGGGACCCCGCAGGTCATGGTCTCCGACGTCCACGGTGCCGGACTCGTCCGTCCCCACGATGGCCAGCCCGTTCTCCCGCGCCCAGTCGACCACCTGGCGGGGGGCCGCCGCCCGTACGACCGGCAGAGCGAACAGCGACCCGGTGCTGGCGCGCACGGATTTGGGGTCGTACGGGTCGGCGGCGTGGCCGGTCACGATGACCCCGGAGGCCCCGAAGGCGTCGGCCGAGCGGACGACGGTGCCGATGTTGCCCGGCTCGGCGGCCCGGTCAAAGACGATCACGGGCCCCTCGGGGGTGATCCGCCCCAGGTCGTCCGGTGGCAGCGCCGCGACGGCCACCAGCTCGGCGTTCTCCTTGCCGGCCAGCTCGTCCAGCAACTCCGGCGCCATCTCGACCCGCTCGGCCGTCGTCTCGTCCAGCACGCCCTGCGCCCAGGAGGACAGCCGCCGCCCCTGGGCGTACAGCAGGGCACGAATCGGCCGCCCGTGCTCGACGGCGAGCGTGATCGGCCGCACGCCCTGCACCAGGAACTCCCCTGAGCGCTGGCGCTTCGTCCGGTTGGTGAGCAGCGCCGCCCACTGCTGAAAGCGCGCGTTCCGCGTAGTGATCCGCATCAGCCAGAACCGTACGCCACACCGGCACCGAACCGGCCCCCACCTCCGCTCCCCGGAGACGGGGTCACGCCGGCGTCTCCGGCAGGTCGAGGTCGACCTTGCTCAGGACCGCCTGGCCCTCGCGGAGCAGGCCGACGGCGCGGGGCAGGTCCTTCAACCGTGCGGCCAGCAGATCCAGGGTCAGGATCATCGAGCGCGCGGGGACGCCGCGTGCGGTGAGGATGTCGCCGATCCAGGCGATGAACCGGGTGAACAGCTCGGGATCATCCAGATAGAGGGCGGCGCTCAGGAAGTCCACGATGTGGGCGAGGTCCTCGGCGGTGCGCTCCCGCTGCTGCTCGTCGTACTCGGCCATCGCCGGCAATCGTTGCTTCAGCTCACCGAGGACCGCTGCGACGTGCCGGTGGGCGTTGTGGGTGACGAGCGTGTACTCCCGGTCGGCCAGATGCGGCAGGTCGTTCGCCGACCGCCGGGGATCCTGTAGGGCGAACCGGCGAGCGACGATCTCGGCGAGGAGGTCGGCAGCGGCACGCGCGTCGGGGGCCCAGCCGTCGGCGCCGAGCCGGTCGGCGTAGCACCCGCCGGGGCCGAAGGCCGCGCCGCCGACGATGACGGGGAAGCCCGCGGCCCGGCACGCGGCGATCGTGGCGTGCGCGGTGGGCAGGCGGGTGGGGATGGAAGAGGACAGGGCCAGCGCGTCGGGTCCCGTACGGTGCAGATGATCGACCAGGTACGGGACGGGTATCTGGCAGCCGAGGAAGTCGACCTGCCAGCCCCGCAGCCGGAGGGTCTCCGCCAGCAGGCGGGCGGGCAGGACGTGCCACTCCCCGTCGACGCAGGTCACCGTGACCCGGCCCGGAGACGGCCGGTGGGACGACGCGGACGCGTGGTGGGCCACCGCGGTGACGACATGGTCGTTGACGGCCGTCGCGGCGTGCTCCCGGGCGACGCTCATCCGGTTCGCGGCCCATTCGGTGCCGATCTTGGCCTGTACCGGCGCGACCACGTCCAGCAGCGCCGACTCGGCGTCCAGCCCGGCGTCCAGTGCCGACCGTACGGTCTGGACGGCGGCGCACTCGTCGCCCTTCCGCACGGCGTCCCACAACCGGGTGGAGAGGGCCCTGGTGTCCGGGCGGTTCGAAGCGGTCGTCATCGGTCTCCTCGCCTCGTGAGTGGCGCTCCGGTCACGGGCTCCGGGTGTACGGCGCGCTGATCGCCACGATGGCCATGTCGTCGTGGTCGCGGTTCCCTGCCCACTGCGCCGCGAGCATCTGCACGTGCTCCACGATGGCCGCGGCGGGCATCCCCTCGCATTCGGACAGCGCGTCCTTCAGCCGCCGCTCGCCGAACATGGCGTCGCCGAGCGGACCACCGCGGGCCTCGGTGATGCCGTCGGTGTACAACACGCAGGTCTCGCCCGGCGCGAGTTCTGTCTCGACGGTGGTCGCCTCGATCTCGGGGAAGGCGCCGATCAGGAGGCCGCGGGTGGCGGCCTCCTCGACGCCGCCGCCGGAGCGCACGATCAGCGGCGGCGGATGCCCCGCGCTGGTCAGCCGCAACCGTACGCGATCACCGGCCCGCACCGCGGACGCCAGTACGACGGTGGCGAACCGGCTCGATTCCGTTTCCAGCAGCGCCCCGTTGAGCAGGGACAGCATCCGCAGGTGATCTCCGGCCATGGGCAGCAGCGCGCGCAGCGTGGTACGGATCTTTCCGGTGGTGACCGCCGCCTCCAGCCCCTTGCCGCACACGTCGCCGAGGGCGACGAGGGACTCGGCCGTCTCATCCGCGCCGGGATGGACCTCGTAGAAGTCACCGCCCACGAGCTCGCTGCGTACCGACGCGCGGTACCGTCCGGCGAAGTCCACGCCGTGGACGCGGTGCAGCCGGGGCGGCAGCAGGTCGCGCATGAGGATCGTGGTGATCCCGGCCTGCTCGGCGTACATGCCGGCCGCCGAAAGCGCCGCGCCGGCCCGCGCCGCGAACAGCCGGGCGAACCTGTCCTCGTTCTCGCCGAACACCGGCCGGTCAGCACGGCACAGCAGGATGAGCGCGCCGGCCGGAGCGCACACGCCGGGCAGCGGTGTCACGACCGCCGTGCCGACCGGCCCGTGGAAACCCTCGGGAACGGCCCACGGCGGCAGCTCGCCCGGGTCGATCCAGCGAGAGGGAACCGGCGGGAAGTGCCACAGCGCCTCGTTCAGCCCGGGCACCTCGGCGAGGGCGACCGGCGCGGTGAGACGGGACACCTCGCCCCCGTGGGCCGCCAGGACCGTCGGCGGTCGGCGCCCCTCGGCGTGCGCGACGAGTACCGCGGCGTCGGCCAGATGCTCGGCCGCCAGCCGTGCCGTGGCCTCCGTGCACCGGTCGACGTTCAACGTCGTCAACAGGGCGTTGGCCGCCTCCGCCAGGAGCGCCATGCTCTCCCGTTCCGCCGCCAGCTCGGCCTCCGCCCGCCGCCGATCGGCCTCCGCCCTCTGCTGGTCGGCCTCGGCCCGCTGCCGGTCGGTCTCGTCGACCAGCCACCACATCACGTTCCCGTCCGGGGAGCGGGCCGGGTACGCCGTGAAGCTGCGTCGGCCCACCTCGCCCCGCACGGGCGCGGCATCGGCGCCGGACTCGTACGTGTCGCGGTGTGCCTCCGCCAGCCATCCGGGCGTCGTCGCCGCGAGGCTCGCCCCCGGCTCCGCGCGTGGGAACAGCCGGACGGCGGCCTGGTTCAGCTCCACCACCCGGCCGTCGGCGTCGGCCAGCACCACCGGGTACGGAGCCGCGCCCCACGCGGCCTCCGTCACCCGCCCGTGGCCCCGCCGTCCCGTAGAGGTAACGCCAGGAACGTCCACGCCGTCGGACCCGCGGGTCCCGCGAGCCCCACCACCTTCCCGATCTAGGACGTTGTCAGATGACACCGCCCATGCTGAGGTATGACCCGCAACCGCCGGTTCACCCCTTTTGCCACGCTAGCCGCTCACCCGGGATGCCCAGTTCGTAGCGTCGCGATGACCTCCGGTGGCACGGAACTCCTCGCGAGCCACGGGAGCATTCCCCTCTCGAAACGGTAGCTACCGTTAGGTCGAAGATGGGAGGTGGTGGACGCATAGCGCCGGTCCGGGACGTAGCGGCATACATCCTGCAGCAGCGTGGCCCCATGACCGCGATGAAGCTGCAGAAGCTCTGCTACGACGCTTACGGGACGCTTACGGCTACCATCTCGCGTGGGAGGAGCGTCCGCTCTTCCCCGAGCCGTTCGAGGCGTGGGCGAACGGCCCGGTCTCCAGCCCTGTACGCCTGCCACCGTGGCCGCTTCGAGCTCGAGGCCGGTGCGATCCCCGGCGACCCCTCAGTTCCGTCATACGTGACCGGCTTTCGAAACGACGGCGCACTGGAGGATCACACGTGAGCAGCCTGGACCTGTCTATCGTTCAGTGGCGCGTGAGCAGCTACAGCGGAGGCCAAGGCGGTGAATGCGTCGAAGTCGCCGATCTTCGGAACACGGCCGTCCTGAACCCGTAGCCCGGTCAGCGGCCGGTGATGCGGATGAGGCCTTTCTGGACCACCGAGACGTCGCACCGGTAAGCGCCGACTGGCTCGTCCAGCACGCCCTGCACCAGGAACTCCGCCGAGCGACGGCGCTTCGTCCGATCGGTGAGCAACGCCGCCCACTGCTGAAAACGCGCGTTCCGCGTGGTGATCCGCATCAGCCGGCCACCGTACGCCACCGCGAGCCCGAGCCTTGGAGCGTGTCAGAACTTGCCCGACTGTTCTTCGGTGCGGTGCCCCAAGTGCTCGCTGAACACCGCGCGGAAGCCGTTGCCGAGCGGCGGCCACCCCCAGAAATCGAACGCGAGCGCTCCGAGGGCGAAGCCGTCCCCGAACCGCCACTCGGTGACCGGGACGGAGGCTCCACAGGCGGGACAGAGGACGCTCCCTTCACCGGTCTCCTTCCAGGCGGCAATGCCGTCGCTGAACGGCTGCCAAGCCTCTTGGTCCGCCTCCAACTCCACCGGGTAGTCGATGATCACGGTTCTCGTGTCACACCGCGGGCAGGTAGCGGAGTCCGCCTCGCTCTGTCCCTGTCCCCCGACGTGATAATCCCGCCCGACGATGACCGCCACCGGACCCGGTATCCACGACGAGTCCGACGAATCTGCTACAGCCCGTTCCCAGTTGGGGCCTGGCTTATACCCATCGTCCACGGTCAGGCTGTACATCCCCTCGCGGGACATCTCGCGCATGATCAGCCCCTCGGAGACCATCCAGTCGACCATCTGCTTCGCGAGCGACCCAGCCTCCTCGCCGGTAACCTCGACATCGACGATCCGCTCGAAAAAGTCACCCATTAACATCGCCCATCGCCGTCGAACCCCTACTCGATCAGCAGCGCTGATCGTGCCGCTATCCTCCTACAGCCAGGGTGTCGTTCTCTCGCGGGGTCGAGAACCTGCCGCCAGGCAGGTGCCGGCCCGTAGGCCGAGACAATGACGTTATGCGAGAACAATTGGCCTTTTGAAATACGACGAACAGACGTGAGCAGCCTGGACCTGTCGGTCGTTCAGTGGCGCGTGAGCAGCCATAGCGGGGTCAAGGCGGCGAATACGTCGAGGTCGCCGATCTGCGGAGACGGCTGTTCTGGACGTGTATCCGCGGTCAGGAGTCGGTGACGCGGATGAGGCCTTCCTGGACGACGGAGACGACGAGCTCGCCGGACCGGGTGAAGACCTGACCGCGGGCCAGGCCGCGGGCGCCGGAGGCGTTCGGGGTGTCCTGGGCGTACAGCAGCCACTCGTCGGCGCGGAACGGCCGGTGGAACCACATCGCGTGGTCGAGGCTGGCGCCCATCGTCCGGCGGTCGCCCCAGGCGAGGCCGTGGTTGAGCAGGACGGTGTCCAGCAGGGTCATGTCCGAGGCGTACGTCATCAGGCAGACGTGCAGCAGCGGGTCGGCGGGCAGCTCGCCGGCCACCCGCAGCCAGACCAGCGACTCCGGCCCGACCAGCTCGGGGTCACGGGCGGCCTCCCAGGTCAGCGGGGTGACGTGCCGCAGGTCGATCGGCCGGTTGCGCATGAACTCGTTGTCCAGCTTGCCGAACAGCCGCTCCATCCGCTCCTGGAACGTCGGCAGCTCCTCCGGGCCCGGCACCTCGGGCATCGGCGCCTGGTGCGACGGGCCGTCCTCGGCGATCTGGAACGACGCCGAGAGGGTGAAGATGACCTTGCCGTGCTGGATGGCGGAGACGCGGCGGGTGGTGAACGACCTGCCGTCGCGGACCCGGTCGACGGTGTAGACGAGCGGCACGCTCG
This sequence comes from Actinoallomurus sp. NPDC052274, assembly GCF_040679475.1. Classification (NCBI taxonomy): domain Bacteria; kingdom Bacillati; phylum Actinomycetota; class Actinomycetes; order Streptosporangiales; family Thermomonosporaceae; genus Actinoallomurus; species Actinoallomurus sp. NPDC052274. The sequence goes on from NZ_JBFAUT010000043.1 coordinate 47,185, forward strand.
GGTCGCCGGGCCGGATGAAGTACGCGTGCAGCGAGTGCACCCGGCGGTCGTCGGGGACGGTACGACCGGCGGCGACCAGCGCCTGGCCGGCGACCTGGCCGCCGAACACGCGCTGCTGGCGCTCCTCCGGGCTGCGCCCACGGAAGATGTCGGCCTCGATCTGCTCCAGGTCGAGCAGGTCGAGCAGCTCCTTCAGCGCGGCGTTCATCGCTTCCCTACTCCTCAGGCTTGCGGGGTCTCTCCCCGGCACAGGGCGAGCACGGCCGAACCGTATCGCTCCAGCTTGACGGCGCCGACACCGGGGATCGCGGCCAGCTCCGCCTCCGAGGCGGGGACGCGCTCGGCGATGGCCTGCAGGGTGGCGTCGGTGAAGACGACGTAGGCCGGGACCTTCTGCTCCTTGGACGCCGTCACGCGCCAGTCCTTCATGCGGGCCAGCAGATCCTCATCGTAGTCGGCCGGGCAGCTCTCACAGCGGCCCAGCTTGCGCTCGATCGCGGCGGTCAGCGGCCGTCCGCAGACCCGGCACGGCTGCGGTCCGGAGGCGACGGGCCGGCGCTTCGACCGGTCGACGCGGGGCGGACCCGAGCTCTGCGGCGCGAGACCGTCGAGGAACCGCGACCTGCGGCGGCCCTTGCGGCCGCCCGGGGACCGGGCGAGCGCCCAGGACAGGGCGAGGTGCTCGCGGGCCCGCGTCACGCCGACGTACAGCAGCCGGCGCTCCTCCTCGATCTGCTCCGGGCTCTTCTCCGCGTAGATGATCGGCAGCGTGCCCTCGACCAGACCGGCGAGGAACACCGCGTCCCACTCCAGGCCCTTCGCGGTGTGCAAGGTGGCCAGCGTGACGCCCTCGAGGGCGGGGGCGTGCTGGGCGTTCGCGCGCTCCTCGAGCTCGGTGACGAACTCGCGCAGGCCCGCGCCCGGCCGGTCGGCGGCGACGTCCTCGGCGAGCTGGGCCAGGGCGGCCAGGGACTCCCAGCGCTCCCGGGCGGCGCCGCGCCCCTCCGGCGGCCGGTCGGTGAGCCCGGCGGCGGCCAGAACGTCGCGCACGGCCCGTACGAGCGGCTCGCCGTCGTCGGCGGACCGGGCGGCGCCGCGCAGGAGCACCACCGCCTGGCGCACCTCCGCGCGCTCGAAGAACCGCTCCGCGCCCTTCACGACGTACGGCACGCCGGCGTCGGCGAACGCCTGCTCGTACGGCTCCGACTGGGCGTTGATGCGGAACAGCACCGCGATCTCCCGGGCGGGCACGCCCTCCTCGATCAGCGCCCGCGCCCGCTTGGCGACGGCCTCGGCCTCCGCGACCTCGTCGTCGAACTCGTGGAAGGTCGGCTCGGGGCCGCCGGGCCGCTGCGCGACCAGCTCCAGGCGATGCTTGCGCGCCTCGCCCCTCGCCTGCGCCAGCACGCCGTTGGCCAGGTGCACCACCTGCGGGGTCGACCGGTAGTCGCGGACCAGCTTGACGACCTTCGCGTCGGGGTGCTCGACCGTGAAGCGCAGGAGGTACGCGGGGCTGGCACCGGTGAAGGAGTAGATCGTCTGGTTCGGGTCGCCGACCACGCAGATCTCGTCGCGGTCGCCGAGCCAGACGTCGAGCAGGAGCTTCTGCAGCGGGTTGACGTCCTGGAACTCATCGACGACGAAGTAGCGGTACTGGTCGCGCACCTGGTTCGCGACCTCCTGATGCTCGGTGAGCATCGCGGCGGTCAGCTCCAGCATGCCCTCGAAGTCGAGCAGGTTGCGCTCGCGGCGGAGCTCCTCGTACGCCTCGTAGATCCGGGCGACGTCCGACGCGTCGGCCGGCGGGGTACGCCCGGCCTTGGCGGCCGAGGCCGGGTAGTCCTCCGGGCGGGTCTGGGTGACCTTGGACCACTCGATCTCGGCCGCGGCGTCGCGCAGCTCCGTACGGCCGAGGGACAGACGGCAGGCCCGTGCCGCCTCCGCGACCAGGCCGAACTTCGACTCGATGAGCGTGGGAGGATCCCCGCCGATCACCTTCGGCCAGAAGTAGGACAGCTGCTTCAGCGCCGCCGAGTGGAAGGTACGGGCCTGCACGCCGGGCGCGCCGAGCTGCCGCAGCCGACCGCGCAGCTCACCGGCGGCCCGGGTGGTGAACGTCACCGCCAGCACCCGCTGGGGCGCGATGACGCCCGTCAGTACGGCGTACGCGATCCGGTGGGTGATCGCCCGGGTCTTGCCGGTGCCCGCACCGGCCAGCACGCACACCGGGCCCCGGGTCGCCTCGGCGACCGCGCGCTGGTCCGGGTCGAGCCCGGCGAGGATCCGCTCGGCCTCCATAGCCCCTCCCTTCACTCCTTTCCATCCTCCCAGGCCCGGTCGCCCGCCGTCGCCCGTGTGCGGCGCTCGGGGGAATGCCGGCCGTTGATCGGACGTTGGGACAGTCGACTCGAGCGTCGCCCCCAGACGAAGGAGAGCCATGACCGCGCCCGCGACGGGTGAGCTGACCATGTACACCACGACCTGGTGCGGCTTCTGCCGCCGGCTCAAGACCCAGCTGGCCCGTGAGGGCATCCACATGGTCGAGGTGGACATCGAGCGCGACCCGGCGGCCGCCGAGTTCGTCGAGAGCGTCAACGGCGGCAACCAGACCGTGCCGACCGTCGTGTTCCCCGATGGTACGGCCGTCACCAACCCGTCGGCCAAAGAGGTCAAGGCGCGCCTCGCCGCGCTCTGAGTGAGGTCCGGCCCGAACGCTCAGGAACTGCGGCTTCTCCCGTCCCGGTCGAGGAGCCGCAGGAGCGTTCCGCCGAGCACCAGGTCGCGCACCTCTCCTGGCCCGGTGACCCGTTCGACCGTGGTGCGGGCCACGACGGGATCGCCGTACGGCGCGTCCGAGCCGAACAGCGTCCGCTCCGGCAGCTCCTGGACGGCCAGCCGCACCGCGAAGATGAGGTGCGCGGTGGACAGCTCCAGGTAGATGTTCGGCGTCTCCCGCGCCAGCTCGACGGCGGTCATCCAGTTCAGCCCGCCGAGCTGACTCACGATCAACGGCACCGAGGGATGCCGTGCCGCACAGGGCGGCCAGCGTGCGCAGGTCCTCGGCGGTCGTCGGGGCGAAGCCGTGCACGACGACGGGCAGGTCGCCGTGGTCGTGCGCCGCCTTCAGCACCGGCTCGATCCGGGCGGCCCCGCCGGGAGGCGGGGTGAGCTCTCCGATGCCGTGCAGCCCGCGCCCCACGATGTCCCGCTCGACCGCCGCGGCGATCTCGTCGTCGGAGAGGTTCAGGCGCACGGAGCCGAACCCGATGAACCGGTCCGGGTGGGCCGCCAGCGCGTCGTCCAGTTCCCGCCACGCGGCGGCGTACCCGTCGTCGCCCGTACCGCGCCCGTCCAGCGCCCGGTCCAGCACGCTCATCTCCCGCCGGAGTCCTTCGAGGTCGGCGGCCCGTTCGGGGTGCGGCCGGGTGGGGAAGAGGACCGCGCGGTCCACCCCCGCGTCGTCCAGGAGACGAAGGTGGTCCGCGACCGGGTCGTGGACGTGGCCGTGCGCATCGATGATCACTGCGGGCTCCTCGTGTCGGCGGCCGCCGGAATGCGGCCGGCGGGCCCACTGTTGCCCCCTGACACAGTTGGAAGGTCAAGACGGGAGGGCCGACGGCGTGCTCATCGGGGAGCTGGCCGCCCGGACGGAGACCAGCGAACGCCTGCTCCGCTACTACGAGCGGGTCGGGCTGCTGCGACCGGAGCGCGAACCGAACGGATACCGGGTGTACGACGACGGTGCCGTGGAAACGGTCGCGCGGGTGCGGGCGCTCCTGGCGGCGGGGCTGCCGACCCGCGTCATCCGGCAGGTCCTCCCCTGCACGAGCGCCAGGAGCACTGTCGCCCCGTGTCCCGGGGTGCTCGACGCGCTCCGGGCCCAACTGGACGCCCTCGACCGGCGGTCCGCGCAGATCGCCACCGCGCGGGAGCTGCTCCGGCGGACGATCACGGCGACCGAGACCTCGCTCGACGACCCGGGCGGAAGACTCGGAGAACGCCGGGATCCGGCGGAGATCTGAGGCTTTCGTCCCGTGTCGCCGCCGTGTTCACCGAGCGTTCGGCGCCGGAGTGGTCGGCCCCGATCGGCGACCGCGCCGATCGCTCGGCGCGTCGGACGGTCAGCGGGTAGAGGACAGGCCGGTGATGACGACCTTTCCGATCGGGCGGTCCTCGACCAGGTGGCGCAGCGCCTCACCCACCGCCTCCAGCGGGTAGATCGAGTCGATGACCGGGCTGATCCGTCCCGCCGTCAGCAGGCCGGTGATCTGGGCCCAGGCCGCCGTCGACTCGGCGGTCGACGCGGCGTGCAGGGAGAAACCGTGCAGAGTGGTACGGCGTTCGATGACCTCGTGCAGTGGAAGCCGGGTGCTGTGGCCCGCTGAGCAGCCGACCAGGACGAGGCGTCCGGCCACCGCCATGGCGGCCACGATCTGCGCGGTCACCGGTCCGCCGACGCCGTCGACGGCCAGGTCGATGCCGGCCGGGAAGCCGTCGCCGAGCGCGTCCGGCAGCCGGTCGCGTTCGAAGTCGACGACCTCGATGCCACGCGCCCACGGGGCGGCCCGGATGGCCTCCGCCTTGGCCGTGGTCCCGACCCCGCCCGCGACGGCTGCCGCGCCGAGGGCGCGCGCCAACTGAACGGTGGCGTTGCCCACGCTGCCGCCGATGCCCGGCGCGAACACGCACCGCCCCGGCCGGAAGGCGCCCATGCGCAGGGCGAGCAGCCCGGTGAGGTAGGCGATGGGGACGGCGGCCGCGACCTCGTCGGAGACGCTGACCGGGATCTCGGCGAGATTCCGCGCGGGTACGACGGCGAACTCGGCCATCGTGCCGTCCGCGGTGACACCGCCGGGACCGGCGAAGAACATCACCCGCGTGCCGGCCCGCCAGTGTGCGGCGGGGTCGGCGACGACCACGCCGGCGCCCTCACCGCCCAGCGTGAGCGGGAGCAACCCCACCCGCGACGGCCCGCTCGTCGCCAGGGAGTGGTCCAGCGGCGTCACGCCCGCCGCCGTGATCTGGACGAGCACCTCGCCGGGAACGGGGACCGGGACCTCGACCTGCTCGATCCGCACATCCGTCGTGTGCGCGGTGATCGGATAAGCGCGCGCCGCCTTCACGTGTGTCGTCCCCCCCGAAGATCCCCCATACCCGCCCCGGGCGGACGGCACGCCCCGTGCCGACCCGAGCACCCCTGATCCACAAGCCCCGGCAGAAGGCAGGCTGCGAACAGACGAGCGGTCTGGACGGTCTCGTACGTGCCGTATGCGGCACGAGCAGACGCCGGAACCAGAATCTTCAAGGAGTGCACCATGGCATATGACCTCAACTCAGGCCTCGACGGCTTCCGCCTCTTCGTGGTCCTGGGCCGCGACATCGACGTCATCGTCCATGGCGAAGAGGGCCGCACCAAGCTCGACGTCCACATCGAGGCCACCGGCGACGTCTTCGAGACCGAGGCCGCCAAGGCCAAGCTGGTGCCCGTGGTCGACGAGCTCGAACTGGCGCTGTTCCCTGCGGTGACCCGCTCCAGCGGGCTCCAGGGAGGCGTTCACGTGGGAGGGACCCTCATCGTCCGGGCCGACCGAGGCAGCATCGCCGCCCCGATCATCAAGGGACCGGTTCGCCTCGGCGGTGGTCGAGTCACCATCGGCGAGCCGACCCCGGCTCCGGCCACGGACGAGGGTCACCTGACGGTCACCTTCAGGATCCCCTCCGACTTCAAAATCCGTGTCAGCCTCGACAGCGGCGACATCACCACGCATGGTGTGCCGGAGGACAACGCTCGACTGCGCACCAACGCCGGAACGGTGACCCGCCACTGAGCGGAGGCTCACCGGAACGGCTCACCTGAGGAGCCCTGCCGGGTCCGGCCGGGTCCCTCCGTCGAACCCACCTGGTCCCGCGGCTCGCTGCGGGACCAGACTCGTCTAGGGACGATGGCACGCCCCGTGCCGGTGCCCGGCGCGCAGCCGCGGGCACCGGCACGGGAGATCGGGGGTCAGCTCGGCAGCGTCCACTTCTGGTTGGCGCTGCCGGCGCAGTCCCAGATCTGCAGGCGCGTGCCGTTGGCCGAGCTCGGGCCGGTGGCGTCGAGGCAGCGCCCGGAGGCCGGGTTGACCAGCGACCCGTTCGCGCCGGCCTGCCACTTCTGCGCTCCGGTGCCGTTGCAGTCGTACAGCTGTACCTGCGTGCCGTTGGCCGTGCCGGCCGCGGTGACGTCCATGCACTTGCCGAGGGCGCGCAGGGTCCCGTCCGACCCGACCGTCCACTGCTGCGCCGACGTGCCGTTGCAGTCGTAGAGCTGGATCGCCGTACCGTTCGCGCTGTTGGCGGCGTTGACGTCCACGCACTTGCCGCCGTAGCCGGTGATCTGGCCGGTGCGCCCGCCCGGCGAGCTGGAGGTGGTGACGTGCACGTAGTCGACCACGAGCTGCTGCGGGAAGGTCGTGCTGCCGTCCGGGTCGCCGGGCCAGTAGCCGCCGACCGCGAGGTTGACGATGATGTAGAAGGGGTGATCGAAGACCCAGCGGTTGCCGTTCAGGTCGGCCGGCGTACGGGTCTCGTAGACGTTCCCGTCGACGGACCACTGGATCGAGTTCGGCGACCAGTCCACCGCGAAGGTGTGGAAGTCGTCGTAGAAGTGCGCTCCGCCCGGCAGGGTGTAGCCCGCGCCGATGCCGGCGGAGCCGGAGTAGCCCGGTCCGTGGATCGTGCCGTGCACGGTGCCCGGTTCGAAGCCGACGTTCTCCATGATGTCGATCTCACCGCTGTTCGGCCAGCCGACGCTGCCGATGTCGTTGCCGAGCATCCAGAAGGCGGGCCACATGCCCTGGCCACGCGGGATCTTCATCCGGCTCTCGAAGTGGCCGTACGCCTGGGTGAAGGTGGCCGCGGTCGACAGCCGGGCGGAGGTGTACTGGCAGGTCCCGTACCAGCAGTTGTAGTTGCCGGGGTTGTCCTTGCGGGCGGTGATCACCAGGTGTCCCTGGCCGTCGAGCGCGGCGTTGTGCGTGCCGCTGGTGTAGTACTCGCGCTCGTGGTTGTTGACGTTGTCGCCGGTCTCCGGGCGCCACTTGCTCGCGTCGACGGCCGCACCGGCGGGCCCGTCGAAGTCGTCGGTGAAGGTGGCGGTGGCGGCCGCCGCGGCCGGCAGGATCGTGGCGTGGGTGCCGTTGCCGGCGACCACCGTCGCGGCGCTGCCCAGGCCGGCGAGCGCCAGGGCCGCCAGGAACAACCGGCCGGTCCTACGTCGGCGGGGTGACGGGGACATGGCTCTCCTCTCGAGTTGCGGGAAGGGGTGTCAGCTGGGAAGGGTCCACTGCTGGTTGGCGGCGCCGGTGCAGTCCCAGATCTGCAGCCGCGTGCCGTTGGCCGAGCTCGGGCCGGTGGCGTCCAGGCACCGGCCCGACGCCGGGTTGACGAGGGACGAGCCCGTCCCCCGGGTCCACTGCTGGGCGCCGGTCCCGTTGCAGTCGTACAGCTGGACCTGGGTGCCGTTCGCGGTGCCGGCGGAGGTGAGGTCCATGCACTTGCCGAGGGCCCGGATCGTGCCGTCCGTTCCGACCGTCCACTGCTGCGCGGTGGTGCCGTTGCAGTCGTAGAGCTGGACGGCGGCGCCGTTGGCGCTGCTCGCCCCGGCGACGTCGACGCACTTGCCGCCGTACCCGGTGATCTGGCCGGTGGCGGTGCCGCCGCCGCTCTGGGTGCCGTTCCAGGTGAAGGTCGCGGTGGTGTGGGCGGGCAGCGAGTAGACGAACGACTGGCCGCCCCAGACGACCTTGACGGACTGGGTGCTGCCGCTGTCGTTGTAGGCGATCAGCGCCTTGGAACCGTCCGGGTTCTGCCAGGCGACGTTCGGGACGGCGGTGTTCGCGGTGGAGGCGATGCGGTAGGCCCCGGGCCGTACGAACTTGGTCAGGTGGCCCATGTCGTAGTACTCGATGGTGTAGTCGACCTGGCCGCTACGGGAGTCGCCGTTGTGCACGGTGACGAGGCCGGTGCAGGTGCCACAGCCGCCGTTGTGCGGGCCCATGTTCTGGTCGACGGCGAGGGACCACTTGACGACGCTCTTGCCCCAGTTGCGGGTGTAGTCGACGATGTTGTGCATGTCCTCCTTCTGCTGGTCGCCGATCCACGTGCCACCGGAGTGCTCGGTGTCGTAGGCGTCCACGGAGGGGTACTGGTTGTGCACGGTGGTCTGCTCGGTCACGTTGCCGCCGTAGCCGTGCCAGGCGATCCCGCCGAAGAGCGAGTCGTTCCGGATCGTGGCGTCGTCGACGACGGGGGCGCCGTAGCCGTCGTAGGCGTCCCAGTTCCAGTCGAGGGCGAGCACCTTGGTGGTGAGGCCCGCCGCGTGCAGCGCGGGCAGCAGGTTCGTCTTGGTGAAGTAGTCCAGGCCGGAGCCGTTCCAGCTCATCGACGGGTAGCCGTTGCAGCAGGTGGGCTCGTTCTGCGCGGTGACGAGGTCGACGTGCACGCCCTGCGCCTCGTACGCCTGGAGGTACTTCACGAAGTACTGGGCGTACGCGCCGTAGTACTGGGCCTGCAGCCAGCCGGGGTTGTTGAAGTCGCCGTTGTCCTTCATCCAGGCGGGCGCGCTCCACGGGGTGCCCATGACCGTGAGCGCCGGGTTGAGCTGCTTCGCCTGTTTGGTGAGGGGCACGACGTCGGCGAGGTCGTGCGCGATGGAGAAGTGCGCGAGACTCGGGTCGGTCTGGCCGGCGGACATGTCGTCGTATGAGTAGCTGTAGCGGGCGAGGTCGGACGCGCCCATGGGGTTGCGCAGGAAGCTCAGCCCGATCCCGGCGGACGGGTCGAAGAGCTTCTGCATGACCTGGGTACGGGTGGCGGAGCTGAGCGCGCCGCTGCTGTTCAGGAGCCAGGCGGCCGTGTCGGTGAACGACGCGCCGGCGCCGGTGAAGCGCTGGTACCTGGTGTTCTCGTCGACGGTGATGGTCTGGGCGGCGCTGCCGCCGGTTCCGAACGCGATCGGCGTCTGCTGTTGCAGGCCGCGGGTGACGTGGCGGCCAGCGGAGTCGTCCGTGGTGGTGAGCCAGATGTTCACGGACTCCCCGGCGGCCCGGGCGGGGACGGGGCCGGCCACGAGGGCGGCGGCGAGGGCGATGAGCGCGCAGAGGGATGTGGTGAGGGACCGGTGCAGGCGCGCGGGGTCGACGCGGTGGAGCACGGTGCTTCCCTTCGGTCCGGAGCGGGTACGGCGGCCTCCCCCGAAGGCTGCTGACAGGAAAGCTTCCTTTCAGTCAAGCGGGACACTATCCCCCTTAAAACAAGGTGTCAATGAAGTCGTTTCGCCTGGACAACCCGGCGGAAAGGGCGACCGATCCGTTATAGCGGCCGCTCCCGCCTCCGAGCCTTATGCGCGCCTTAACGGCTCCCTAAGGTCACCCGGCGGCACGCGGACGGCGGTAGATGGTGATGCCGGTGGCCTGGGCCACGACCCGGTAGCCCAGCGAGGGCAGGTCCGCGATCATCGACTGCTCGTACGGTGCGCCGGTGGTCACCACCCATTCGGGACGGAACCACGGGGTGGGCTCGCTGAGGAAGCGGAACACCCGGCAACGGCCGGTGAGCTGAGGTGCGATGCGGTTGGCGGCTGCCACGTCCGCTCCGTCGGGGATAGTCCGCAACAGCGCTTCAGCGGTCCTGACCTGTTCCGGCACCCGCCAGGAGGCGGGGCTGAGCACACTCCAAAGTGGTTGCGGAACGCACACCGCGATGAGGAGGGCCAGGATCGGCGCGACACGGGCGGCCCGCAGCAGGACGACGCGGTCGCTCGCGCGCATCCGGGCCAGGCCGTCGGCGAAGGCGATGAAGAGAATGGGCATCAGCACGGCGCTGTAATGGAACCGAGTACCCCAGAGGTTCGGACTGGACGTCCAGAATCGCGCGAGCAAAGAGGGAGCCGCGAGCAGCACCAACGGCGAGCGCAGCGCGAAGAACAGCGTAGGCGCGAGCAATGCCAGCATGGTTTCCTCCTTGGTCACCGGAACCGGCAAAGAGGAAATGGGTCCTGCGGTCTTGCCGTACGGATAGGAATGGTGTGGATTGAACGCCGGGATGATGATGACGACGACGAGCGCGCCGACCTCGACCGCGACCGCGGCGACGAGCGCGCCGAGACCGCGGCGGCCCCGCCAGAAGATGTACGCGCCGATCGCCGCGACGATGAACGCCTGATCCTCCTTGACGAGCAGGAGCGGCAGCGCCCAGCCCGCGGCGGCGCGCCAACTGCGCCGGGCGAGCAGTTCCACGCTGCGCGCGAGCAGCGGCACCGCGAAGGCGATCTCGTGAAAGTCGAAGACGACGGCCTGCTGAATCCCCCACGACAGGCCGTACGCCAGGCCGAGGCAGACACCCGCACGGTGGCCGCAGAACTCGATCGCGAGGCGCGTCACCGGCACCGCCGACAGCGCGAGCAGCGCCGCCTGGAGGACCAGCAACGTGACCGGGCTCGGGAATATCCGATAGAACGGCACGGCGAGGATGATGACCGGATGGAAATGGTCGCCCAGCAGGTTGAAACCGGGCCCTTTCAGATCGGCGATCGGCGGGCGCAGATGAGCGTACGAGCGGACCGCCTGCTCGAAGATTCCGAGATCATATCCGGTGCTCCGCATCTGACGATGACGGTTCACCGAAAGCGCGGAGTAAGCGGCGAAGAGCAGGCCGGCGAGCAGCCGTGGAGAGGATGACACGGCGGGCAGACTGGCCGACCGGCGCTGAATGCCCGCTGAAGCAACCTGAAGCCGATTTCAGGAATGCCCGGCGCCATGTCGCCATAATGGCCCGATGCGGTTGTTGCTGGTGGAAGACGACGAACGGCTTTCGACCACGCTGACCCATGGCCTGCGGGCCGAAGGGTATGCGGTCGACGTCGCCCATGACGGCCGGGAGGGGCTGAGCCTCGCGCTCACCCACCCCTACACCGTGGTCGTCCTGGACATCATGTTGCCCGGACTCAACGGCTTCGCCGTCTGCGAGCGGCTGCGCCGATGCGGCAGCTCGGTGCCGATCCTCATGCTGACCGCGAAGAACGGCGAGTACGACGAGGCGGAAGCGCTCGACACCGGCGCCGATGACTACATCTGCAAGCCGTTCTCCTACGTCGTCCTCGTCGCCCGGCTGCGCGCGCTGCTGCGCCGTGGCGGCGCGACCCGCCCATCGGTCCTGACCGCCGGCGACCTGCGGCTCGACCTCGCCGCCCGCCGATGCCGTCACAGCGCGGCGGAGGTACGGCTCACCGCGAAGGAGTTCGCGGTGCTGGAGTGCCTGGCGCGCCGGCCGGACGAAGTGGTCGCCAAGATCGACATCATCGATGAAGTCTGGGACCAGGCGTTCGACGGCGACGTGAACATCGTCGAGGTCTACGTCCGCACCCTGCGCCGAAAGCTCCCGTCCGGGCCGCCGACGATCCAGACCGTGCGCGGCGCCGGCTATCGGCTGGTGACCACCCGTGGTTAGGCGGTTCACGTCGGTACGGGCGCGGGCCGCGCTGAGCGCGGCGCTCGCGGCCGCCGTCGTCTTCGGCGCCGGCGGCTGGGGAGTCCGCGACGTCGTCCGTGACCAGAGGATGACCGCAGCGCGGGAGGAGGCGACACGGGACGCCTTCTCGCTGACCTACAGCTTCGAGTCGGGGGTCAGACCGGAAGGCACCGACTTCTCCTTCGCCGTCGTCCTCGCCGATGGGCGGAGCGCCATGGTGTCCGGGTCGATCTTCGGCGAAGACCTGGACATGCCCCTGGCCGAATTCCCCCCACGGGTCGGGTGGGGCATCCGTACGGTCCGAGGGAAGGGCCGGTTCGTCGTCGGCACCACCGACGTGCTGCCCGCCGACCAGATCAAGAGCCTGACCGGCAGCGGCGGCCAGGCGGCCCAGCGCCTGACGGTGTATGTGCTCGTTTCGCCGGCCGACGCCAGGACGGCCGTCGCCACGATCGATCGTCTGCTCGGCTGGGGCCTGCCGGTCGCCGTGCCGTTCGTCGGCCTGATCGCCTGGTTCGTCACCGGCCGGGCCCTGCGGCCGGTGGAGGCCATCCGGGCGAAGATGGCCGACATCAGCGCCCACGCGCTCGATCAGCGGGTTCCCGTACCGGCCATCGACGACGAGATAACCCGTCTCGCCCGGACCACCAACGAGACCCTCGACCGGCTCGAACACGCCCACCACCGGCAGCGGCACTTCGTCGCCGACGCCTCTCACGAGCTGCGGACCCCGCTGGCGGGCCTCCGCAACTCGCTGGAGATCGCGCTGGCCTACCCAGAGCGAACGGATTGGCCCAACACGGTCGCCACGGCGCTGGCCGACGTCGACCGCCTGCAGCGCCTGGCCGAGGATCTCCTCTTGCTCGCCTCACCCGTGCCGGCCGCGTCGACGGCCTCGGACCTCGCCGACATCGTCGAGGAGCAGGTGGCCGAACGCGCCCACACCGGCGACGGCCCCGCGTTCACCGCGCACACGACCGGCCCCGCCCTCGTACGCGAGACCGAGACCCGGCTTGCGCGGATCGTGCGCAACCTGCTCGACAACGCCGCCCGGCACGCACGTACGAAGGTGACGGCGACCGTCGCCGGCACCGGCACCGGCACCGGCACCGGCACCGGCACCGGCACCGGCGGCAGCGTCACGCTGACCGTCACCGACGACGGCCCGGGCGTCCTGCCCGAGGATCGCGAGCGGATCTTCGAGCGCTTCGTCCGCCTCGATGACGCCCGTACCCGCGCGGACGGCGGTGCCGGGCTCGGGCTCACCATCGTCCGCGATCTCGTCACCGGTTTGGGGGGCACCGTCCGCGTTACGGACGGCTCCACCTTCGTCGTCACACTTCCCGGCGACGACACATGATCGCCGCCGCGCGGCGGCACGGGTCCACTGCTCCTCGCAGGCTTGACGCTCTCCGCCGATGGCGGTACCACCGACAGCATGTACGCCGAGGAACGACAGCAGGAGATCCTCCGCCGCACCCGGGAGGCCGGCCGGGTCGACGTCATGACGCTCGCGGAGGACTTCGGCGTCACGATGGAGACGATCCGCCGGGACCTGACCGTCCTGGAGCGGGCCGGCGCGCTGCGCCGGGTGCACGGCGGCGCGATCCCCGTCGAGCGCCTCGGCTTCGAGCCCGCGCTCGCCGCCCGGGACGCGGTGCTGACCGCCGAGAAGGAGCGCATCGCCAAGGCCGCCCTCGCCGAGCTGCCAGCCGACGGATCGATCATCATCGACGCGGGGTCGACGACCGGGCGCCTCGTCCAGGTCCTCCCGAGCGACCGGGAGCTGACCGTCATCGTCAACTCCCCGCCGCTGGCGACCGTCCTCGCCACGCGGTCGAACCTCAACGTGATCATGCTGGGCGGCCGGGTGCGCGGGCGCACCCTCGCCACGGTCGACGACTGGGCGATGCGGCCGCTCGACCGGTTGCGCGTCGACGTGGCGTTCATGGGGACGAACGGCTGTTCCGTGGAGGCCGGGCTGACCACCCCCGACCCGGCCGAGGCGGCGATGAAGGAGTCGATGATGAAGGCCGCGCGGCGCACCGTCGTCCTCGTCGACCACACCAAGGTCGGAAACGACTACCTCGCGCGGTTCGCCGCGCTGTCCGAGGTCAGCGTGCTGATCACGGACACGGGCCTGAACGCCGGGCTGGCCGCGGACCTCGCCGCGGAGGGCCCCGAGGTCGTACGCGTCTGACGCGGGCGCCGTCGCGTCGAACCTTTCGGCCGTCGGCCGCGTACTGATCACTGCCCTGCGTCGGACGGCACCACCATTGGCACCCCACACAAGAGCGAGCTCCTGCTCCATGCGGGTCATCGCCAGGCGCGCGGGCACAAAAAAGAATGCCCCCGCCGGCGGCGGGGGCATTCCTCCGGTCGGGTCAGGAGGACAGCACGGCGGCCCTGGCCGAGGCGGCGTCGTCGGCGTCGAGCGCGCGGCGGGCCAGTTCCTCGCATCGGGCGTGCTCGTACGCGGCGAGGCGGGCGCGCACGGCGGGCACGCTGCGCGCGCTCATCGACAGCTTCGTCACGCCCAGGCCCACCAGAACCGGCGCCAGGGCCGGATCGGCGGCGGCCTCGCCGCACACCCCGACGGATCTGCCGCTGCGCCGGCCCGCGTCCGCGCAGGCCGCGATGAGCCGCAGCAGCGCGGGTTGCCACGGGTCGAGCAGGTCGGCCATGGATCCCGACTGCCGGTCGGCGGCGAGGGTGTACTGGCTGAGGTCGTTCGTCCCGATGCTGAGGAAGTCGGCGACCTGGAGGAGGCGCTCCGCCCGCAGCGCCGCGGCCGGCACCTCGACCATCACGCCCGCCGTGCGCAGGCCGTACGCCCGGGCCCGCTCGACGAACCCGGCCGCCTCCACGGGCGTCGAGACCATGGGCGCCATGACCCATACGTCCGCGGTCGTCCGCTCGGCGGCCCGCGCGATGGCCTCGAGCTGGGTGTCGAGGATCTCGGGCTGGTCCCGGGCGACTCGCAGGCCGCGCACGCCGAGCGCCGGGTTCGGCTCCTCCGGGAGACCGAGGAACGGCAGCGGCTTGTCGGCGCCGGCGTCGAGCGTCCGTACGACGACGGTGCCCTCGGGGAAGTGGCCGAACGCCTCGGCGTACGCGGCGACCTGCTCGTCCAGGCCGGGCGCGTCCTTGCGGTCCAGGAAGAGGAACTCGGTGCGGAACAGTCCCACCCCGGCGACCCCGTCGAGGTCCACTCCCCGCAGGTCGGCCGCGGACCCGATGTTGACCATGAGGTCGACGGGGTGGCCGTCCGCGGTCCGCCCGGGACCGTGCCCGGCGGCGAGCCGGGTGCGCTCCTCGTCCGCCCGCGCGCGTACGTCGGCGGCCTCGTCCGCGCCGACGCCCGCGCGGACCTGACCGCCCGTGCCGTCCACGGCCACCGCCGTGCCGTCCGGGACGTCGAGGATCCCGGCGCAGCCCACCACGGCGGGCAGGCCCAGCGCACGCGCGAGGATCGCGGTGTGGCTGGTCGGTCCGCCGCGCTCGGTGACCAGGGCGAGGACGGTGCCCGTGTCGAGGCCGACCGTGTCGGCGGGCGCCAGGTCGTCGGCGACCAGGACGAACGGGTGCCCGGGGGACGGCAGGCCCGGCATCGGCCGGCCGAGCGCCACGGCGATCGCCCGGTTCGCGATGTCGTCCAGGTCGGCCGCGCGTTCGCCGAGGTACCCGCCGAGGGCGGCGAGCAGCTCGCGATGCCGGTCGAACGTGGACCGCAGGGCGTGCGCGGCGTCCTCCCCGCTCCGTATCCGCTCCGCGACCCCCTCCCGCAGCGTGGGGTCGGCGGCGATCATCGCCTGGGCGGACAGGATGTCCCGCGCCTCACCGTGAGCCGCGTCGGAGCGGGCCTGCAGGTCGGCCTCGGTGGCCTCCAGCGCCCGTACGGCCTCGGCGAGCTCACGCTCCGGATCGGCGACGGGGCGCGGCTCCGGCAGCGCGGGCGGGGGTGCCATCCGCGCCGCCGGCCCGGCGGCCAGGCCGGGACCGACCCCGATGCCGCGCAGGGCGCGCGGCGGGGCGTCGAGGTCAGGCATCGGCGGGTTCCTCGGCGTCCAGGTCGCGGGCGAGCAGGGCGGCCAGGGCGTCGAGGGCGGCTTCGGCTCCCGGTCCGTCGGCCTCGAGGGTGACCTCGGTGCCGTGCCCGGCGCCGAGGGACAACACCGCGAGCATGCTGGCGGCGGGCACGGCCCGGCCGTCACCGACGCGGATGCGCACGGGCACCTCCTGGTCGGCGGCGGCCTTGACGAACAGGGCCGCGGGCCTCGCGTGCAGGCCGGAGCGTGCGGCGACGGCCACGGTACGTGTCGGCATGTCCACTCCCTCGTCAGGGCTCGATGGTGACCTTGATCGCGATGCCGCGGGACACGATGTCGATGCCTTCGAGGACGTCGGCCAGCGGCAGGTGGTGGGTGATCAGATCGGCGACGGGCACCGCGCCCGAGGCGATGAGATCCAGGGCGCGGGCGTTGTGGGCCGGGCTGGACCCGTTGGCGCCCACGATCGTCAGCTCCCGGTAGTGCACGAGGTTGGAGTCGCAGGAGATGACCGGGTTGTCCTTCGGCAGCCCGCCGAAGAAGCTGATCCGCCCCTGGCGCGCGGCCATCTGCAGCGCCGCCTCCTGCGCGGCGCCGGACGCGGCGGCGGTGATGATGACGTCGGCGCCCCGGCCGTTCGTCAGCTTCAGCACCTGGTCCACGACGTCCGTGCCGGTGAGCGCGGCGTCGGGGTGCACGCGCTCGGCCGACATGGCCAGCCGTTCGGCGTTGAGGTCGACCAGGAAGACCCGCGCGGCCCCACGGGACCGGGCCAGCCGTACGTGCAGGCAGCCGATCGGCCCCGCGCCGATGACGACCACGTCGTCGCCCTCGCCGACGCGGGCGAGCTCCTGGCCGTTGAGCACGCAGGCGAGCGGCTCGGCCACCGACGCCTCGGCGAAGCCGACGCCGTCGGGGATGCGGTTCAGGCCGTCGACGGCGAGCACCTTGGCGGGCACGATCGTGTACTCGGCGAACCCGCCGTCGTAGTGGTAGCCCATCGACTCCTGGTTCGGGCACACGGTGCGGCGGCCCCGGCGGCACTCCTCGCACTGCCCGCACGGGATCGCGGCGATCACCTGCACCCGGTCGCCCGGCGCCCAGTCGGTCACGCCGTCGCCGACCTCGACGACCTCACCGGCGATCTCGTGCCCCATGACGCGGGGCGGCCGGATGTGGTGGTGGCCGTGCTTGTAGATCTTGACGTCGGTGCCGCAGGTCGAGCAGTTGCGCACCCGGATCTTGACATCTCCAGGGCCCGGCGTCGGCTCGGGCGCCTCTTCGAGGCGGATGTCCCCGGGCGCGTGGAAACGGGCGACCTTCACTGCGTAACCTCCTCTGCGTCCGGCTGCAGCAGCCGGAGCACCTCATCGACATCGGTGGTCTCCCGGAGGGCTCGTGCCTTGTCCGGGTCGAGCAGGATCTGGGCGAGCTCGGACAGCAGCCGGACGTGCCCGTCGCCCTTCGCGGCGATGCCGACGCACAGGACGACGTGGTTGCCGTCCCAGTCGACCCCGGCGGGGAAGCGCAGGACGCACAGCGCGTCGTGGCGTACGGCGTCCTTGCCGGCGAGCGTGCCGTGCGGGATGGCCACGCCCTCGCCGACGTACGTCGAGATCGAACGCTCGCGTTCGACCATGGCCTCGACGTACGTGGCGTCGACGGCGCCCACGTCGAACAGCGTCCGCCCGCACTGGCGGATCGCGTCGTCGCGGTCGGCCGCCACCGCGTCGAGGCGTACGGCCGCGCGGTCGAGCAGGTCAGGCACTGATCTCGCTCCCGTCCTTGATCGCCTTCACCAGGCGGGTCACCGCGGGGTCGCCGATGAACACCTGGAACGTGACGATCGGCTTGTCCGGGGCGCCGGCCTTCGCCCGCGCGCCGAGGCCGGCGTGGCAGACCACGACGTCGGCGTCGGCGGGGATGGAGTTGACCGGGGTGTGCTCCACCTCGACCGAGTGCTTCTTCAGCTCGCGGCGGAGCTGGCTCGCGAGCATGACGCTGCTGCCCATGCCCGCGTCGCAGGCCACGATCAGCTTCTTGACGTCCTTGCCGTTCAACTCGGTCACGCTCCCTGGGGTTCGGGGTGGGTGGTGGGCTGCGCCGTCTCCTGCGGCGCCTCATCCATGACCGTCGCCGCGGTCCCGGCTTCGGCCTCCGCCGCGGCCTCCGCTTCGGCCCCGGCCTCGGCGAAGCGGCCGAAGCCCAGGAGCGCCGAGCCGACGGCGAACGACACTCCCGCGGCGACCAGCACGCCCCCGAAGACGCCGAACCAGGAGCCGACGCCCTTCGGGGTCTCGGCCGCGTACGCGAAGATGCTGCCCGGCGACGGCGTGGCGACGAGACCCGCGCCGGTGACCATGAACGTCCCGATGCCCGCGGCGCCGCCGGCGATCGAGGCGAGGATCATCCGCGGCTTCATCAGGATGTACGGGAAGTAGATCTCGTGGATCCCGCCGAGGAACTGGATGATGATCGCGGCGGGCACGCTGGGCCGCAGCGTCTTCGGGCCGAACAGCAGGTAGGCGACGAGCACGCCCAGGCCGGGTCCGGGGTTGGACTCCAGCATGAACAGGATCGACTTGCCGTGCTCGGTCGCCTCCGCGACTCCGAGCGGGCCGAGCACGCCGTGGTTGACGGCGTTGTTGAGGAACAGCACCTTCGCCGGCTCGATCAGCACGGACGCCAGGGGCAGCAGGTGGTGGTGGATCAGCCACTCCACACCGTGGCCGGCCACGGTGGTGACGTTGCGCACCACGGGGGCGACGCCCCAGACCCCGAACAGGGCCGCGGCGCCACCGACGATCCCGGCGGTGAAGTTGTCCACCAGCATCTCGAAGCCGGCCCTGGTCCGCTCGGCGGTGAACTCGTCGACCTTCTTCAGGACGTACGCCGCGAGCGGGCCGAGGATCATCGCGCCGAGGAACATCGGGATCTTGGCGCCGACGACGACGCCGACGGTCGCGACCGCGCCCACCACGGCGCCGCGCTGACCGTGCACCATCCGACCACCGGTGTAGCCGATGAGCACCGGGAGCAGCAGCGTGATGATCGGGTCGACGAGGGCGGCGAACTGCTTGTCGGGCAGCCAGCCGGTCGGGATGAACAGCGCGGTGATCAGGCCCCAGGCGATGAAGGCCCCGATGTTCGGCATCACCATGCCGGCCAGGTGCCCGCCCAGGCGCTGAATCTGGGCCTTGACGCCGCTTCCGGTGACGGTGGGGGTGTACGCAGTGGCCATCAGGGCCTCCTAGTTATCTGCGTGACGTGGTCTAGGCGATGAGCGACCGGCCGAGGTCCGGTCGCGTGTGGATGCGGACGATGTCGCGCCGGATGTCCTCCGGCCGCGGCATCCGGCTGGCGGGCAGGCCGACCGCGGCGGCCCCCCATGCCAGCCCTTCGGCGAGTGCCGGAGCCCCCCGTGCTCCGCCCGCCAGGAATCCGGCGAGCAGCGCGTCGCCCGCGCCCACGGTGCTCCGCGGCTCGGCGACCGGCGCCTCGCCGATCGTGACTCCCTCCTCTTCGACCAGCACAGCGCCGTCCGCGCCGAGGCTGGCGAGCACGGTCCGGGCGCCGCGGTCCCGCAGCTCCTCCGCCGCCTCGATGACGTCGCCGACGCTGTCGACCGGACGTCCGACGGCCTCGGCCAGTTCCTCGCGGTTGGGTTTCACGAGGTCCGGACCGGCCTCGACGGCGGCCGGGAGCGCCGGGCCGCTCGTGTCCACGGCGACCCGGACGCCGGCGGCGGTGAAGAACTCACACAACCGGGCGTAGATGCCGGTCGGGACGCCCGGCGGCAGGCTGCCGCAGGTCACGACCCAGCTCGCGCCCTCGACCTCGGCGAGCACCCGGTCGGCGACCGCGTCGAGTTCCTTACGAGACAGGGGTTCGCCCGGCTCGTTGAACTTCGTGACCAGGCCGTCGGGTTCGACGACCGTGATGTTGGAGCGGGTCCGGCCCGCGACCCGTACGGCGCCCAGGCGTATCCCGTCGGCCTCCAGCAGGTGGACGAGCTGGTCGCCGTCCGCCCCGCCGGCCGTCACCACCGCGACCGTCGGCACGTCGTTGGCCAGCAACGCGCGGGAGACGTTCACCCCCTTGCCGCCCGGGTCGAGCCGCGCCGAGGTGGCACGGATCACCGTGCCCTGGGCGAGGCGGTCCACCTCGATCGTGCGATCCAGGCTCGGGTTGAGCGTCAGCGTGACGATCACGTGTTGGTTCACCGCCGTTTCGTCTGTGTTTCCATTTGTTTACGCCCACCTGGGTGGCCACGTCAAGGGGTCAAACGGGCTTCTCCGGATGGCCGGAAACACGTCCCCAGCGGACGGCCGGATGCTGAATTGATGGCGTGAGCTGCGGGAATGGGGCCTTAAGAGGGCATCGATCGGGGGATCGTCATGGCCACGTACATGTTGCTTTCGAAGTGGACGGACCTCGGGCGGCGGGAGGCGGCGACGCTGCCGGACCGGGTCACCGAGGTCACCAAGCACCTCGAGGAGATGGGCGGCAGGGTCCTGGGCTTCTACCTCACGATGGGGGAGTACGACCAGGTCGGACTCATCGAAACACCCGACGAGGAGGTCGCCGCCAGGTTCGCGGTGTTCATCGCCGGCCGGGGCTACGTCGTCTCCGAGACGCTGCGCTGCTTCTCCATGGACGAGATGCGCAGCCTGACCTGAAAAGCGACGGCGGCGGAGTGCCATGGCACTCCGCCGCCGGACGGGCGTGGGACGCTTCCTACCAGTCGCCGGGGAGCCGGCCGCCGTACCAGCGCTCGATGAGCTGGCGGGCGATCGAGACCCGGCCCGGCAGCAGGATTTCCCTCGCCTCCGTCACAGCCTTCAGCTCCTCGCGGGTGTACCAGCGGGCACCGCGGATCTCCTCCCCGTCCACGCGGGGCTCCTGCCCGGGGTCGGCCGTCGCGAAGAAGCCGAGCATCAGGCTGCGCGGCAGCGGCCAGGGCTGGCTGCCGAGGTAATGGCAGTCGCGCACCGTGACGCCGACCTCCTCCCACACCTCACGGGCGACCGCCTGCTCCAGGGACTCCCCCGGCTCGACGAAGCCGGCGAGGATCGACACGCGGTTCTCCGGCCACCGGAACCCGCTGGCCAGCAGGATCCGCTCGCCGTCGTGCACCAGCATGATCACGGCCGGGTCCGTACGCGGGAAGTGCTCCGAACCGTCCACCGTGCAGATCCGGGTGTGGCCCGCGGAGGCCACGGTCGTCAGCGCCCCGCAGCGCGGGCAGTGGGTGTGCGTTGTATGCCAGTTCTGCAGGCCGACGGCCTGGGTGAGCAGCCCGGCGTCCCGGTCGCTCAGCGCGGCGCCCACCTTCCGCAGGTCGGCCGGCTCCGTGCCCTCGACGGCGGGCAGCGGAGCCGACACCGCGAAGTAGGCGACGCCGTCCCCGTCGGTGCCGAGCAGATAGCGCTCCCCCTCGGGGGCCTCCTCGCGGCTCAGCAGGACGAGGGCGGGGCCGGGCCGCACCAGCGCCTCGCCCCGCTCGACCACCAGGACACGGGTGCGCGGATCGTCCCAGGCGGCGGCCAGCCACGCCTCGTCGCGACGGCGCTCCCCCATCCGGTCCAGCGTGCCGCGGGAGAGCGCCAGCCAGTCCAGCGCGTCGTAGGTCTCCGTCAAAACAGGCCCTCTCTACAGACCGGCGGCGAACTCGTCCCAGAGGTACGCGGCCGCCTCCGCGCCCTTGAGCAGCAGCGGCATCTCGACCTTCTCGTTCGGCGCGTGGATCTGGTCCTCGTCAAGTCCGACCGCCACGAACACGAGCGGTGCCGCCAGGATGTCGGCGAGGTCCGCCTCCGGGCCGCTGCCACCCTCCCGGGTGAACAGGATCTCGGTGCCGAACGCCTTCTCCATCGCCCGCTTGGCCGCCAGCACGCCCGGCGAGTCGATCGGCGAGAAGCACGGCCGGACGCCGGGACCGGGGATGCGGACCTCCGCCCGGACGCCCGGCGGCGTGTGCGCGGCGACGTACGAGCGGAACGCCTCCTGCACCTGCGCCGGGTCCTGCCCGGCGACGAGCCGGAACGACAGCTTCGCGTGCGCCTCGCGCGGCACGATGGTCTTGCCGCCGGGACCGGTGTGGCCACCCCACATTCCGTTGATCTCCGCGGTCGGCCGGGCCCACACCCGCTCCAGGGTGGTGAAACCCTCCTCGCCGTACGCGGCGCCGCTCTCGCCCGCAGTCTCGAGCCACTTGCCCTCGTCGAACGGCAGCTTGGCGAACAGCGCCCGCTCCTCCTCGGTCAGCTCGACGATCCCGTCGTAGAAGCCGTCGAGGGTGACGCGGCCCCGCTCGTCGTGCAGGCCGGCGAGCAGCGCGGACATGGCGTGCAGCGGGTTGGGCACCGCGCCGCCGAACGAGCCGGAGTGCAGGTCGAGCGCCGGGCCGTACAGCGAGACCTCCGCCTCGGTGAGGCCCCGCATGCCGGTGCACATCGACGGCACGTCGGCGGCCCACATCGTCGTGTCGCTGATGACGATCGCGTCGCAGGCCAGGCGATCCTTGTTGGCGCGCAGGAGGTCGGCGAAGTGCGGCGAGCCGGACTCCTCCTCGCCCTCGATCAGCATCTTGACCGTGACCGGCGGGGCGGTGCGACCGCTCGCCGCGAGATTCGCCTTCAGCCCGAGGGTGTGGAAGAACACCTGGCCCTTGTCGTCGGACGCGCCGCGGCCGATAAGCCGCTCGCCCTTCTCGAACGGGACGAACGGCGCCGTCTCCCACTCGTCGAGCGGCTCGACCGGCTGGACGTCATGGTGCCCGTACACGACCACCTTCGGCGCGGCCGGGTCCTCGGCCGGCCACTCGGCGAACACCGTGGGCAGACCGTCGGTCTCCCAGATCTCCACGGTCGGGAAGCCGGTGTCGCGCAGGTGCGCGGCGAGCCATTCGGCGGAGCGCCGTACGTCGTCGCGCCGCTCCGGATCGCCGGAGATCGACGGGATCGTCAGCCACTCCTTCAGCGCGTCGAAGAACCCACTCGCGTTGGCATCGATGTAGTCGCGTACGTCCATGAGCAGCCTTCTCGCAGGGAAACGGTCCTCTGGCACTCTAGTCCGGTGACCATCCTCATCGATCGCCCCCTGTGGCCCGCCCGTGGTCGGCTCTGGTCGCATCTGGTCAGTGACGCCTCGTATGAGGAGCTGCACGCGTTCGCCGAATCGCTGGGCGCGCCGCGGCGGGCGTTCGACCGCGACCACTACGACGTGCCGGAGGAGTTCTACGACGCGGCGATCGCCCACGGCGCGACGCCGGTCGGCTCCCAGGAACTGGTCGCCCGCCTCACCGCCGCGGGCCTACGCCGCCGCAAGCGCTCACGTTCCGGCGAGGCGGTCTGAAACGTACGCTCCCGTGGGGTCGGCGGCCGGCTCGCGTTTGGGGGTAGCCGCGAGATCACGAACTACGGCTCAAGCGCCGCGAGGCGGCCGGCGGACCCGTCCGTTTGCCGCCTATCGGGGCCAGTACCGCGGCGGTGACTGGGAGGGGTTCACCAGATCGTATCGGTGCTTGCTTCCCGGATTCAGGCCCTTGATGTGGACCAGTCGCTGGCTGTCTGTCTCCTCGAGTTCACCGACTATCAGCGGCATGGCGGCGATCACTGCCCCCATCGACAGGCCCAACCCTGCCATGCCTCTCTGTCCTTGGCTGAACCGGATGTGATGCATCCCGGATTTCTTGATGGCATCCGTCTCTGACGGATCCTCCAGTTGACGCGCATCCCTTGTAAGGAAGGCGTCGAAGCCCTTCTTCGCCGCGTCAGGAAGGAGCGCGAGGTCCTTCTTGCCCGACCACTTGATCTCACTGACGTGCCGAACAGCGTGCTCGGGCAGTAACCACCTGAGCGTTTCCAGCATCTGTACGGGGACGTTCTCGTCGACGAGTATCCGCATCACGCAGAGCGCGTTCCGATGCCGTAGCTGTCAACGTAGAGCGCGAAGGAGGCGGCGTCACGCGCGGCATCCGCGGTCACACCGGGATAGTAGTCGGCGATCTTCTCCGGGGGGATGCCGTCCTCCATGAGCTCAGCGACGACGTTGAAAGGAACTCGGGTGCCGGTGATGACCGGTTGTCCACCCTGGGTCTCGGGGTCGACGCTGACGTGCTGCTTGGGATGCAGGAGGTGCGGGACCACCACACCGGCCCGGGGCGCGAATTCCTGGAGGATGTCGGCCATCGTGGCGATCACTCGCTGTCCGGGGCGCTTGACCAGATCGGTGGCGTGGTCGTCGGCGCCCACGAGAACGATCGAGTCGCCGTCGGCGACCAGGGAGTAACTGGACAGGTGGTCGACCTCACCGATCTTTTTCAGGTTGGCCAGTGCCTTGCGGATCTTCTGGAGTGAAACGTCCTGACGCAGCTGCGCGAAGGCGCGCAGCGCCAGCACGTCACGGAATGAGTACAGGGCCGGCTTCGCCGTCAGCTCGGGACGCAGGATGGGCCCGTTGCCGCGGTCCTGCCGCCAAGTACGCAGTTGCCCGACCGTCGCTCCGGAGAGAGCGGCGGCCATACGGGTCGAGTACGCCATGATCCGCTCCCTCCCGTACCGGTTACGTTACGTCTCTTCCTCCATGTCAGCATCCCAGTTCTACGCCTGTAAGCGCTATAAGACGGCGGTTCGACGGGCCGGAACCGCCCCCCTGCGCGACGCATAGGACATAGAACGTGCACTGGTGTCCCCTTTGTCGACGGGGGCCGACGTCAATGCAGGCCGTCAGCGGTTCAGGAGCGGCCCAGGAGCATGAGTTCGGTTTCGAGGTTGTGGCGGGCGGCGGTCTCCCAGCGGTCGCGGGCCGGGGCCGTGCGGAACAAGGTCGGGGCGTCGAGCAGGGCCCGCAGCACGTCGGCGCGGCCGTGCCGGAACGCCTCGTCCGGGACCGCGGCGTACTCCTCGCGGACGGCGGCGGCGTAGGCGGCGTAGCGCTCCGGGTCGGCGGCGAGGATCGCCAGGTCGGCGTCGTTCAAAACGGCGGCGTCGCGGTCCCCCGGGGCCGGGTCGTGCGCCGCGGTCATCCGGACCAGCCGGGCGACCTCCGCGACCGTCTCGGGCGGCAGGTCGGTGTCGGCGAGCATCCGCTCGGCGAGGACGGCGCTGCGTTCCTCGTTGTCGGTATGCAACGGCTGGTACACCGCGTCGTGGAACCACGCCGCCAGGCGCACCACGGCCACATCGTCGGCCTCGCCGGCCAGCTCGTCGATCCGGTCGAGGACCTCGGCGAGGTGCGCGGCGTCGTGGTAGCGGCGGTGCGGCTCCTCGTAGCGGCGGATCAGCTCGGCGCCGAGGACCTCCGGGCCGGGCCACCGGGACAGCAGATCCATCACACGGCCCTCGCGGTCCAGCGCCCACCGGTCTTCTCGATCGTGATGGGGTGGTCGAAGCACCCGCTGATCAGGTCGGTGGTCAGCACGTCGTCCGCGGCGCCGGAGGCCAGGACCTTGCCCTGGCGGAGCAGGATCGCGTGGGTGGTGCTGGCGGGCAGCTCCTCCAGGTGGTGCGTGACGAGCACGCTGGTCAGCGACGGCTGCGCGCGGCGGAGCTGGTCGATGGCGGTCAGCAGTTGCTCGCGGGCCGCGACGTCCAGGCCGGTGGCCGGCTCGTCGAGCAGGAGCAGGCGCGGCCGGGGCATCAGGGCGCGGGCGATCAGCGTGCGTCCGCGCTCGCCGTGCGAGAGGGTGGGCCACCGGGCGTCGCGGCGGTGGTTCAGCCCGAGCAGGTCGATCAGCTCCTCGGCGTGGTCGAGCTGCTCCGGCGCGGGCTTCCAGTGCGGGACCAGCTCGATGGAGCCGGTCGCGCCGGTGAGCACGACCTCGTGCACCGTGCGGCCGGACCGCAGCGGGTGGTGCGGGTTCACGTGGCCGATCCCGGCGCGCAGCTCGCGGACGTCCACCCGGCCGAGCCGGTGGCCGAGGATCTCCACCTGCCCGCTCGTCGGGTGCTGGTACGCGCCGACGAGGCTGAGCAGCGTGGACTTCCCGGCGCCGTTCGCGCCGAGCAGCGCCCAGTGCTCGCCTTCGTGGACGGTGAGCGACACGTCGTCGAGCAACGCCCGGCGATCCCGGACGAAGCGCACGTCTTCTACACGCAGCACAGGAGTCATCGACAGCCGAGCGTACGACACGCGCCCAACGGAGGTGGGCCGGACCGGCCGCTGACCACGAAGCCGACACACGTCGACACAAGTGGTTGCGTACGGCGGCCGTCCACGCCACTATGGTCACCCCGGCAACTTAGGTAAGCCTAACCTAGCCCTCTGGGAGACTCGTGCGGCTCTACATCGTCGCGGGCAAGCGGACCGATTCCGTGGCCCACGGCTTCCTGCCCGCGGCCGCCTCGCTCGGCCTCGACGTCACCCTGCTCACCGACCGGGCGTGGCCGGAGGAGACGGTCCGGTGCGACGTCACCGACTTCCGGTCGATCATCGACGAGGTCTCCCGGCGCGAGGCGCCCGCGGCGATCTTCTCCAACAGCGACCACCTGCAGGCGCCCACCGCCCTGGCCGCCGAGTACTTCGGGCTGCCGGGCAAGGACTGGCGGGCCGCGCTGCGGGCCAAGAACAAGGCGCTGATGCGCCGCGCGCTGGGCGGGGTCTTCGCGGTCGAGCTCCGGCCCGGCCAGGAGTCGCCCGCGCTCGCGGACGCCCCGTACCCGCTGGTCGTCAAGCCGCGCGAGGGCGTCGCCAGCGAAGACGTCTTCCTCGTACGGGACGCGGCCGAGCTCGCCGCGCGCTGCCGCGAGATCTGGCTCCGGCGGCCGGGCGCCCTCGTCGTGGAGGAGTACCTCCCCGGCGACCTGCACACCCTCGAGACGCTGAACGGCCACGTCGTCGGCTCCTTCCGCACCGCGCTGTCGCCGCCGCCGCACTTCATCGAGGAGCGCCTCGACTGGGCGCCGCCGCCCTGCGCCGACCAGGTCCTGGACGCGTTGCGGCGGCTCGGGGTCGGCTTCGGCGCCTGCCACACCGAGTACGTCGTGCACGAGGGCCGGGCGCGGATCGTCGAGGTGAACTACCGGATCATCGGCGACCACTGCGACTTCCTCCTCGCCGAACTGCTCGGCGTCCCGCTCTTCGCGTGGGTGCTCCGCGCGCACCTGGGCGATCCGGTGCCCGAGCCGCCGCCCGTCACCGGACACGCGGCGGTCGACTCGGTGATCGCGGACCGGTCCGGCACGCTGACCGCCGCGCCGGAGCGCCGGGAGGAGACGGACGACGGCGTCCGGGTCGCGTACTGGCCGGTGCGTTCTTCCGGAGACGTGATCGCGCTGACCCGGACGAATCGCGACTACCTCGGCACGATCCGCGCGGTCGGGCCGGACGCGGCCCGCGTCGACGCCGCGATCCGGCGGTTCCGCGCGCGGCACCGCTGGGAGATCGCCCCGTGACCGGCGCGCCGGCGCTCGCCGTCCCGCGGCTGGAGGAGGGGTACCTCGCCGCGCGGGTGCTGGACGCCCTGCTGCGCGAGGACTACGGCGGGCTGTCCCGCCGGGTCGACGGCGACCGGCTGACCCTGCCCGGCGGCCGGGTCGTCGCGCTCACCGCGCACGACGGCGGATGGGGTCGCTATCCGGGGTTCCTCGCCGAGCGCGTCGTGGCCGACGCCGTCGGGCTGGACGAGGTGCTGGGCGTCGTACGGGCGCTGGCCGACCCGCGCGACGACGTGGCGGCGTTCGACCGCGAGTGCCGGGAGACGCTGCGGGCGCTGCGCCTGTTCGAGGCGGTACGCCCGCGGCCGGCCGGCCTCACTCGGTACGACGCCCTCGCCGCCGCCGTGGACCACCCGGTGTACCCGACCGCGCGGTGCCGCCTCGGCCTGGACGAACGCGACCTGCTGGCGTACGCGCCGGAGTTCGGGCCGTCGTTCCCGCTGGCGTGGACCGCCGTTCCCGGCGCCCACCGCCACGGTCACCGTCCCGGCTGGTGGCCCGAGCCCCGCGACCTCGGGCTGCCCGCAGGACATGACGTGTTCCCGGTGCACCCGCTGACCGCCCGGCTGGTCCCCACCGTGCCGGGCCCGGCCGTGACCGTACGGCCGACGCTGTCGATGCGCACGGTCGCGATCGACGCCCGCGAACACCTGAAGCTCCCGCTGCCGACCAGCACGCTCGGCCTGCGCAACCGCCGGGTGATCATGCCCGGCACGCTTTCCGACGGCGCGCTCGTCGAACGCGTGCTGCGCGCGGTCGTCGAGCGGGAGCGTGTACCGGTGCTGCTCGCCGACGAGCAGACGTACGGCCACGCGGACGACCCGCTGCGCGGATACCTCGTGCGGCGGCTGCCCGCCGACGGCGTCCCGGTCGCGGCGCTCCTCGCCCGCACACCGGACGGGCCGTACGTCATCGAGGAGCTGACCGACGACGTCGCGGAGTTCTTCGGGGCGTACCTCGCCGTGCTGTTCGACTGGAACGTCCTGCTCGCGGCGCGGTACGGCATCGCGCTGGAGGCCCACCAGCAGAACGTCTCGATCGTGCCCGGCGATCCGCCGCACCTGATGATCAAGGACAACGACGGGGCGCTCATCGACCTCGGCCGGCTCGCCCGCGCGCTGGGCCGGGCGCCGGACCCGGCGGAGTTCGCCGACCAGCGCCTCCTCACGACCGACCCGGAGGCGCTCGCCCGCGTGTTCGTCACGATCACGGTGCACCTGTGCGCGGGAGCGCTCGCCTTCGGACTCGCCGAGCGCGGGCTCCTGGCCCTGGACACGGGGCTGGGCCTCGTCCGCGACCGGCTCGCCGCCGCGCTCGACGCGTACGACGACGGGTTCCTGCGGGCGCGCACCCTCGACGCGGACCGGCTGCCCGTGAAGGCCATGGTCACCGCCGGGACGCTGGTCGGCAAGGACCGTACCGGCGCCCAGGACATCAACAAGCACTACGGCCCGCCCGGGCCCAACTACCTCAAGAGGTCGACGACGTGACATCCCTCGCCCCGGCCGCGCCCTCCGTCGGAGGGCGGGTCGACCCGGACGCGGCCACGGCCCTCGCCCTGCTGAACTGCGCGGTGCGCGAGCTGTGCGCTCCGGAGCACCAGGTACGAGTCGGCGAAGGACACCTCGTGGCCCGGCTGCCGCGGGTCGGGGTCACGCTGCGCGCCGCCCTGCGCCGCCCGCCGCTGATGAGCCCCCGGCTGGCCGGGCCGATCGAGGAGCGCCGCGACGGCTGGGTGGCCGTCGACTGGCGGCGGATCACCGACCTGATCGCCGGCGAGCTGGAGTTGACGACGGGCACGCCGAACCCGGAGTTCACCGCGCAGGTGACGGCCAGCCGCGACGCCATGGAGCTGATCGGCCGGCGCCGCGCGCCGCGTGACGCCGACCCGTTCCTGTCGTCCGAGCAGTCGCTGCTCGCCGGGCACCGGTTCCACCCCTCCCCCAAGGCCCGGCAGGGCGCCGACTGGCCCGCGTACGCCCCGGAGCTCGGGGCCCGCTTCCCGCTGCGCTGGCTGGCCGTCCGCACGGACGCGGTCGTCGAGGAGGGCGACGTCTCCCTCCTGGACCGGCTCGGCCCGCCGGTCCGCGCCGGGTACCGCGTCCTGCCCGCGCATCCGTGGCAGCTCGCCCTGCTCCGGCCGGAGTCCGACGCGATCGTCGACCTGGGACCGTACGGCCCGGAGGCGGTGCCGACCTCCTCGGTCCGCACCGTGTACGTGCCGGACGCCTTCCTGAAGTTCAGCCTCGACGTCCGCATCACCAACTGCGTGCGCAAGAACGCCTGGTACGAGCTGTCCGGCGCGGTGGCGCTGACGCGGGCGCTGCGACCCGTGTTCGACGGCCTGGCCTGCGAGCTGCTCACCGAGCCCGGCTACCGGACGGTGTCCGTCGGCGGTACGCGGCTGCGGGAGGGGCTCGGCGTGATCGTCCGGGACGGCGTCCGGGGCCTGCCGGGCACTCCCCTGCTGGCCGCCGCCATCGCCGATCCGGACGGCGACGGCCCGGCGGCCGTGTCCCGGCTCCTCGGCGACGACGCCGCGCCGGACCGGGTGCTGGCCTGGTGGGACGCCTACGTGGGGCACGTGGTGCCGCCGGTCCTGCACGCCTACCTGCGGCACGGCGTCGTCCTCGAACCGCACCTGCAGAACGTCCTCATCGCGGTCGACGGCGACGGCACGCCGGTCCGCGCGGTGTTCCGCGACCTGGAGGGCACCAAGCTGCTGCCCGGGCCGTGGAAAGGGTTCCTGGCGGAGCTGCCCGAGCCGGTCGCGCGGGCCCTCACCTACGAGCCCGAGCAGGGGTGGAACCGCGTCGTCTACTGCCTGTTCGTCAACCACCTCGCCGAGGTCGCCGCCGCCCTCGCCGACCGGTGGCCGTCGCTGGAACCCGCGCTGTGGCGGGTCGTCCGGCGGCACGTGACCCGCTGTGCCGAGGACACCCCGGCTGACACGGACGGCGCCGCGCGGCTGCGCGCGCTGCTGGCCGGGGTGCCGCTGCCGGCGAAGGCGAACCTGCGCACCCGGTGGGCCCGTGACGCCGACCGGCAGGCGACCTACGTCCCGGTGCCCAACCCGCTCGCCGAGAGCCTCGCGTGACCGGCCGCCCTCCCGAGACGACGCGGGAACCCGCCCTGCCGACACCGCCGCCCGAGACGGAGCGGGAACGCGTCGCGTCGGCGTCGTTGCCCGAGGCGGTGCGGGAACGCGCCCTGTCGACGCGGCCGCCCGCCTACGTCTACGACCTGAACGGACTCCGCGCCCACGCCGCGGCGGTCCGGGCCGCGACCCCCGTCGAGGTCTTCTACGCGGCGAAGGCCAACCCCGACCCGCGCCTGCTCGCCGCGCTGGGCCACGCACATCCCGTCGCTCGTCGCCGTCTACCCGACCAACGACTGGCACGAGCGCGAGACGTACGACCTGTTCGGGATCGTCTTCGACGGTCACCCG
>NZ_JBFAUT010000044.1:0-76668 GCF_040679475.1 Actinoallomurus sp. NPDC052274
GAAGGCCGCGACCGCCAGTTTTGCCGTCTCTGGGGCGTCGGGGTCCAGCCGCTCCTGGAAGGCGAAGAACAGCCGTCCCAGCGGGCTGGCTGGCACCACGACGGAGGTGCTGAACACCGACGCGGAGGGCCGCCTGGTCCTGGCCGACGCTCTCGCCTACGCCGACGCCGAGCTCGACCCCGACGTGCTGGTGGACATCGCCACGCTCACCGGGGCGGCCAAGGTGGCGCTGGGCCAGCGGCACGGCGCGCTGTACGCGACCGAGGACGCCCTCGCCGCCGAGCTGCTCGGCGCGGGCGCGGACAGCGGCGAGCCGCTGTGGCGGATGCCCCTGACCGACGACTACCGCGCGGCGATCGACTCCGACGTCGCCGACCTCGCGAACATGGGGCGCGGCGGCTTCCGCGCGGGCTCGATCGTCGCGGCGCTGTTCCTGCGGGAGTTCACCGGCCGGCGCGCCTGGGCGCACCTCGACGTCGCCGGGCCGGCCCGGGCCGGCTCCGACGACGCCGAGGTCACCCGTGGCGCGACCGGCTACGGCGTCCGTCTCCTGCTGCGCTGGCTCAGCGGGCGCGGCACCGCCTGAGGCCGGCTCCGCAGCCGGAGCGCTCAGGTCCGCGTGACGCGGAAGCCGGTGAACTCGAAGTCGCAGTTGTCACCGCGCAACCCGACCGCGCCCGGGGACAGGATCGCCGCCCCCTCGCTGCCGTCGTCGGTCGCCGACAGCACCTCACGGCCGTCCCGCGCGGCCGTGATCGTCACCAGGCCGCCGCCGGACGTCCTGATCCGGACCCGGAACGACTGCCAGCGGCCGTACGGGACGGCGTAGCGGGCCTGGCCCAGGGTGTAGTAGGTGCCGCCGTTGGCGTCGCCGCCGGGCAGCTTCTTCTTGACCACCATGAGGCCGTCCCGGCGGTTCAGCGAGACGACGTAGAGCTTCTCCGGACTCTGCCAGCGCAGGAAGAGGTGCACTCCGTCGATCTCAGACGCGGCCGCCCGCCCGGCGGCCGTCAGCCCCAGGTTCCGCACCCGCAGGGACACCGTGACGTCCGCGAAGTCCCGGCGCCGCGTGGTCATCCGGAACACGCTCGACCCCGTGCCCCGGGACGATCCCGCGTCCGGGACCGACGCGTCCGGCACACCGGACCAGGCGACGCCCCGGTGGATGAACAGCGACCCGCTGCTGACGTCCCAGTCCCGGGAGACGCGGGTGCCCGGCGTCTGCGGGTTCCAGTGCGCGAACTCGTTGGTGACGAGCCGGTCCGGCCCCGTCAGCCGCGGCGCGAATGCCGCCGGGTGCTGCCGGGACCACACCGCCCAGCCGCCCGTCCCGAGCACCGCGACCGCGGTGAGGAGCAACGCGGCCCGGACACCGGTCCGCCGCCGGGGGCGGCCCGGGGCCGCCGAGCCGGGCGGGACGGCGCCGGAACGCGGCTCGCCCGCCGTGCGGAGGGCGTCGCGCGTACGCCCGTTGTGCCGATGCATCGACGCGTCCTTCCCGGTCAGTCGGTGGCGAGGGCGGTGCAGAACCCGCGGGCGCGCAGCCCGCGGATCACCGTGGGCAGCGCCTGGACCGTGGCGGCGGACTGGCGGACGCCGTCGTGCATGAGCACCACGGAGCCCGGGACCACCTGGTCGAGGACGGACGCGGCGATGTCGCCCGGATCGCGGCCGCGCCAGTCGGCGGTGTCGATCGACCAGCGGATCACCCGCATCCCGGTCAGCTTCGCCTCCCCGTCGACCGTGGTGTTGGTGTTGCCGAACGGCGGCCGGAACAGCGTCGGCGCCGGCGCCCCCGCCGCCGTGATCGCCCGCTGCGTCGAGGTCAGCTGCCAGTCGATCTGCGCCTGGTCGAGGTCGGCCATGTGCGGGTGGTTCCAGCTGTGGTTCTCGACCAGATGGCCGCCCGCCACCTCCGCCCTGATCAGGGCGGGCCGCGCGGCCGCCTTCTGGCCCATGACGAAGAAGGTCGCCCGGACCCCGTACGCGCGCAGGACCTTCAGCACCTGCGGCGTGTAGATGTCCGGCCCGTCGTCGAAGGTCAGCGCGACCCGGCCGCGCGTGCAGCGGTTGTCCGTCCGCGCGGCCTGCAGCATGGCGTTGGTCACGACCGTACGGGCCTTCTCGGTGTCGGCCTTGCCCGGTGGGGACAGCACGTCGATCGTGAGCCCGGCGGTGAGGGCCAGCAGCCCGAGCCCCAGACCGAGCTCCCCGAGGACTCTTTTGTTCGTCATGGGTTCGCCGGGTCGGTGATGTCGTAGTCGTCGGTGTAGATGGTGCCGGTGCCCGCGAGGGAGATGCCCATGGACAGGCCGGTGGCGTCGGCGGGCGCGGCCGGGCTCGTGTAGGCCGGGGTCTTCGTCCAGGTGCTCGTCGCGGGCAGCGCGGGGCCGCTGGTCCAGTACACCCAGGTGCCGGCGCTGGTCCGGTAGTACAACGTCAGCTTGACCTGCACGTCCGCTCCCCAGCTGCCCTTGTACCAGGCCGACGCGTTGTAGACGTGGCCCGGCGTGGCGACCGGCGCGCAGGTGTTGGCGTCCTGTTTGGTGACGAGTTTGCGGTCCCCGCTGGTCAGCGCGGTCACGTCGAGCTGCTGGGAGTACGAGCCGGTGTGCGCGTCGGTGGACCGGGTCCAGGTGTAGGTGTTCGTGCCGTACCCGCCGTACTGGAAACAGGCCGGCAGGCCGCCTGCGGCCGACTCGAGCGAGGGGTTCTGGACGAGGTTGCCGTGGGTCGGCGGGTTCAGCGGCGGGCCGTTCACGGGCGGCTGCTGCGCACCGCCGATCACCTGGTCGACGGTCTTGACCGTCGTGCCGAGCAGGGCACGGGGGGCGAGCCAGTCGAGGAAGTCCGACAGCGTGCTGGGGCTGACCGAGTAGATGTCCGTGCAGCCGTCGCAGACGTGGTGGAAGACGAGCTGCACCCAGCCGCCGCCGTGCAGTTCCGCGTTGGTGACCAGGCTCTTGAGCGTGGCCAGGCTCGTGTCGGACTTGATCGAGTCGGGCGACTGCATGTTGTACACGTCGGCCGGCGGGATCGTCTCGGCGTAGCCGCAGCCGTCGCAGGAGCCGGGCGACACGACGCCGCCGACCGCGCGGGCGCTGTTGTAGCCGCAGTCGCGCACGATCTGCTCGGTGGCGGCGTTCTCCGAGCCGTACGGGTAGGCGAAGTTCTTGACCTTGAAGCCCCAGCCGAGCAGGGTCACCCGGTCGTTGCAGACCTCCCGCTTGGCGTCGTCGGAGGACAGGGTCGTCAGGTCGGCGTGGTCGACGGTGTGCCCGGCGATCTCGTCCCCGTCCGAGGCGAGGGCCGCGATGTCGGTCTGCGTCATGTAGTTGGTGAGGTTGGTCTGCCCGCTGTTGATGTAGAAGGTCCCGTGCAGGTGGTGGGCCTGCAGGATCGGGCGGGCGTTGGTGAACTGGTCCTTCACGCCGTCGTCGAAGCCGAGGGTGACGACGGTGTTCGTGAGGGCGTGCGCGGTACCGCTCACGCCGGGCACGGCGAGCGCCGCGCACAGCAGGGCGAACAGCGCCGCCAGGCGGGCGGCCGCCGGGGGAGGTCTGTGGGCCATCGGTCCTTCTCTCATCGTTTTTGCTGGGGGTCCGGGGTCAGGGTCGGGCGCTCGTACACGACGATCCGGCGGCCGTCGTCCGCGGCGATGCCGAACTTGATGCCGCCTTCGTGCAGGCGCCGGTCGAAGGTCGCCCGCAGCCGGTGGCCGTCGACGGTGACGTCCGCGGTGTCGCGGTGGACCCGGATCAGTACGGTCCGCCCGGTGCGGCTCGCCGGGAGGACCGCCTTGGCGAGCACGACCCGTGCCGCGTCGCCGATCTGCTGGCGGACGACGATCGAGCTCTCCCCGAGGACGACCTCGAGCCGGCCGCGGTGGCCCGCGCCCGCGCCGTCCCGTACGGCGATGACGGCGGCGGCGTGGCGGTTCACGCCGGTCACGCGGGTGCGCACCGTGTAGTCCACCCACTGGCTGGTGTTGACGCCGCCGTCGAGCAGGCAGGTGCCGTAGCCGTCGCTGCGCACGGCCAGGGCGCCGGGCCGGTGGGTGCAGTCGGCCAGGTCGCCCATCCACCGCAGGGCCGCCAGGTCGTGCGGGGGCGCGACCGGCACCGCACCGCGGACCATCTCCAGCAGGTCCGACACCGACGTCGTCGCGCGGACGCCGATGCGGTCCAGCGTCCAGCGGGGCGACTGGGCGCTGACCGCGTTGACGTGCTCGGTGGGGACGTTCTCGCCGATGAAGGCGACGCCGAACCCGGCGTCGCGCAGGAGGTCGGGCAGCTCCTTCGCCAGCGCCGGAGCGTCGCCCATGCTGCCGGTGTCGCCGAACGGGTACGAGAACGCGCTCGCGGGCCGCCCGAGGATGTGCCGGAAGAACGCCTGGCTCCGGGCCAGGTCGGCGCGTACCCGGGACCGCCACGCCGCCGGGGACTCCAGCCGCCCGTGGACGAGGATCCGGTTGCCGAGCGGCGGCGCCAGGTCGCCCGGCACCGGCACCTGCTCGTGCATCGCGTGCGAGTGCGAGCCGAACTCCCAGCGGCCGGTCGCGCGCAGCGCCCGCAGTTGCCGGGTCGACAGGTAGTACGACGGCGTCCCGGCGGCCACCATCTTCGACGTCGTGAGGAAGGCGACCGCGGTGAAGTGGTAGCGCTCGAGCATCGGGTCGACCGTGGTCCAGTCGGTCAGCGTCCCGTCGTCGAACGTCAGCAGCAGCGCCTTCGGCGGCAGCCGTACGGGCTGGTGCGCGATCAGCCGTTCGACGTCGGCGAGCCGGACCGTGCGGTAGCCCGCGGCGGCCAGGGCGGCCAGGTGCTCGCCGAACAGCCGCCGGGTCAGCGTGCTGCCGGCGTGGTCGCCGTCGGACACCGCGTGGTAGGTCAGCACGACCACCGAGCCGGGGTAGCCGGGCAGGCCGGCGGCGGTCCGCGCGGTCGCCGTGTCGAGCCGCACCGGCGCCGGGGCCTGCCGCGGCGGATCGAACGGACGGCTCATCGCGACCCACACGACCAGCACGAGGGCCAGGGCGGCGATGAACACCGCGCCGTTGACGGCCTCGCCCAGCCGCCTGAGGCGGGTCGGCTCAGCCATCCTGCACCACCTGCGGGGAGGGGGCGATCCGGTACGCCGGGGGCCGTCGCCGGTCCACCGAGCGGGTGCCCCATTTCCCGTCGCGAATGCGGGCGATGGCCCACAACAACTGCGGCGAAAAGGTGATGTAGAAGAACGTTCCGATGAAGGCGTAGAGCCACAGGCCGTCTTTGCGCAGCATTCGGTAGACGAACGCGTACGCCATCGACACGAGGTACAGGCCGAGGAAATAGATCAGCGGCGAGTGTCCCTCCACGACGGCCCGGACGACGGTGAGGAAGATGACGATCGGGCTGAGCAGCCCCGCGCAGGTCTGCACGGCGACCGACGGCAGCGCACGGGTGCGGCTCCGCCAGATGTGCGACAGCAGGAGCGGCCCCTCCCGGCTCCAGGACTTCTTCCAGCGCAGTTGCTGCCGGAAGAACTTCCGGTAGGCGTCGGGAACGTCGGTCCACGCCTCGGCGCGGGAGTCGTACCGGGTGATCCAGCCGGTCTTGATCACCCGGTTGGTCAGCGCCCGGTCGTCGCCGTACGTGCACTGCACGCCGAGGAACCGCTGGTTCTCCCAGGCGTCCAGCAGCGGCTCGACCGCCGCGCGGCGGTAGGCGGCGAAGCAGCCGGAGCAGCAGGTGACCGCGCCCAGGACGGACTCGGCGCTCTTGAGGAGCTGGAACGAGACGTAGTACCGCGCCGCCTGCATGCGGGTGAGCGTGTTGGCGTCGGCGTTGCGCGCGTAGGTGAGGCCGGAGATCGCGCCGACCTTGGGGTCGGCGAAGCCCTGGACGAGCTTGCGGACGGCCTCGGGCGCGGGCATGGAGTCCGAGTCGACGAAGACGAGGATCTCCGCCGAGGTGGCGCGGATGCCGGCCGCCATGGCCGCGCGCTTGCCCTGGTTGCTCCCGAGGTCGACGCACCGCACCGACCCCAGGGGATGGGCGGCGGCCGCCCGCAGCATGTGCTCCCACGTGTCGTCGCTGGACCCGTCGTTGACGACGACCAGCTCCAGCCGGTCGCGGGGATAGTCCAGCGCCATGCAGGAGTCGATGGTGCGGACCACCGCCTCGCCCTCGTTGAAGGAGGGGACGATGATCGCGACCGTGGGCGTGAGCCCCACGTCGCGCGGCGGCCGGTAGCAGGCCGCCAGCAGGAAGCGGCTCAGCACGTAGCCGCTGACCGCGATCGTGTAAGTGGGGGTGAACGGGTCGCCGCGAAGGAACGCGACCTTGATCCCGACGTGCCAGGCGATGACCAGACAGATGACCGTGACGCCGGCGAACGCCCCGAAGGACGCGAGCCGCCCGGGCCGGGCTCGGTCCCCCGGGAGGGGTGGCGTGCTCACGAAGACTCTCCTCGTGCTCGATGGGCATGACGGGACGGGACGGCGCCGGGTGTCGCTCGGCGCCGTCTCCGCCCTTCGACACGGCGGGGCAGAGGGGAACGGGGTCAGAGGGGAACGCGGCGACCGGCGCCGGTGAGGCGGTACGTCGCGTCCAGGACGAGCTGGTCCTCGGGCAACCAGGACAGGTCCAGGGCCCGGTGCGTCGTGTGCGCGATGACGAGGTCGGTCTCACCGGCCGACGGCGGGTCGACGCTGCCGAGCACGCCGCCCTCCGGCAGCCGGATCTCCGGGACGAGGGGATCGTGGTAGGCGACCTGGGCGCCGGCCGCCAGCAGGCCCTCGATGATCTCCAGGGCGGGGGACTCCCGGACGTCCTCGACGTCCGGCTTGTAGCTCACGCCCAGCACGAGGACGCGCGCGCCCGCCAGGCCAATCCCGGCCTCGGACAGCACCTCGCGGACCCGGTCGACGACCCGCCGGGGACGCCCCGCGATCGCGGACATGGCCTGGGTGACGACGGGGGTCGGGAGCCGCGTCTTGCGCAGTTGCCAGAGCAGGTAGTGGGGGTCACAGGGGATGCAGTGCCCGCCGGCCCCCGGACCCGGGAAGAAGGGCATGAACCCGTACGGTTTGGTCGCCGCCGCGTTGATGACCTCCATGACGTCCAGGCCGAGGGTGCGGCTGATCTCCGCGACCTCGTTGGCCAGCGCGATGTTGACGGCCCGGAACGTGTTCTCGAACAGCTTGGTCATCTCGGCGGCGCCGGCGGAGGACACCTCGTGCAGGTTGCCGGTGCAGTGGGCGAGGACCTTGACCGCCTCGGCCGTGCACTGCGGGGTGGCCCCGCCGACGACCCGGGGGACGACCTCATGGGCGTACCGGTCGTTGCCGGGGTCGATCCGCTCCGGGCTGAAGGCGACGAAGACGTCCCGGCCCACCTGGAGCCCGCGCCGCCGGAGCGGCCCGGCGAGCAGGTCCTCCGTGCAGCCGACGTAGCTGGTCGAGGTGAGGATGACGACCTGCCCGGGCACCGCGTGCAGGACCGCCGACGCGCAGGCCCGGTCCAGGGCGGACAGGTCCGGCGTCAGGTGCGCGGTGACCGGGGTCGGCACGCAGATCACGACGGCACGGGCCCAGGACGCGTACGACGGGTCGGCGACCAGGGCGAAGGCCTCGTCGCCCAGCGCCGTCTCCAGCCGGGTGTGGTCGGAGGGGAGGAGGTCGACCCGGCGCGACCGGATCCTGGCGAGGCGCTCGGGACTCGCGTCGATGGCGAGCACGCGGGCGCCGGCGGCGTGGAACGCCAGCGCGGTCGGCAGCCCGACGTACCCGAGCCCGACGATGGCGACGTCGTACGCGCCGGACGCCGGGGCGTAGGCGTCGAGGTCCGGTGCGGCGGTGGTCATGAGGCATCCTTCGTCGGCCTCATGACCAAGGTGCTGTGCTCGTCGATTCCCTCGCGTCGCTCGGTCATGTGACGACCTCCGCGGGCTCCTCGGTGACCTTGATTGACGGCCTCGGGAGAACAGCCGCGAAATGCCACGTTCTTCTGATGTACATCTTGGGGCCTCACTTCGGGGGGATTGCCGAAAGGGCGGCAGAAAGCATGTTGTCGTGCTCTATCCCCGCACGAACCCCGCAAAGGGGTGAGCGGCCTACGTCGGGCGCGTGAGGTCCTAAGTCAGGGTTTATTCAGCGAACCCACGTTAATTAAGGAGAAAACGGGAAAACGGCGTCGAAGTGTCAGCGCGACCCGGCGTCCACGATCCGCACGCCGCCGAGGCGGCGCACCTCCTCCAGGACCGCCTCCGGCGGCATCGTCGCGCGCGGCGGGAACGCCGTGGACCAGTGCGGGGTCGCCGTACCGGGCACGTCCTCCAGGCGCAGCGCCAGCAGCTCCACACCGGGTACGGCGCCCGCCTCCGCCGCGCGCTCCTCGGTGGGCAGGAACGCGACGTGCCGCACCGAGCGCACCCGCCCGCGCGGGAGCGTCTCGTTCCACACCACCACCGAGGCCACGTCCGGCCAGGAGAGCCGCCGGTCCCGGGCGCGCGACCACGGCCACGCCGCCGGCAGGCACACCCCGTGCTCGTCGATCTCCAGCACCGGCCGGCCGCTCACCGCCCGCCCGGCCGTCACGACGAGGCGGGCGCCGAACAGCGCGAGCCCCAGCACGCCGACGACGAGGGCCACCAGGCCGCCGACGGCCGGCATGCTCAGCGCCCCGCTCACCGCGAACGCCACGGCCACCCCGGCCAGCACGAGCGTCCCGGCGACCGACGCGACGCCCTGCGGTGACGTCCGCGCCCGTACGGCGATCACGACGCCACCGCGGCCGGGGCACGCGTCCCGGTGACCAAGGTCGTGCCCGGTGGCGAGGTTCGCGCCCGTACGGCCGTCACGACGTCGCGCACCTTCGGGTCACCCGCGGCGTGGGCTCACCGGCTCTTGACGGCGGCGAGGAGCCCGT
This sequence comes from Actinoallomurus sp. NPDC052274, assembly GCF_040679475.1. NCBI lineage: Bacteria > Bacillati > Actinomycetota > Actinomycetes > Streptosporangiales > Thermomonosporaceae > Actinoallomurus > Actinoallomurus sp. NPDC052274. Next base: position 8,910 of record NZ_JBFAUT010000044.1, read on the forward strand.
CCCCGACCGGCAGCAGCAGCGGGAAGAGGCGGTCGTCCTCGCGGACCATGCGGCCGAGGCTGCGGATCGCCACCGTGTCCGGGTCCCGGTTCGCCGGGTCGGCGACGCGGTCGTGCCACAGGGCGTTGTCGAACGCGACGACGCCGCCGGGCCGCAGCAGCCGCAGCGCCTCGCCGAGGTACTCGGGGTACTCCTGCTTCACCGCGTCGCAGAAGACCATGTCGTACGCGCCGTCGGTGAGCCGGGGCAGCACGTCCAGGGCGCGGCCGGCGATCATGCGGGCACGGGAGGTCGGAAAGCCGGCCGCGGCGTACGCCTCGCGGGCCAGCCGCTGGTTCTCCGGCTCGACGTCCACGCTCGTGAGCACGCCGTCGGGTCGCATCCCGCGCAGCAGCCAGATGCCGGACACGCCGCATCCGGACCCGATCTCCACGACCGTGCGCGCGCTGATCGCGGCGGCGAGGAAGCGCAGGACCGCGCCGCCCGCCGGGCCGATCGGGGTGGCCCCGACGTCGATGCCGCGCTGCCGGGCCTCGCGCAGCGCCTCGTCCTCCGGGAGGTATTGGTCCACGTAGGCCAGGGTGGCCTTCACCGCGTCGATGACTTCCTCCTAGGGACGCATGAGTCTGCAGGGCAAACACTAGTACGGAGGGGGAACTCCGCCGCGTACCGTCACGTTCTTCAGAGGGCGTGGCTACCGCTAGGCGGAGAGGAAGAATCGGGGCAGTATGTCGGTGGCAGAACTCGTACGTGAAAGGGGAGTGTCGGTGCACGACCCCGGCATCGCCTGGACTCCTCCGACGTGGGACGAGATCGTGCGGGAGCACTCCGCGCGCGTCTACCGACTGGCCTTCCGGCTCACCGGCAACCCCCACGACGCCGAGGACCTCACCCAGGAGGTCTTCGTCCGGGTCTTCCGTTCCCTCGCCAACTACCAGCCCGGCACGTTCGAGGGCTGGCTGCACCGGATCACCACCAACCTGTTCCTCGACCAGGCGCGCCGACGGCAGCGCATCCGGTTCGAGGGGCTCGCCGATGACGCGGCCGAGCGCCTGCACGGACCGGAGCCCACGCCCGCCCAGGCCTACGACGACAAGAAGCTCGACGCCGACGTCCAGGCGGCGCTCGACTCGCTGGCGCCGGACTACCGCGCCGCCGTCGTCCTGTGTGACATCGAGGGCCTGTCCTACGAGGAGATCGCCGCGACCCTCAGCGTGAAGATCGGCACCGTCCGCAGCCGCATCCACCGTGGCCGTGCGCAGTTGCGCGCCGCGCTGGAGCACCGCGGCCCGCGCCGCACCGCCGCCCAGGAGGCCCCATGAGCGAGCGGAGCGAGCGAATCGTAGGCGCAGCGCCTCTGGTCCCTTCCCGACGGAGGAGGGCGCATACCGAGCGGAGCGAGCGAATCGTAAGCGCAGCGCCTCTGGTCCCTCCTCCGACGAAGGAGGGCGCATGAGCGAGCGCATGAGCGGCGGGCACCATCTCGGGGAGCGGCTCACCGCGCTGATCGACGGTGAGCTCGGCCACCACGAGCGCGAGAAGGCGCATCGCCATCTCGCCGCCTGCGCGGAGTGCCGCGCCGAGGCCGAGGCGCTGCGCTCCCTCAAGAAGCGGCTGCGGGCGCTGGGCGACACGATGCCCTCCGAGGCCCTCCTGCGCCGCCTGGAGGCCATGGGCGAGCCGGGGGACCCTCTTCCGCCGCCCGTTCCCCGGCTGCCCGGCCAGGCCCGCTCCCCGGCCGTCGCGCGCCCCGGCGACGTGCGTCCCGCCCGGACCCGGCCGTCGGACAACCGGCCCAGCCGCGCGGCCGTCGTGCGGCGCCGGCTGCCGCGCGGCCGCTACCTCGTCGCGGGCGCGGCGGCGTTCGCGGTCCTCGGCGTCGGCTCGGCGGCGTTCGCCGCGGGCGCCGACCCGGGTCCCCTGCCCCGCGTCACCCCGTCCGTCGAGCAGTTCGCCGTCGAGCACGCCCTGACCTCCGGAGACGTCCCGCTGACCGACCCGCGGCCCGAGGTCACGGCCGGCGATCACCCGTGAGCGGCCGGACCTCGCACAACGCGTGGCTGGCGGGTGGTCTCGCCACCGCGCTGTTGCTGCTGTGGTTCGTGACCACCGGTGACACCGCCAGCGGCGCCCGGCTGCGGTCCGACCCGGAGGCCCTGCGCCTTCTGCGCGGCGCCGAGGGGGCCGCGCGCGACACCTCGTACGAGGGCGTGCAGTACATCACGTCCTGGAGCCGCAGCGGCATGTCGACCACGTCGCTGGTCAACGTCGCCCACGTGCCCGGCCAGGGCACCCGGATGCGGGTGCAGAGCACCACCGCCGAGCAGGGCGGCCAGATGTTCGAGGCGGACGACCCCCAGCAGGCCCAGGGCGGTCTCACCGGGTACACGTCGAAGATGCTCGACCTGCTCGCCCGCAACTACGCCGTCGTCCAGGCCGGTGAGGGGCAGGTCTGCGGGCGGCCCACCACCATCATCGAGGCGCGCCGCGCCGACGGCACCGCCGCCGGCCGGTTCCACATCGACCGCGCGACCGGCCTCATGCTCCGCCGTGAGCTGCTCGACCAGCAGGGGCGCGCGGTGAACCTAACGTTCTTCACCGAGATGCGGCCGTCGGTGCCGAAGACGATGTTCGTGGCGGCCTCCACACCGCAGACGATCGAGGCGCCCTGGACGCACCAGCTCGTCGGCGCCGACCTGGGCGCGCTGCGGTACCGCGGCTGGCCGGTGGCGTCCGCCCTGCCGGGGCACCTCAGCCTGTACGACGCGCGGCAGCACGACACCGGTGGTCCCGTCGTGCACCTCAGCTACTCCGACGGACTCTCGGTCGTCTCGGTGTTCGTGCAGCGCGGCGTGCTCGATCCGAGCAGCGTGCAGCACTGGCACAAGACCACCCGCGGCGGCCGGACCGTCTACCTCCGCGACACCGTCCAGCAGCGGGCCGTGTGGGCGAGCCGGGGCTACGTCTACACGATCGTGGCCGACGCGCCGCCGCCGGTCGTCGACCAGGCCGTGGCGGCGCTGCCGCACGGTGACACGGGGTTCTGGGGCCGCATCGGCCGGGGCCTCGACCGGCTGACATCGTGGGCCAACCCGTTTGACTGATCGGTGAAGATCGCGTTTTGTAGGGCGTTCAGGTGGATGTGGTCTCGGGTGGGGTAAAGCCGTGACCCGAATGGTTTGGTGGTCGGGGTCGCTTATGCTCGCCACATGCCATGCCCGGCAGTGTGGAGCGCTGAAGCAAAGTCCATGCGCGGTACGCAAGGAGCTTGTTGATGACGGATGACAGCCGCGCGCCCGGGGGGGCCACGTCGGATGACGGGCGTGCGCACGGGCCGAACGCCGGGGACGAGGACGCCGCCCCGAGCCTGACGGACCAGCTTCTGGTGTCCGGTCCGCCGAGGTACGAGGGCATGGCGCCGCCGGACCCGGAGGCGTCGTCGTACGGGGCGGAGGGCCGGCCGTACGGATCGGTCGGCGTTCCGAGTCAGGGCGGCCCGACGACCATGCCCGACCAGGAGGTCCGGCCGGGCCTCGAGCAGGGCGGCCCGGGCTACGCGGGTCAGAACGGTCAGCCGGGTCTTGACGACGGCCGTCCCGGCTACGCCGGTCAGAGCGGTCAGCCGGGTCTTGACGACGGCCGGCCGGGCTACGCCGGTCAGAGCGGTCAGCCGGGCCTTGACGACGGCCGTCCCGGCTACGCGGGTCAGAACGGTCAGCCAGGCGTTGACGACAGCCGTCCCGGCTACGCGGGTCAGAACGGCCAGCCGGGCATCGACGAGGGCCGTCCGGCGTACACCGGCCAGGGGGCTCCGGCGTACGGGCAGGGCGGCCGGCCGGGGGAGCAGGGTCCGCCGCGACCGATCTTCACGCCGCACAACCAGCCGCAGCCGTCCCCGGTCCCGTACGCCTGGGGCACGCCGCCGGGCGGACCCGGCGGCACCGGCCCGAACTGGGCGCCCGTGCCGTCCGTCCGGCCGAGCGAGCGGTCCGGGCCCATGGGGGTGTTCGTCGTCGTCGCGGTGGCGGTCGCGCTCATCGCCGGCGCCCTGGGCGCGGGCATCGGCGTGATCGCCACGCGTAACAGCGGTCCGCGGTCCGTCGACCTGGGCGGCGGGTCGACCACCGGCGCCAAGAACCGCGATCCGGGATCCGTCGCCGGGATCGCCAAGCGCGTCGTGCCGAGCGTCGTGATGATCAAGGTGGCGAACGCCACCGAGGGCGGCGCGGGCACCGGCTTCATCGTCAACGGCGGCTACATCGTCACCAACAACCACGTGGTCGCCCCCGCCGCCCAGGGCGGCACGATGCAGGTCGTCTTCAACGACGGCAAGACCACCTCGGCCAGCATCATCGGCCGCGACCCCAACTCCGACATCGCCGTGATCAAGCCCGGCTCGCTCGACGGCCGTCCGGCGCTCCTCCTCGGCGACTCCGACGGGATCGCCGTCGGTGACCCGGTCATCGCGATCGGCTCGCCGCTCGGCCTGGCCGGCACGGTCACGACCGGCATCGTCAGCGCGCTGAACCGGCCGGTCACCACGAGCGGCGAGAGCGGCGAGTCCGCCTACATCAGCGCCGTGCAGACCGACGCGGCCATCAACCCCGGGAACTCCGGCGGCCCGCTGGTCGACTCTCAGGGCCGGGTCATCGGGGTGAACTCCGCGATCGCCACGCTGGGCGGCCAGTCCCTCGGCGGCGACAAGCAGCAGAGCGGCAGCATCGGCCTGGGCTTCGCCATCCCGAGCAACCAGGTCAAGCGGGTCGCCGAGCAGTTGATCAAGGGCGGTAAGGTCACCCACCCGATCATCGGCGCCTGCATGGACATGTCCTACCAGGGCAGCGGGGCGCGGATCGCGACGAGCGGCTCGGCGACGCAGTGCAAGGGCGGCGCGATCACGCCGGGCGGCCCGGCGGAGAAGGCCGGGCTGAAGGCCGGCGACGTCATCACGTCCTTCGCCGGCAAGACGATCGGCGGCGCCGACGAGCTGATCGTCGCCATCCGCAGCAAGTCGCCCGGTGACACGGTGCCGGTCGTCTACACCCGCGCCGGGCAGAGCAGGACCGTCCAGCTGACCCTGGCGGCCGGCAACTAAGGGGAGCCCACTGGGGGGAGACCGCGCATCCCGGCCCGGTTAAGCTGGGATGAGCGGCTCCTCGCAGGAGCCGCGGCCACCACATGGAGGACGGGTGTTCGGCATAGGGTTCGGTGAGGGCGCGGTCCTCGTGGTGCTGGCCGTCATCATCTTCGGTCCGGACCAGCTCCCCAAGGTCGCGGCCCAGGCGGGGCGTGCCCTGCGGCAGTTGCGCACGATGGCCAACAGCGCGAAGCAGGACCTCCAGGACGGGCTGGGGCCGGAGTTCGCCGACTTCGACATCGCCGATCTGAACCCCCGCCGGTTCGTGACCAAGCACCTGCTGGAGGACCTCGACGAGCTCGACGTCCAGGAGCCGGTGCGCGACGAGCCGCTCCTGCCGTACGGCGAGCGCCCGCCGTACGACCCGGAGGCCACCTGAGTCCAGGGCGGGCCTGACGCCCTGCCGTCAGCGGTTGATCCCGGGCGCGCGGAACACCCGGATCCAGTCGACCTCCATGGTCACCCGCTGCGGCGTGTCCGCCATCCGGTGGAACCCGTCCGCCGTCTCGTTGCGCAGGTTGAGGTGCATGTCCGCCTGTTTCGGGACGTACGGCCCCTGGTAGGTCCACACGGCCTTGCCGTCCACCCAGAACGTCAGCTTCTGCGGCAGCCAGTCCACGGCCACGGTGTGCCACCGTGTGAAGTCGACCCGGGCGATCTTGGCGAGCTGCCGGTCGTCCGCGCCGTGGTGGATGAACAGCCCGCCGGTACGCCGGGTGCCGTCGATGATCTCGGCGAAGTCGATCTCCGCGAACTCCGGCGCGCCGAGCCGGGTCGGCCACAGGAAGGCGGTCGCGGAGTACCCGCTGCCGCGGTCGGCCCGGATGCGCGCCTCCCAGCGGCCGTACGTCTGGGCCAGGCGCGAGACGACGCCCGCGGACTGGTCCTTACCGTCGTAGAGCCCGCCGACGAGGCGCAGGCGCCCGTTCGCCACGTGCACCCCGGCGGGCGAGCCCGGATGGGACAGGGCGTTGGGCGCGTCGTAGACCTGCCACTTGCGCGGGTCCAGCCGGTCGCCGCCGAAGTCGTCGTACAGGACGGGGCGCCCCCATCGGCCGTACGCGCGGGCCGAGGGGGTGCCGGACGGCCGCGTGGTCCGCAGCTCGTCGGACGTGCTGGGTGCCGGAGTCGGAGCGGCCGGGTCGTCGGCCGCCGGGCCGGACGGTGCCATCGTGGGCGGTGCGGCGATCGGCCCGCGCCCGCCGGACGAACATCCGGCGGCCGCGATCGCTAAGGCCAGGACGGCCGTACGGGCGGAACGTAGTGCCATGGGCACACGAAATCACGCCCGCACGGCCGGTGCCGCGAAGACGCGGACTAAGAATCGGTCATGCGCGGTTCGGGCTCAGTCCAAGCTGCCGGCCGCGCAGGCTCTTCGCCCGGCCCGAGAGCTTGTCGGCGATGGCCCGCAGCTCCTTGGCCGCCGGGGCGTCCGGGTCGTCCAGCACGATCGGCAGACCGGCGTCGCCGCCCTCGCGCAGGCGCACGTCGATCGGGACCTGACCGAGCAGCGGCACGGACGTGCCGAGGGTCCGGGTCAGCGCGTCCGCGACCGTCTGGCCGCCGCCGGAGCCGAACACGTCCACCGGCTCACCGCAGTGCGGGCAGGGCAGGTAGGACATGTTCTCGATCACGCCCGCGACGGTCTGGTGCGTCTGCGCGGAGATCGCGCCCGCCCGCTCGGCGACCTCGGCGGCGGCCTGCTGCGGCGTGGTCACGACGAGGATCTCCGCCGAGGGCAGCAGCTGGGCCACCGAGATGGCGATGTCGCCGGTGCCGGGCGGCAGGTCCATCAGCAGGACGTCCAGGTCGCCCCAGTAGACGTCGGCGAGGAACTGCTGCAGCGCGCGGTGCAGCATCGGGCCGCGCCAGACGACCGGCGCGTTGCCCTCGGTGAACATCCCGATCGAGATCACCTTCACGCCGTGGGAGTTCGGCGGCATGATCATCTGCTCGACCTGGGTCGGCCGCCCGGTCACGCCCAGCATGCGGGGGACCGAGTGACCGTAGATGTCGGCGTCGACGACGCCCACCTTGCGGCCCTGCGCGGCCATGGCGGCCGCGAGGTTCACCGTGACGGAGGACTTGCCGACGCCGCCCTTGCCGCTCGCGACGGCGTACACGCGGGTCAGGGAGTTTGGCTTGGCGAAGGGGATCTCCTTCGGAGCCTGCCCGCCGCGTAGCTTCGTCTGAAGGTCGGCGCGTTGCTGCTCGCTCATCACGTCGAGGTCGACCCGTACGCCGGTGACGCCGGGAATCTTGGAGACGGCGGCGGTGACGTCGCGCGTGATCGTGTCACGGAGCGGGCAGCCGGCGACCGTGAGGTACACGCCGACCGTCACGGAGCCGTCGGCGGCCACGTCGACGCCCTTGATCATGTCGAGCTCGGTGATGGGACGGCGGATCTCCGGGTCGTTCACCGTCGCGAGCGCCGCGGTCACCTGCTCGATCGTGGGGGAGGCCATGCCCCCATGTTATTTACCGGTCAGTCGACGGGCGAACCCAGCTCGCCGGGACCGGACGATCGGTGATCGCGCCACTCGGGCGCGTGGCGGTGCCCGTCCAGTTCCTTGAGCAGGTGCGCCAGCTCGTCGCGGATCCACTCGCGGGTGGCGACCTCGTTCATCGCCATGCGCAGGGCGGCGATCTCCCGGGTGAGGTACTCCGTGTCGGAGACGCTCCGCTCGTTGCGGGCGCGGTCCTGCTCGTACTGGACACGGTCGCGGTCGTCCTGCCGGTTCTGGGCCAGCAGGATCAGCGGCGCGGCGTACGACGCCTGCAGCGACAGGATCAGGGTCAGGAAGATGAAGGGGTACGGGTCCCAGCGCAGGAACGTGGGTGCGAAGACGTTCCAGCCCAGCCAGATCGTGATGAACGCCGTCATGTAGACGAGGAACCGCGCCGTCCCGAGGAACCGCGCGATCCGCTCGGAGAACTGGCCGAACGCCTCCGGGTCGTAGTACAGCTGCGGCCGGATCGTGCGGCGGTACTCCCGCGGCTGGTCGAGGCGCCCGAACCGCCGCTCGTCACGGCTCCTGCCGAGGGCGGTGCTCATGGTCGACTCCCGTCACCGGATACTTCCGCGCCGCGCAGGGCCTCTTCCTCTTCGTCGGCCTCCTCCACCGGCGCGTCCATGACGCTCTCCCGCCAGTCGTCCGGCAGCAGGTGGTCGAGGACGTCATCGACGGTGACCGTGCCCAGCAGGTGCCCGCCCTCGTCGACGATCGGCACGGACACGAGGTTGTACGTCGCCAGGTAGCTCGCGACCGCCTCGAGCGAGCGTGACGGCCGCAGGGGGTCCAGCTCGGTGTCGCAGATCGCGCTGACCAGGGTCGGCGGGGGCTCACGGAGCAGCCGCTGGAAGTGGACGGTGCCCAGGTAGCGGCCGGTCGGCGTCGCCGTCGGCGGACGGCAGACGTACACCTGGGCGGCCAGCGCCGGGTTCAGGTCGGCGTTGCGGATCAGGGCGAGGGCCTCCGCGACGGTCGCGTCCGGGGACACGATCACCGGGTCGGTGGTCATCATGCCGCCCGCGCTGTTGTCGGCGTAGGTCAGCAGGCGGCGTACCGGCGCGGCCTCCTCCGGCTGCATCAGCGCGAGCAGTTGCTCGCGCTGCTCCGCGGGCAGCTCGCCGAGCAGGTCGGCGGCGTCGTCCGGGCCCATCTCCTCGAGCACGTCGGCGGCGCGGTCGACGCCCAGCTCGCCGAGGATCTCCACCTGGTCGTCCTCGGGCAGCTCCTCCAGGACGTCGGCGAGTCGCCGGTCGTCGAGCGCGGCGGCGACCTCGACGCGCCGCTTCGCCGACAGCTCGTGCACGAGGTTCGCCAGGTCGGGGGCGCGCATCTGCTCGAACGCGGCGATGAGGTTCGCGGCCCCCTGCTTCTCATCGACCATCGTCAGGCCGCTGACCTTGTCCCAGTCGGTGACGAACGTCTCGCCGCGCCGCCGGCGCAGGCCCAGCCGCGCGCCCCGGCCGGACGGAGGATCGACGCGGCGAACGGCCACCTTCATGACCAGCCAGTCCCGGGTCCGGGTCTGTTCCATGCCCAGGTCAAGGACGATCGCCTTCTCACCGGTCTCCTCGAGCTCGACGGTCCGGTCGAGCAGCTCGCCGATCGCCAGGGTCTCGGACTCGCGTTTCTCGAACCGGCGCATGTTGATCCGGCCATCGAAGATCACCGCGCCGGCGTCGATGTTGGTCACTCGGGTGATCGGCAGGAAGACGAGACGGTGCGGCGGAACCTCCACCACGAGGCCGAGCACGCGCGGTGGCCGTGGCGTCGGGCGGAGCGCGACGACGACGTCGCGCGCTCGGCCGATCTGGTCCCCGGCGGGGTCGAACACCGCGATTCCCGCCAGGCGCGCGATGAACACGCGCGACGGCGTTCCGGTCATAGGTCGAAGGCTATCGATACGCGTCCTGTCTCCAGGTAAAGGGCGATCTATTCCCTGGGAGCCAGAAGATGACGCGCGTCCGTCGGGCTGCCGGAGACCCCCTGGACACGCCGCGACCGAGGGCCGGGGCGTCCGGTCTCAGCGGTCGGGGCGGCGACGCCGGCCGCCGACCATGAACGGGGGCTTGCCGACGGAGGTCGCGGGGCTGGGCACCGGGCGTACGGCGGCGTAGTCGGCGGGCATCTGCCCGGGTGCCTCGGTGACCTCGCCGGTCGGCGTGAGCCGCATGACGTACGCCTCCTGCGCCCAGCGCTCGGTCTGCGCCTCGCCGTCGGGGGCGTTCAGGCGCTCCTTGGCCAGCAGCGGGACCACCGCCGCCCACTCCTCCGAGCCCGGCTTCACCTCGCTCACCGCCGCCACCCACGAGACGATGCGGTTGCCCTTGTCCTTGCTGCGGACGGTGACGGTGACGCGCTCGGCCTCCGGCAGGCCCGGCAGCGGCTGCTCGATGCCGCCGGTCACGACGTACGCGGCCCCCTCGTGCCAGAGGTGCCAGGCGGCGCGCGGCTGGGCGAGGTCGGGCAGGGCGAGCCAGATCAGCCCCGACCGCCGGGTGGCCTCTTCGACGAGCGCGGTGGTGGGATCGCTCATACGCCGCAGCATCTCACGACGGCTACCATCCGCTGCATGCCCATGCGCGCCCGCCGGAGCACCCTCGCCGTGCCCGCCAGCAACCCGCGGTTCATCGAGAAGGCGCGGGGACTGCCGGTCGATGAGTTCTTCCTCGACCTGGAGGACGCCGTCGCCCCGTCGGCCAAGGCGGACGCCCGGGCGAACGCCGTGGCCGCGCTGCGCGACGGCGGCTGGGGCGACCGGGTCCGCGTCGTCCGGATCAACGACGTGACGACCGGGTTCGCCTACCGCGACGTGATCGAGGTGGTGGAGGGCGCGGGGGCGGACCTGGACTGCCTGATGCTGCCGAAGGTCACCTCGCCCGGCGACGTCGTCTGGCTGGACGTGCTGCTGACCCAGATCGAGCGGGCCACCGGCCTGCCCGTGGGACGGATCGGGCTCGAGGCGCAGATCGAGGACGCGCGAGGGCTCACCCGCATCGACGAGATCGCCGCCGCGTCGCCCCGCCTGGAGGCGCTCGTCTTCGGTCCGGGGGACCTGATGGCCTCGATCAACATGAAGACGCTCGTCGTCGGCGAGCAGCCGCCCGGCTACACCGAGGGCGACGCCTACCACCACATCCTGATGCGCATCCTCATCGCCGCCCGCGCCCGGGACCTGCAGGCCATCGACGGGCCGTACTTCAACGTCCGCGACGCCGAGGCGTTCACGCGGGCCGCGCGGCGCAGCGCCGCGCTCGGCTTCGACGGCAAGTGGGTGCTGCATCCGGCCCAGGTCGACGCCTGCAACGAGGTGTTCTCCCCGGCTCAGGACGACTACGACCACGCCGAGCTGATCCTCGACGCGTACGACCACGCGACCCGGGTCCAGGGCCGGGGCGCGGCGATGCTCGGCGACGAGATGATCGACGAGGCGTCCCGGAAGATGGCCCTGGTGATCGCCGCGAAGGGCCGCGCCGCCGGCCTGCGGCGAACGAAGCAGTTCACAGCACCCGAATAGTCTTTTTGGGTCATCCGGAAACCGTGACTGACCCCCTCGGGGCGGGAGCGTGAATGATCATGAAAGGTCCTCCGACCTGTCCGCGGTGCCGCGGGCCGGTGACCCCGCCGAACGCCTGGTCGAGCGCCTGGACCTGTGCGGTGCACGGCGAGGTCTGCCCGCTGCGCCCGCCCCGGCGACCCTGCCCGGAGGGGCTCCAGGTCATCCGCGCCGAGGCGCGGGTCCCGGTCTGGGTCCCCTGGCCCCTACCGCTCGGCTGGCTCGTCACCGGTTTCGCCGACGTCGGAGACGAACGCAGCGGAGGCCGGGCCGTAGCGGTCGCGCTGTCCGGCCCGTCGCCGGTCGGCGGCCCCGCCGACCTCATCCTCGTCGCCGAGGAGCCCGGCATCGGCCTCGGCGCGTCGTACGCCGGGCTGCCCGGCCCCGACCCCGGACACGGCTTCGGGACCTCGGCGCCCGACGCCAAGGTGCACATCGACGGGCACCCGTTGCCGCTGTGGGCCGTGCCCGGCGCCGACACGGCGGCGTTCGCCGGCGAGGCGCTCGGCAACTGGCTGTGGGCCGTGCTCTGGCCTGCCGAGGCCGGCGCGCTGATGCTGGAGGATCTTCGCCTGAGCGACCTGCGCGAGATCGACCTCGATCTGCCGTACGGGGCGGCGTCCCCCCGGCTGGGTGCATGATCGGACCGTGCGCATCGATCTGCACTCCCACAGCTCCGTCTCCGACGGCACCGAGCCGCCCGCCGACGTCGTCCGCCGCGCCCACGCCGCGGGCGTCGACGTCCTCGCGCTGACCGACCACGACACCGTCGCCGGTCACCCCGAGGCCGTACGCGCGCTCCCGCCCGGCATGACCCTCGTCCGCGGCATGGAGCTGTCCTGCCGGCTCGGCGGCCGCAGCCTCCACCTGCTGGCCTACCTGTTCGACCCGGACGAGCCCGCGCTGGCCGCCGAACGCCGGCGCATCCGCGACGACCGCGCCCACCGGGCCCGCGGCATGGTCGAGCGCCTCGGCCGGCTCGGCGCGCCGGTCACGTGGGAGATGGTCCAGCGGATCACCGGGGACTCCGTCCCCGGGCGGCCCCACATCGCCCGCGCCCTGGTCGAGGCCGGAGTGGTGCCGGGCGTGGAGGAGGCGTTCACGCGGGAGTGGATCGGCACGGGCGGCCGCGCGTACGTCGACCGGTACGCCCTGGACGCCGTCATGGCCGTGGGGCTCGTCCGCGCGGCCGGCGGCGTCCCCGTGCTGGCGCACCCCCGGGCGGATCGGCGCGGCTACGTGTTCACCGACGAAGAGATCGCGCGGCTGGCCCGCGTCGGCCTCGCCGGCGTCGAGGCCGACCACCCGGACCACACCGAGGCCGACCGCGTCCACCTGCGCGGACTCGCGGCCGACCTGCGCCTGTTCACGACCGGCGCGAGCGACGACCACGGCACCCTCACCGGCCACCGTCTCGGCGCCGAGACGACCACACCAGAGGCGTATGAGGCGCTGCTGTCCGAGGCCACCGGCGCGAAACCGGACCGCGGCCCGGCGCGCTGACGGGCGGCCGGAACGCGGCCGGGGGCGCACGGCACGGGTTCCGAATCGGAGGCCTTGGCTGCGCTTCGTCGGCGGTGGATGCGAGTGATTACGAATCGACTATCGTGACGACCCGCGACCGCTGAGACGCTCCCGCCGAGGTCGCCGAGCTGGCGGGGTCTTTGATCACTGGCGTGTGCTGCGCATAGAACGCAGTGGATACCAGGGATCAGCCGGTGAAGTGCTCGGAGCCTTCCGGTGGAATTGATCAGCACATTGCCGTCGGCGTTGACGTACCAGGCCCGGCATATCGGTCATCGAGCCGTCAACGTCGGCGGCAACGTGACCACGACGGCGGCGAGGTCACCGCCGCAGCGAGTGGTTCATCGTGGCGGCCTGCAACGTGTCGACCTCGGTCGCGCTTAATGCCACCCCCGGCGCCGCGACGATGACGTGGACGGTTTTGCTCTCGGCCTCGTACGTCGTCCATCGCTTGACGGACAGCGTGTCGACGATGCCGAGTCCCCAGCCGTTCTCCGACGGCGCGAGCGGGTCGATCGGACGCGGGTCCGGATCGGTGATCGATAGCCGCACCCATCGCTCGGTGGCGAGCACGCCGATCCGCAGTGGTCGGGCCGGGTAATTCCAGGCGGGCGCCAGACCCTCCTCGACCAGACGGCGAGCGGCGCGTAGGGCGTTGGTGACGAGTTCGCTGGTGATGAGCCCGACGTTGTCGCGGTCGGCGCCGTACGGAGCGACGGTCGCCTCGGCGAACCGGCGGGCGATCGGGGCGGAGGCGTCGTGGACATGCAGTGCCAGCCAGTCGGGCCGGCCGAGGTCGCCGCTGAAAGGCGCCCGGCTCGTGAGGGCGGCAGGGTCAGGTGTCACAGGGGATCAACTCCCCAGGTAGGAGCTCGGCCACAGGCCGAACCGAGGTTGTCGGGTATGGCACCTCATGATGCTTGGGAAAGACCTAACTCGCAAGACCTAAGTTTAGTCGCGCGGCTATAGTGACGAATGTCGGTTTTCCTGAACTTCGACTACGGAGTGCTCTACCATCGCTTCAGCCAGCCACTTCGATGCCGTGGAGACCTCGATGCCCGAACGGCAGAGCCCGACCCTGCGACGACGCCGCCTCGCCCAGGAGCTACGCAGACTGCGCGAAGAGGCGAAGATGAAGAGCGCCGAGGTCGCCGCCCAACTCGAGTGGGCGCCCAGCAAGCTCACCCGCATGGAGCGCAACGAGGGCAAGCGCTACGACGTGAACGACATCGCGTTGCTGTGCAAGGTCTACGGGACCGACGACCGCCTGCGAGATCACCTCATGCAGCTCGCCCGCGACGGCCGCAAGAAGGGCTGGTGGGAGCCCTACCATGCAATGCTCTCGGAAGAGTTGACCACGTACATCGGCTTGGAGGCAGAGGCGTCCAGCGTGCTGTCATTCGAGCCACTGATGGTGCCCGGCCTGCTGCAGACCGAAGCCTACGCCCGCGCTGTGATCCGTGGCGGTCCGGCGGAGATCTCCGACGAGGAGGTTGAGGCGCGCGTTGAGATTCGGATGCGGCGTCAGCGGGCTCTGCGCGACAGCCCGGCCCTGCGCGTGATCGCCGTAATGGACGAGGCCGTGCTGCACCGCCAGGTAGGCAGCCGAGAAACCATGCGCGCCCAGTTCGACTACCTACAGGAAATTGCTCGGCTTCCTCGGGTCACACTGCATGTCATCCCGTTCGAGGCAGGGGCGCATGCCGGCATGACGAGTTCCTTCCACATCCTGCAGTTCCCCGATGCGAGGGATCCGGACGCTGTCTATGTCGACCTGGTGGCCGGCGAGATGTTCATGGAGGATCCAGAAGAAGTCGAACGCTTCCACGTCGCGTTCACCGGTCTCGTCGGGGCTGCTCGCAGCCACAGCGATAGTTTGGCGCTGATCGCCGAGTAGTACCCACATGACCGATAAGGACGTGCCATGCCCCGGGATCTATCCGCCATCGCTTGGAGAAAGAGCAACAGGAGCAGCCAGCAGGGCGCTTGCGTCGAGGTCGCCGAGGTGGCTGAGGCGGTGGAGGACGAGTAGCCCGGACTCCGAGCTTTGATCCCTGGCGGATGCTGCGCCCTAGCGGCAGTGGATGCCAGGGATCAGCCTGTGGAGCGGGTCAGCATCACGCCCGCCAAGGTCGCGAAGACGACGCCGGACAAGGCGGTGAAGGTGCTCTGGCCGCGGGGGCCGATGTGGCGGCCCGAGCTGGCCACGGCCAGGGCGATGGCGGCCTCTAGGCCGGAGGCGACCACGAACCACGTCACGGTGAACGCCGCCAGGCCGGCCGGGCCGGCGAGGTGCTTGGCGCGGAGCATCGCGGGCGTACCGGTGGCCAGCCAGAACGTCCACGTCAGCGGGTTGGCGAGGTTCCCGACGACGCCCTTCCAGAACGCCCATCCCTCCGCGTTCGGGACCGACTCCGCGCGCCAGAGGCGTACGGCGTCCCGTACGGCGCCGACGGCCAGCCAGAGGAAGAACGCCGCGCCGATCAGGCCCACCCAGAACGCGGCCTGGGTGACGGCCGCGATGACCCAGGCGAAGGCCAGCGCGGGCAGCAGGAGGGCGACGTCGGCGGTGGCGGAGCCGAGGATGACGCGGAACGCGGCGCCGAAGCCGCGGGTGGCGGCCTCGTTCAGGATGGTGACGAAGATGGGCCCCACGGACAGGGCCGCGCCGACGCCCAGCAGCACACCGAGCCAGATCACCTCGCCCATCGGCGACCCTCGGCTGATTCGTACACGAATGAAACCCTCCACGTCGGATGTCCGATGTGGAGGGTAAAGCGGCCCTGTTTCACGCGTGTTTCGTCGGTGTCGACCACATCCGCCATGGTCCGGCGGCGGCCTCGGTGGCCGGATCGGTCCGCGTGCTGCGCGTCCGGCGCGGGAAGTCGGTAAGGTTCCGGTGTGGACGCGCGTATCGACAAAGTGGTGACGTCGGGCAAGGTCACGGTCGACGACACCGAGTACGACATCGAGAGCAACACCTACATCGTCGGGGACGACGACGCGGTGATCGTCATCGACCCCGCCAACGACGCCGAGGCGATCCTCAAGGAGATCGGCGAGCGCGAGGTGATGGCCGTCATCTGCACCGACGGTCGCGATCATCACCTCGGCGCGGTTCTCGAGATCGCCGAGGCCGACGAGGAGGACCCGGCGCCGATCGGGCTGCACTCCCGGGACCGCCTCCTGTGGCGTCAGTACTTCCGCGCCCTCGCCAAGAAGGACGAGGACTCGGAGTTCATGAAGGACCTCACCCCGGACATCGACATCGAGGATGGCGGCATCTTCGAGATCGGTGGCGCGCAGCTCGAGGTCATGCACACGCCCGGGCACACGCCCGGCAGCATCTGCCTCTACAGCGATCAGCTCGGCGTGCTGTTCTCCGGGGACACCCTGCACAAGGGACGGCCGGGCCTGGTCGGGGAGGAGTACCACGACCTTCAGGACCAGCTGAACTCCATCGGGTCGCTGCTCGGGCCGCTGCCCAAGGACACGCGGGTGCTGCCCGGCCAGGGCGAGGAGACCACCGTCGGCGACGAGGACGCCCAGTGGGAGAGCTGGTTCGCGCTCGCGCAGGAGCCGAGCTCCGAGGACTGACGCGATGGCGGCCGAGCAGCTCGGATTCGAGGGGATGCCGAGGCGGCTCTACCCCTGCACGCCCTCCCGGCTGAACACCTGGCTGGACTGTCCGCGCCGCTATCGGATGACCTACCTCGACCGGCCGAAGCCGGAGAAGGGTCCGCCGTGGGCGCACAACAGCGTCGGGGCCAGCGTCCACAACGCCCTGGCCGGCTGGTGGCGGCTGCCCATCGAGGAGCGCACGACCGAGGCCGCCGGTCGGCTGCTCGACCGGGGCTGGCTGACCGACGGCTTCCGGGACGACGCGCAGTCCACCGAGTGGCGGCACCGGGCCCGGGAGATGGTGCTGCGCTACACCGCCGGGCTCGACCCGGCGGACGAGCCGGTCGGCGTCGAGCGCACGGTCTCGATGAAGACCCACCTGATCACCGTCCAGGGGCGGGTCGACCGGCTGGACCGGCGCGGCGACGAGCTCGTGGTCGTCGACTACAAGACCGGCCGCCGGCCGCTCACCTCCGACGACGCCCGCGCGTCCCTGGCCCTCGCGCTGTACGCCGCCTCGGCCAACCGGATGATGCGGACCCGGTGCCGCCTCGTCGAACTCCACCACCTGCCGACCGGCGAGGTCGCGGTCTGGGAGCACACCGACGACTCCCTGGACCGGCACGTCCGCCGCGCGGAGCAGATCGCCGAGGAGTGCGGCGAGGCGGACGAGTGGTACCGCGCCCACGCCCGGCCGGTGGACGCCCAGGTCCTGCCGCCGGAACGCCGCCACGCGTCCTTCGACGAGCGGTTCCCGCCTAGCCCCGGCGCGCTCTGCGCCTGGTGCGACTACGTGCGCCACTGCCCGGAGGGCCGCGCCGCCGCCCCCGCCCGCGACCCCTGGTCCGCCCTCGCGGAGTGACCCACGGCGGGGCGCCACAATGGCCACGCCGACCCTCCTGCGCGAGCGGATCGACGCCCGAGTCGGACAGTGACCGCCCGGCCGGCGGCCTGAGTCAGGCGGCGGCCTTGGGCCAGCGGCGGGGGTCGCGCAGGCCCTGCAGGCCCTTGCCGAGGTCGTAGCCCTCGGCGGCGAGCCGCTGCCGGGCGCCCTCGAGCATGTCCTTGGTCGTCTGCTGGAACGTCAGGTCGTGGACCTTCTCCGGGAGGGCGTTCGCCGCAAGGCGGAAGGACCGGAGCGCCGCCGTGACGACCGGCCCCGGTATCTCGGGCAGGATGCCGTACATCCGCCGGGCCCAGCCGGGCAGCGAGTAGTAGCACAGCGCGCCGAACGGGACGTACATCGGCTTGCCCGCCGACAGCCACCGCATCTCCTCCGGCAGCCTCGGCCACAGCAGGAACCGTACGGTCGAGCGGGACTCCGGCGTGACCTTCAGCCGCGGGCGCATCTCCGCGAAGAATGCCGTCATCTCCGCGACGCTGCCCGGGACGTCCTCCTCGTGCAGGCCGACGTAGGTGGCGCTGCGGCGCTGCTCGGCGAGGTAGCGGTCGGCCTGCCGGTCGGTGAGCCGCAGCCCGGAGCGGCGCGCGGCCTCGAGGTAGGAGAAGACCTCCGCGCAGTGCACCCACAGGAGCAGTTCGGGGTCGTCGACGCGGTGCAGGCGTCCCGTGTCCGGGTCCTTGATCCGCAACGCGCGATGGATGTCCCTGACCTTGCGGCCGAGGCGATCGGCCTCTTCGGGCGTGCCCCACGTCACCACGCCGACGAAGTCGGCCGTGCGCTGCAGCCGGCCGATGGGGTCCTCCTGGAAGTTGGAGTTCTGCCAGACTCCGCGCATGGCGAGCGGATGCAGGGCCTGCAACATGAGACTGCGCACCCCGCCGATCCACATCGACCGGTCGATGTGCACCTGCCAGGTCACACTCTGCGGAGGCTGAACGGTCGCTTCCATGGCGCCATCGTAAGTCCTTGGTTACATGAGACGCCAGGTGTTTCTTGTCTCAACCCCGGCCGATCGGAGCCGGCCGCCCTCGAACCGCGGTGGTCAGGCGCGCTCGGCGTCGTTCCAGAAGGAGGTCAGCGCGCTCGCCGTGGTCTCCGGAGCCTCCACGGCGGGGGAGTGGGCCGCGCCGGGGATGACGACCTTGCGGGCGCCCAGGCGCTCGGCCATGGCGGCCTGCTCGCGGGGCTCCCACCCGTCGTCGTTCTCGCCGTACAGCACGAGCACGGGCAGGCCGGCGTCCTCGGTGACCTTGGCGAGGTCGTCGACCCGGTCCGGGGAGGACAGGACCTCCCGGGCCATGGCCATCAGTCCGGTGGGGGAGTTGGAGAACATCCGTCGGCGCAGGAACGCCACGATCTCCGGAGGCACCCCCTTGGTGACCACCCCGGGCTCGATCCGGGTCGTCCACAGGTGCTCCAGACCGACCTTGGGCAGTGCCGCGAGCAGGACCTGGCCCTCGACCTCGCGCGACCCGCCGATCGCGGCCGGACCCGAGCTCATCAGTGTGTACGACGCCAGCAGCTCGGGATCGCACATCACCGCCTCGCGTGTCACGAGCCCGCCGAAGGAATGCCCGACCAGGTGCACCTGGTCGTCGAAGTACTCCAGGACGGCGGCGATGTCCGCGCCGAGCGCGGCGCAGCTGTAGGCCGCCGGGTCGTCCGGACCGGGAGTCTCGTGCTGGCCGCGCATGTCGAGCGCGACGACGCGGCGCCCGCCGCCCGCGAGCGTCTGCAGCACCGCGATGAAGTCCTCTTTGCTCCCGGTGAAGCCGGGCACCAGCAGTGCCGGTCCGCGCTCGCAGACACCGGAGCCCGGAAGCGCCTCGAGCACGGCGAACGTGCCGCGCGAGGTGTTGATCTCCGTGCGGCGGACGCCGGGAGGCAGACTGAGGAACCGGGGCGTACTCACTGGCAGGAGCTTACTTGCACATGCCAATATCGACACCATCGTAGCGATTTGGCTGGTCATCCGCTGGGGAACGCGAAGGTACCCTCGAGACATGACGGCTGCCGTCTCCGCCCACAAGGGCGGATCCGAGGTCGCCCGGGCCGCCACCTGGGAGGCGTACGAGAGCGCTCTGACGACGGGCGCGGAGTACGTCGAGTTCGACATCCGCCGCACGCGCGACGGAGAGTTCGTCGTCTTCCACGATCAACGTGTCGCGAACCGTCCCGTGGCGGCGCTGACCTACGACGAGCTGTGCGCCGTCGCGGGTTTCCGGGTGCCACGCGTCCGCGACGTCATGACTTTGATCGCGGGCCGCATGAAGGGCCATCTCGACCTCAAGGAGGTCGGCGACGAGAGCGAAATCATCACCCTCGCCCTCGACACGCTCGGCCCGGACGGCTTCGTCGCGACCACACTGGAGGACTCCTCGATCGCTCGGATCAAACGCGAGTTCCCACAGGTGACCGCGGCTCTGTCGCTCGGGCGCAGCCTCCGCGAGGTCTCGTGGCTGATGAAGGCGCCGACCCGGATCCAGGAGCTGTACCCGCTGCGCCGCATGCGCGAGTGCGGCGCCGACTGGCTCGCCGTCCACCGCAGGCTGGCGCGCGCCACCGTGCTGCACATGTGCGGCCGGCTGGGCATTCCGGCCATGGTCTGGACGGTCAACGACGAGCCGAGGATGCGGCGGTTCCTCGGTGACGAGCGGGTGACCGTCCTGATCACCGACCGGCCGCGCCACGCCCTGCGGCTGCGCCAGGCGGGCCTGTCCACCGCCGGTTAGGGCCTCGGTCCGGTTCCTCCGACCGCGGACCTCCATCTCCGTTAGTCTGCGTGATCGTTCTGTTGTGCGGTGATACGGGGGACCGAAAGGATGTCGGCCGACGACCGGATCCGCCCGCTGCGCGCCACGGACCCGGCGGAGCTGGGCCCGTACCGCGTGCTCGGGGTGGTCGGCCGTGGCGGGATGGGCACGGTCTACCTCGCCGAGTCCGCCTCGGGCGATCGCGTGGCCGTCAAAGTGATCAACGCGGACTTCGCGCAGGACACCGCCTTCCGTGACCGGTTCCGCCGCGAGGTGGCGGCCGCCCGTCGGGTCCGCCGGTTCTGCACCGCTCCGGTGCTCGACGCCCGGGTCGACGAGGAGCCGCTGTACATCGTCACCGAGTATGTGGCCGGACCGGACCTGAAGGAGTTCGTACGGGCGTCGGGCCCGATGCGGGGTTCGAGTCTCGACCACCTCGCGGTGGGAGTGGCGACGGCCCTGGGCGCGATCCACGGTGCGGGCATCGTGCATCGCGACCTGAAGCCCGCGAACGTGCTGCTGTCCTCGACGGGCCCCCGGGTGATCGACTTCGGCATCGCGCGGGCCCTCGACAGCGTGACCGAGGCGACCCGACCCGGCCAGATCGTCGGTACTCCCGCCTACATGGCCCCGGAGGTCCTCCAAGGGCGGCGCGCCACGACGGCGTCCGACGTCTTCGCCTGGGGCGCCGTCGTCGCCTTCGCCGGTACGGGCGGCACGCCGTTCCCCGGCGAGGGTCTGCCGGCCGTGCTGTACCGGATCATGCACGAGGCACCGGTACTCGACGGTCTGGACGAGTCCGTACGGCCGCTGGTGGAGCGAGCGCTCGACAAGGACCCGGCGCGGCGACCGTCCGCTCAGGAACTGCTGGCCGGCCTGACAGGGCACGCGCGGGCCGACACGGCGGCGTCGCCGGGCGGCCAGGCGGGGCCGCCGGACGATGGGGCACGGGGCGACCAGGCGGGGCCGCCGGGCGACGTGGCACGGGGTGACCAGGCCGGGCCGCCGGGCGGTCGGCGACCGGCGGCAGGCCCGGGGACCGAGGGCCGGTCGGCCGGGAGCCTCCCCGAGCCCTCATCCGTCGTCCTGGTGGACGGCTCGGCGGCCGTGGCCGCGCGCGGGTGGGAGCGGGACGCCGAAGACGCGTCGTCCAGCTCCGCATCCGGGTCCGGTGCCACCCTCGTCGCGACGACGGAGACCGGCGACGCGGATCCGGCGGCGGGAAGGGCCGGGGCCCGGCACCGTTCGAGGACCCGGCTCATCGCCTGGACCGCTGCGGCCGCCACCGCGGCGGTCGGCGGCGGGATCGGGGCGGCCGTCGCGCTGATGCCGCACGGCGGGCAGACGACGAGAACCGTCCTGATCTACTCCAGCGGCTTCTCGCCCGACACGCCGACCTGGGCCCGCGACAAGTACACCTCATACGTGGATGGCCGCTACCGCATGACGGCCGAAGGCCGGGCCGCCACCGCCAACGATTCCAAACGCGCGCCTTATTTCGGGCGTGACCTTCCCGCCGGCATGGAGACGAGCGTCAACGCGGCCGTGGTCTCCGGGCCCCGCGACGGCATGACGGGTCTGTGGTGCCGTGGAGCGGACGACCGAATCCTCGACGGCTACGTGTTCCTGGTCAGGCACGACGGGCAGGGCGCCTACATCCGCAAGATCACCGCAGCCGGCTCGCGGACGCTCGCGCAGGTACCGAACGCGCCGGGCTATGAGCCGACCGGCGCGCAGGGAAGCGGCTGGAACAACTTCACGATCCACTGTGAACCCGAGGGAGCCAAGGTCCGTCTCCGGCTCTGGGTGAACAACAGGCTCACCATCGACGCGACGGATGGCGACGACACTCTGGCGGACGGGCAGACCGGCCTCGTGGTGATGCGCGGCAGCGGAGCGCACGGCGGCCGGACGGTCGTCGACTTCGACGACTACTCCATATCGCGGATCAAGAGCGGGAGTTGAGGGCTCGCCGCCCCCGGTTCCTGCCTGACGCGTCCTCGCCAGGGCATGAATAAGGGGCGTGATCGTGATCACGCCCCTCCTTCGGCCGTCGGTCAGACGGATTCGCGCGCCCCACCGGCCCGCGTGCGGCGCTTCTTCCTGGCCGCCGGGCGTACCGGCTCGACGTACTCCGGCATCTCGTCCGTCACGTCGATGGGCGGCGGCAGGAACTGCACCATCGGGATGCCCGCCGGGCTGATCACCACGGGAGCCGTGACCGGCTCGGGCCGTGCCACCGGCACCGCGGGAACCGCGTCGTCCGCGACGAACGGGGCCGCGACCTCGTCCGCCTCCGCGACCTCGGCCACGTCGGCGCTCGTGTCGGTCACCGGCGTCGTGTCCTGCGCCTCCGTGGCTCGCCGGCGCGTACGGCGTACGGTCGCGGGGGCCTCGGCAGGGGCCTCCGTGGGGGCCGTCTCCTGCGCCTCCACGGTCGCCGCGGGGGCCGTCACCGTGTCCGGAACTGGCTCCGCCGGGTGCGCCGCGGCCTCGACCGGCCGACGCGTGTGCCGCCGGGCCGTCTCCTCCGCCGCGACCGCCGCGTCGCCGTCATGCCCCACCGGGCGGCCGCTGCGCGTGCGCTGCCGCGAGCGGCTGTTGCGCTGCCGTGCCGGGCGGGGTGCCTCCTCGTGCCGCCCGTGCGACCGGGTACGGCCGGTCTCGCCGATGTCCTCGACCTCTTCGGCCTCCAGCCCGGCCCGGTCCCGCTGTGCCTTCGGCAGGATGCCGGTGATGCCGGACGGGATGTCCAGCAGCTCGTGCAGGTGCGCGGAGGTGGAGTAGGTCTCGGCCGGCTCGGCGAAGTCCAGGCCGAGCGCGCTGTTGATCAGCTTCCAGCGCTGCAGGTCGGACCAGTCGACGAGCGTGACCGCGATGCCCTCCTTGCCCGCGCGGCCGGTACGGCCGATGCGGTGCACGTAGGTCTCGGCGGCGTCCGGGCACTCGTAGTTGACGACGTGGGTGACGTCGTCGACGTCGAGGCCGCGCGCCGCCACGTCCGTGGCGACGAGCACGTCGATCTTGCCGGCGCGGAAGGCGCGCAGGGCCCGCTCGCGCTGGCCCTGGCCGAGGTCGCCGTGCACGGCGGCGGCGGCGAAGCCGCGCCGGGTGAGGTCCTCGGCGACCCGGTCACAGGCGCGCTTGGTCTGGCAGAACACCATGGTCAGGCCGCGGCCGCGCGCCTGCAGGACGCGGGCGAGCAGTTCGGGCTTGTCCATCTGGTGCGCCTGGAACACGTGCTGCGCGACCTGCGGAGTGGTCTCCGACTCCTCGTGCGACTCGGCCCGTACGTTGGTCGGCCGGGTGAGGTACTTGCGCGACAGCGCGACGATCTCGCCGGGCATGGTGGCCGAGAACAGCATCGTCTGGCGCCGCTCGGGCACCTTGGCGACGAGACGCTCGATGTCGGGCAGGAAGCCGAGGTCGAGCATGCGGTCGGCCTCGTCCAGGACGAGCACCGACACCTGGGAAAGGTCGAGGTACTTCTGCTTGACCAGGTCGAGCAGCCGACCGGGCGTGCCGACGACCACCTCGACGCCGTTCTTGAGGGCGTCGATCTGCGGTTCGTACGCGCGGCCGCCGTACACCGACAGGACGCGGCTGCCGAGCTTGCCGCCGGCGGTGGTCAGGTCGTCGGTGACCTGGACGGCCAGCTCACGCGTCGGCACGATGACCAGGGCCTGTGGCTTCTTCCCGCCGTGCTCGATGCGCTGCAGCAGCGGGATGCCGAAGGCCAGGGTCTTGCCGGTGCCCGTGCGCGCCTGGCCGATGATGTCGTGCCCGCCGAGACCGATGGGGATCGCGAGCAGCTGGATCGGGAACGGTTCGACGATGCCCTCTGTCTCGAGGGCGTCTGCTATTTCGGGGACAACTCCGAGTTCATGGAACGTCGTCAGGGCCTTCAGCCTCCAGTGTGCGGGGTCCGCTCAACGCCGCGTGCGCACCGTGTCCGGTGGCGCGGCGAGCCGTCTCGCGGATGCGCCTCGTGCGCCGTCTCCGGCAGGGCTCTCGGCGCCTGCCGGTCGTCGCATTCGGTCGCGCCTTCGCGCGGGAGGGACCAGCCGACAAATTCTTCCTAGGGTGTGACCGGGTATGGGGTCGCGCTCTGCCGCGATCGGTCACAGTTCGACACGCAGTGTAGCTGGCGGAGGCGGATTTCAAAAGCCCCCGCTGTTGTTGCCAACGCCTCAGCGTACGATTTCATTTCATGTCTCCGGCCGCACCCCCCTCTCCCGCCCGGCCGCGTGCCCTCTACGGACTGCTGGCGTGCGTGCGGTTGACCGCGTTCGAGGAGCGGGCGGCGGACGCGGGCCGGACGGCGTCCTATGAGGACAAGGTCGTGCTCGCCGGCCTGGCGACCGGGGCGTTCGCTCAGTTCGAGCGGCTGCGTGACCGGCTGATCGAGGCCGGTGCGGACCCGTACGAGGCGATGCGGCCCTACCAGGACGCGATCAGCGCGTTCCACGGGCGCACCCGGCCCGCCGACGCGATGGAGGCGCTGGCCAAGGTGTACGTCGCCGACTCCATCCTCGCCGACCTCTACCGCGAGGCGGTGGCGAAAACCGATCCGCAAACGCGTTCGGTGGTGTACGAGTCGCTGGCCGATTCCGGTCACGCGGAGATCTTGACCGAGCGGCTGCGCGCGGCGGCGGAGAACGACGCCCGGCTGGCGTCCCGCCTGGGGCTGTGGACCCGGCGCCTGGTGGGCGAGGCGCTCAGCCAGGCCCACGCGCTCGCGGAGCGGGGTTCCGAGGTGGGAGCGCTGTTCGGCGACGAGGACGTCGCGACGATGTTCGGCCGGATCGTCGACCGGCACCAGGCCCGGATGCGGGCCGTCGACCTGCGCGATTGATCTTCGTCTCGGATGGTGCGTGGCGTTGCTTCCCGTGACCATGCGTATCCAGTACCTTCCCCCTCTTGGTAGAGGAGGACGAATTTGGGCGATTGGGCGCTTCCCGGCTACTCGGAAGTGCGAGAGCTGGGCAGGGGCGGCTTCGGGCGGGTGGTGCTCGCCCGGCACGACGCGTCCGGCACACAGGTCGCGGTCAAGTACCTGACCGCGAATCTCCTCGCCGATCCCCGGTTTGTGGGCGGCTTCCGGGCCGAGGCGCGGATACTCCGGCAGCTCGACAGCCCGCACATCGCGCGCCTGTACGACTTCGTCGAGACCGAGCACGGCGCGGCGATCGTGATGGAGGCGGTCGACGGGATCTCGCTGCGCGCGCTCCTGGACCAGGACGCCCCGCTCGAGCCGCAGGCGGCCCTGGCGGTGCTCAAGGGGTCGCTCCTCGGCCTGGGCGCCGCGCATGAGCGCGGCGTCGTGCACCGCGACTACAAGCCCCCGAACGTCCTGGTGCGCGCCGACGGCCAGAGCACGCTCATCGACTTCGGCATCGCGCTGCGTTCCGGGCAGAGCGGCCTGGCCCTGGGCACGCCGCCCTACATGGCGCCGGAGCAGTGGCAGGGCGCGCCCGCCGCCCCGGCCACCGACGTGTACGCGGCGACCTGCGTGTTCTTCGAGTGCGTCACCGGCCACACCCCGTTCCGGGGCGAGACCGAGCAGGAGTACCGGGCCCAGCACACCAACGCGCAGGTCCCCCTGCGCGAGCTCCCGGAGGCGCTCCGGGGCCTGGTCGTCCGGGGCATGGCCAAGCATCCCGCGGAACGGCCGGTCGCCGCGGCGGCGTTCGTGGCAGAGCTGGAGCGCGTGGCCACGGCCGAGTACGGGTCGGACTGGGAGCCCGACGGGTGGCGACGGCTGGCCGAGGCGGCCGCCGGGCTGGCGGCCCTGTTCCCCCTCGCCGCACTCCTCGCGAGCGGCTCGGGCGCCCCGGTCGGCGGCGCGGTGGGCGGTGGCGCCGCCGGCGGAGCCGTGGCGGGCGGCGGCGTCGGCGCGGGCGGTACGGGTACCACGATCGGCGGCGGAGCCTCCGGCGCCGGGAGCGGCGGGGCGCAGGCGGCGGGCGGCGCCGGGCACGCCGGGGGCGTCGCGCACGGGGCGACCGGCGCCGGGCACGCAGGAACCGCCGCGCAGGGTGCGGGAAAGTCCCTGCTGTCCAGCGTCGGAGCGAAGGCGTCCGTCGCCATCGCGGGGGTCATCGTCGTCGGAGCGGCCGGGACCGCCGCCGTCGTCGCCTCCCGGGGAGGGGACCACCACCCCTCGGCCGGACCGACGCGGCCGACGGCCGCCGTACAACCGCTCCGCGTGAACGTGGCGTCCACCAGCACGACGCTCCGCAAGGGGCGCACCATGATCACGCGGTACGTCCAGGTGAGCGGCCTGAAGGACGCCGCCGTACAGGCGAAGGTCAACAAGGCGCTCCGGGCCCCGGTCGACCGGACCCTCGCCCAGTTGAAGACCGCGTTCGTCATGTCGGCGGGCCAGTCGATGAGCCTGCCCGACGGCACGCTGGAGTCGGCCGCGGCGGTGGGGCTGAGCGGTCCCAAGCTCCTGTCGATCACCTACACGTTCGCCGACAGCAGCGACTCGAACCGGCAGATCCCCGCCAGTTCCCAGGACACCGTCGTGCTGGACCTGGCGACGGGCAGGGCGCTGGGCGTCGCGGACCTGCTGCTTCCGGCCGCGCGCACCGCGGCCGGCGCGCGCGCTCTGGCGCGGATCGTCGATCCGCAGGGGAACGGCGGCGTCTGCGCTCCCGGCCGGCCGCTGACCGGACGGGACCTCGGCCGAGGGCTCGAAATCGCCCCCACCATCACCGGCTTCACGTTCACGATCCGCGGCTGGATCGACCTGGGCTGCCCGCACGCCGATCTCGGCCGCGCGTTCGATGTGCCGTACGAGAAGTTGGGCGCGTACGTCCGCCCGGAGATCGTGGCGACGGCCAAGGCGTCCCGACCCGGGACGGCGACGAAGACGGTCGCCCCCACGCCCACGCACTCCTGACGCGCGGCCGGATTCGTTCCGTGTCCGGTTCTCGGGCGGGATGTACGGGCGCGTCCACGGGCCGCGGACGTGGCGAGGCCCCCGCCGGTGGGCGGGGGCCTCGCTGGGGGTCAGGTCAGGTTCCGTGTGGATGGGCCGGAACCGGCTCGATCAGTACACGCCGCGGCGCGAGCCCCACCGGCCGCGACCACTGATCAGCGCGACGCCCGCGGCGGCCACCAGGACCGAGATGATGAAGGCGATGATGCTGCCCGCACCAAGTGCGTTGGCGATGACGCCGCCGATCACCGCGCCGACGATCCCGATCAGGATCGTCAGGGCGATGCCCATCGGGTTCGGGCCGGGCACGACAAGACGCGCGAGAGCCCCGATGATGGCGCCGATAATGATGAACCAGACTATTGTCATCAGCATTTCTCAGACCACCTCCTGCCGGACCGAGTCCGGCGCTTCGGATTCGCGCGGTCTGTATGCCCCTCTCCGAGGGACTCATTCCAATCTCTTGAAAAAGTCGGAACGAATCTTCGGAGCGATCAGTAGGAACCGAAGCCGACGCTCCTCTGCTCCGACTCGGCGATCTCCACGTAGGCGAGCTTGGCCGCCGGCACGACGAGGCGGGCACCGTCCCGGCCACGGAGCGTGAACACTCCGTCCTCTTCGGCCACCGCGTCCTGCACCGCGCGCTCCACCTCGTCGGCGGACAGCGAGGTCTCGACGACCAGCTCCTTGGGCACCGACTGGACACCGATCCGTATCTGCACGTTCTTCCCTCCGTCGCGGGGCGATCTCGGGGTCGCCCCTGGCGTACCTCCGGGCCGGTCTCATCCGACTTACCGGCACTATGGCACGGACCGGTGCGAAAGAAGGGCGGCGGGAGCGCCCTGTGCGTCAGGTGGTGCGGGGGAAGCCGCCGATGCCGCGCCACTGCAACCGCGCGATGAGATGCTCGGCCTGATCCTTGGAGATCTTGCCGCGCTGCGACAGCCAGTAGCGCGCGCTGACCTCGGCCATGCCGACCAGCCCCATGCCGAGGAGGTGCGCCTCGTCGCTGGAGACGCCGGTGTCCTCCTGGATCACCTGCGCGATCATCTCGGCGCACTGCTGGTTGGTGCGGTCCACCCGGGCGCGTACGGCGGCGACGTTGCGCAGGTCGGACTCGAACACCAGGCGGTACGCCTCGCCCTCCCCGGCAACGAAGTCGTAGAACGCCTCGATGGCCCGCTGCACGCGCAGCTTGTTGTCCGGGGTCGAGGCCAGCGCGTCGCGCAGCTGCTGGACGAGCCCCTCGGCGTGCTCGTCCAGCAGCGCGAGGTACAGCTCGAGCTTGCCCGGGAAGTGCTGGTACAGCACGGGCTTGCTGACGCCTGCGCGCTCGGCGATCTCGTCCATCGCGGCGGCGTGGTAGCCCTGCGCGACGAACACCTCCTGGGCGGCGCCCAGTAGTTGGCGGCGGCGGGCCAGCCGCGGGAGCCTCGTGCCCCGGGGGCGGGCGTCCGGGGTTGCGGTCACGTGAGTTCTCCGATCACCTGTCCGGGCGACGCCGTGGCGCCGCTCGCGCTGCGGGCTACCATCCTACGACCGGGTAACGTCCGACCGGCCGAACCCGGCGACGCCGCCGCGAAAGCGGCGCCCCCGTGCGTGAAGGCGGCGCCCCCGTGCGCCGTCCGAGCGGCGCCGTGGGTCCTGGAGGCGGCGCCCCCACCCGGTCGTCGTGGTCACCGGTAGTCGTCCTCGTCGAGGTCGATCTCGTACCTCTGCTCCGCGGCGTCGGCCTCGTTCACCTCGACCGGGAACGTGGTCGGCCACGGGCTCTCGGCGTCGCGCACCGCCACGTGCTGCTCGGCGGCGTCGGCCTCGGGAGCCTCGAGGCTCAGTTCGATCTCGTCATCGGGCATGGTCTCTCCCCCAAGAGAACTTCAGAGCTGCTCGGCCAGTTCGCGCAGGACCGGTTCGAAGGCCTCACCGTACGTCGGGAAGGCGTGGACCACGTCGGTGAGGATGCTGAGCGGCGTCTCGGCCCGGATGGCCAATGCGATCTCACTCATCCATTCCTCAGCGTAGAGGCCCACCGCGGCGGCGCCCACAAGAACGCCCCGGGCCCGGTCGGCGTACAACTCCACCCGGCCGCGGTCGTCGTCCTCCACGGCGGCGCGGGCGGTCTCCGCGAGGTCGTACCCCGCCGCGACCAGTTCCAGCCCGCTCGCGGCCAGCGGCGAGACGCCCACCGCGTACACCGAGGGCGTCGTGTAGACGGCGCGGGGGATCGCGCGGTAGTCCGCCTCCCGGCGCTTGCCCAGGACGTTGGAGACCACCACCGCGGCCTGGTAGTTCGCGGCGTGGGTGTAGGGCGCGACCCCGGTCACGTCGCCCGCGGCCCAGACGTTCGTGCCGTCGGTGCCCTCTGCGGTCGGCGCGGCGTGGCAGGTGGAGTCGACGGCGATGCCGCGCTCCGGGTCGAAACGGACGCCGATCGTCTCCAGGCCCAGGTCCGCGACGCGCGGACGCCGGCCGGCCGCGATGAGGATGCGGTCCGCGTCGATGTGGTTGCCGTCGGACAGCCGCAGCCGCAGCCCGGTCTCGGTGCGCTCGGCGCTCGTGGCCGCCACACCGAGCCGCAGGTCGGCCCCCATCCTGCGGAGCGCGTCGGCGAGCGTCTCGCCCAGGAACGGCGCCTCGGCCGAGAGCAGGCGCTCGGCCGGTTCGACCAGGGTGACCTGGGAGCCGAACGCCGCGTAGATCTGGCTCAGCTCGCAGCCGACCGCGCCGCCGCCCAGCACGATCAGCCGGCGCGGCAGGTCGGGCCGCGTCAGGGCCTCGTCACTCGTCCAGGTGGGCACCTCGTCGATGCCCTCGACCGGGGGCCGTACCGGCTCGCTGCCGGTCGCCACCACGAGGTCGGTGTAGCCGTACTCGGTCCCCTCGACCTCGACCACCCCGGGCCGTACGACCCGGCCGCGACCGCGCACGACGGTCACCCCGGCCTCGGCCATCTGAGCCGCGGTGGGCGCGTCCTCGAGGTGACGGGTCACCTCGTCGCGCCGCGCGACCGCGTGCTCCCACGTCTCCCCGAGCCGGGCCGAGTGCAGCAGCGTCTTGGATGGCATGCACGCGAAATACGGGCACTCCCCGCCGACCAGGCGGCCCTCCACCAGCGCGACCGAACGGCCCGCCCGCGCCAGTTCGGCGGCGATGTTCTTGCCGGAGCCTCCGCCCAGCACAACGACGTCATAGCGCCTGTCCTGCGCGTCGTCCGTCACCTGATCATCCTTCCCCATTTCACGCGCCATGCGCGTGTCACCTCCACCGGCGGCCACGGCGACGATCCGGCGCCAAGACCACCGCCCACGATTGTGGACCCTCCGATCAATGGTGACGCACCGGGCAGCTCCCCGTACGCACTGCGGGCCTTCACGGCAGCTTTTGACGCAAGGTCAGCAGCGGTTCCAAGAGGTCGCCGTGCCGCTCGACGCGCTCGCGCACCTCGTCGGGTCCGAACCACAGCTCCGCGCCGGAGTTCACCTCGTCCCATGTCACCGGCGTGGAGACGGAGGGTTCTTCGGCGGCTCGCAAAGAGTACGGCGCGACCGTGGTCTTGTGCCGGTTGTTCTGACTCCAGTCGACGAAGACCTTCCCGGACCGCAGCTTCTTCTCCATCCGGCTGACCACCAGGCGCGGGTGCTCCTTCTCGAGCCTGCGCGCCGCCTCCTTCGCGTACGCCGAGGTGCGCTGGTCGGAGGTCTCCTTGATCGGGACGTACAGGTGCAGGCCCTTCTTGCCGCTCGTCTTCGGGAACGAGCGCAGCCCGTCCGCCTCGAGCAGGTCGCGCAGCAGGCAGGCGACCTCGCGCGCCTCCTCGACCATGGCGGGCGGACCGGGATCGAGGTCGAACACCAGCAGGTCCGGCTCGCGCGCGCCGCCCCGGGGGCCGACCCGCCACTGCGGCACGTGCAGCTCGAGCGCGGCCAGGTTCGCGCACCAGACCAGGGCGGGGAGATCGTCGATGACCACGAAGTTCACCGCGTCCCGGCTCCCGCCGGGCGTCGGCAGGCAGACCGTGCGCACCCAGTCCGGAGTGTGCGACGGCGCGTTCTTCTCGAAGAACGTCTGACCCTCCACGCCGTCGGGGTAGCGCAGGCGCGTCGCCGGACGGTCCTTCAGGTGGGGGAGCAGGACCGGCGCGATCCGCGCGTAGTAGTCGATGACCTCCCCCTTGGTGAAGCCGTGCCTGGGGTACATGACCTTGTCGAGGTTGGACAGCGTCAGCCGGACGCCGTCGATCTGGACGCTCGTCTTGGTGTCGCTCACCGGCTCTCCTCGGGGGCTCGGCCTGCTCAGGGGCCATCTCCCCGGCATCGCCGCCTTCAACCACCGGCCGGTCGTCCGCGTGCGTCCGAAGCCGCGTCCGTTCGAGGCGGTATCCGGTCCGAGGCCGCGTCCGTCCGAG
This sequence comes from Actinoallomurus sp. NPDC052274, assembly GCF_040679475.1. NCBI lineage: Bacteria > Bacillati > Actinomycetota > Actinomycetes > Streptosporangiales > Thermomonosporaceae > Actinoallomurus > Actinoallomurus sp. NPDC052274. The sequence goes on from NZ_JBFAUT010000044.1 coordinate 40,266, forward strand.
GCCGCGTGCGGCCCGAGAGCGCGTCCGGTCTACGGCTCCGCGCGGACCTCTTCGGGATTGAGGTCGGGGCGGAGCCCGCGCCAGGACGCGTGCAGCAGCATCCCGTCCAGGGTCCAGCGGGAGAACTCGACCTCGCCGACGAGCCAGGGCTCGACCCAGCGTGCCCTGCGGGCGTACTCGCGGGGGACCTCCGCGGCGTACGGGCTGGTGGGCCGCTCCAACGGCGTGAGGATCTTGTGCAGGTCGTCCAGCGCCGCGTCCGTGAACCCGGTGCCGACGTGCCCGACGAACCGGAGGCCGCGGTCCTCGTAGACGCCGAGCAGCAGGGATCCGACGCCACCCTCCCGGCGGCCCTGCCCGGCCTTCCAGCCGCCGATGACGACGTCCTGCGTACGGAAGTTCTTGATCTTCCGCCAGTCGTCGACCCGCCGGCCGGGCCGATACGGGGAGTTCAGCCGCTTGGCGATCAACCCCTCCAGGCCCTGCTCCCTCGTGTAGGCGAGCAGCTCTTCGACCTGGTCCCCGGCCGAACCGGGCAGGTACGGCGGGGCCTCGATGGGACCGGCCGCCAGCTCCAGCTCGTCGAGCAGGGTCCGCCGGTCGCGGTAGGGCAGGTCGTACAGCAGGTGGCCGTCCAGGTACAGCAGGTCGAAGGCGATGAAGTGCACCGGCACGCGGCGGATCAGCAGGGTGTCCGGGTGCTCGACGTGCATGCGGTGCTGCAGGCGCTGGAAATTGGGCAGGCCGCGCTCGTCGAAGGCCACGACCTCGCCGTCGACGACCGCCGTCTGGCCGGGCAGGAGGTCGGCGAGGGCCTGCAGCTCGGGGTAGCGGCGGGTCGCGTCCAGACCGCGGCGGCCGACCGCGCGGACCCGTCCGCCGGAGACGTAGACCATCGCGCGGACGCCGTCCCACTTGAGCTCCAGGCCCCAGCGGTCGGCGTCGTCCGGTAGCTCGCCCGGGGTCGCGAGCATCGGCTGGACATTGGAGGGCATGGGGTCACCCATACGATCATTTTCCCCATGTCGCTCGAGCCTGACGCCAACCGCCCGGTGGTTTAACCGGCCGGACACGGTCTCGTGGGCGCGCCCAGGTCCGTCCATGGCACGGCGCGAACGGCCCGCTCACCCCGGGGACACTTCGTGTGGCCCCCGACCTGCGCATACATTCGGGTTATCGCATTTCGGACGGCCCTGGCAGGTAGATCGGCAGGCCGGAGGGTAGGGACACCCCATGCGCAGCATCTGGAAGGGCGCGATCTCGTTCGGGCTCGTCACGATCCCGGTGAAGCTCTACTCCGCCACCGAGCAGCGTGACGTGGCCTTCCATCAGGTCCACCGCGAGGACGGCGGCCGGATCAAGTACAAGCGCGTCTGCACCGTCGACGGCGACGAGGTGCCGTACTCCGACATCGCCAAGGGATACGAGCTGCCGAGTGGGGAGATGGTCGTCCTCACCGACGAGGACTTCGCCGACCTGCCGCTGTCGACGAGCCGCCGCATCGACGTCCTGCAGTTCACCCCGCTGGAGCAGGTCGACCCGATCTACTTCAACAAGACCTACTACCTCGAGCCGGACGCCCAGGGGGTCAAGCCGTACGTCCTGCTGCGCGACGCCCTCGAGGACTCCGACAAGGTCGCGGTGGTCAAGGTCGCGCTCCGGCAGCGCGAGTCGCTCGGCACGCTGCGGGTACGGGACGGCGTCTTCGTCCTCGAGACGATGCTGTGGCCGGACGAGGTGCGCGAGACGGACTTCCCGTTCATGGAGGAGGACGTCGACGTCCGCCCCCAGGAGCTGCAGATGGCGTCCTCGCTCATCGACACGATGACGAGCGATTTCGACCCGGGCGAGTACAAGGACGCCTACCGTGAGGCCCTGGAGTCGGTCATCCAGGCGAAGGTCGAGGGCCGGGAGGTCGTCCCGCCGGAGGCGCCCGAGGAGGTGCCGGCGGGCGCCGACCTGCTCAGCGCGCTGCGGGCCAGCGTCGAGGCGGCGAAGAAGGGCCGTACGGACAAGGGCGACGGCGCGGAACGCAAGGCGGCCGGGTCCGCGAAGGCCGGGGCGCGCGCCGGAAAGGACGGCGCGGCGAAGGGCGGCCGCGGCACGGGCGGCGCCAAGGCCGGGACCAAGACCGGGACCAAGAAGACCGCCGACACCAAGGCCAAGGCCAAGAGCGGGACCCGCAAGACGGCCTGACCGGCTCCGTCAGAAACCGGGCCTCCGGGCCGGGAATGAAGATCCCGTCGGATGCGTTGGTGACCCCTGTAAGCTCAGTGATTCATGTTCAGGCGCGCATCTCGCGCCGACGGCCGGCTAAGAGCCCGCGAGTCCCCCAACCTCGCGGCACCTCTCGAGGCGGGCCATTTCCGAGAGGTTCTTACTTGACTGACGGTCCCTCGACCCTGCCCACTTTCGTCGAGCTCGGCCTGCCGGCCCCCCTCGTGTCGGCGCTCGAACGCCGCGGCATCAACGCGCCGTTCCCCATTCAGGCCGCCTGTCTCCCCGACGCGATCGCCGGGCGTGACGTACTCGGCCGTGGCCAGACCGGATCGGGCAAGACGCTCGCGTTCGGCCTGCCGCTGCTGGCCGGGATCGCCGGCGAGCAGGCCGCCCCGACGCGGCCTCGTGCGCTCATCCTCGTTCCCACCCGCGAACTGGCCATGCAGGTCCAGGACGCTCTCGCCCCGCTGGGCCGCAGCCTCGGGCTGCACACCAAGACCGTCGTCGGCGGCATGTCGATGGTCAAGCAGATCCAGGCGCTGCGCCGCGGCGTCGACGTGCTGGTCGCCACTCCGGGGCGGCTCACCGACCTGATCGAGCGTGGCGCCTGCTCGCTCGCGGACGTGCGGATCACGGTCCTCGACGAGGCCGACCACATGTGCGACCTGGGCTTCCTGCCCGCGGTCTCCAAGCTGCTCGACCAGATTCCCTCCGACGGCCAGCGGCTGCTGTTCTCCGCAACCTTGGACGGTGACGTCGACAAGCTCGTCCGCCGCTACCTGCACGACCCGGTGACCCACTCGATCGCCCCGGCCGCCGCGCCGGTGGAGACCATGGACCACCACCTGTTCATCGTCGACCGCGCCGACAAGCAGAACGTCATCGCCGAGGTCGCCGGCCGTGAAGGCCGCACGATCATGTTCGTCCGCACCAAGCACGGCGTGGACGCGCTGGCCAAGAAGCTCGCCCGCGTCGGCGTCCGCGCCGGCGCCCTGCACGGCGGCAAGACCCAGTCCGCCCGCACCCGTACGCTCGCGGAGTTCCGCGAGGGCAAGGTCGGGGTACTGATCGCCACCGACGTGGCCGCCCGCGGCATCCACGTCGACGACGTCAGCCTGGTCGTGCACGTCGACCCGGCCGCCGACCACAAGGACTACCTGCACCGTGCGGGCCGCACCGCCCGGGCGGGCGAGCGCGGCACCGTGGCCACGCTGGTCGCCCACAACGAGGTGCGCAACACCGAGCGGATGATGCGCCGCGCGGGCGTGCGCGCGCTGCGGTCGAAGGTCGCCGCCGGTGACGACACCCTCGTCCGCATCACGGGGGCGCAGCCGCCGAGCGGCATCCCGGTCCCGCCCGACCCCGAGCCGCGTCCGCAGCGTCGCGGTCCGCGTCCGGGCGGCCGCCGCGACCGGCGTCCCGGCGGGCGCTTCGAGGGCCGCGGGGAGCGGCAGGGCGGCCGCTTCGACGGCGAGTACCGCGAGGGGCGTCCGGTGGAGCCGCGCGACGGCGAGCGCCGTGACGGTCACCGGCAGCGGCGCGAGCCCCGTTCCGGCGGCATGCCGGGCGGTGCCCGTCCCGGCGGTCGTGGCGGCGCCGCACGGCACGACGCGGGCCGGGCCGCCGGTCGGCACGACGACCGCCGCCCGCGCCCCGAAGCGGCGCGCTGACGACGACGCGGGCCCCGTACCGAGAGGTGCGGGGCCCCGCTCAACTCAAGATCAGGTCAAGGCGGGCGCCCCGGATCATGCCCGGCCGTCCGGTCACGAGTCCCCGCGGTTATCGTGGAACCGCATTCGGTAGTTGAAGAGAGGAGGCAGCGGCGGCTCCTCTCCGACCAGACGGCCGGAGTCCCCACCGCGAGCAGGATGAGCACACCGATTCCGCAATGGCCGGGCGAGCCGGTCCGGCTGGGCGACCGTGAGGTGTTCGTGCGAACGGCGTCATTCCCGCGCGCGGACGCCGAACCGGCGTTGTTCGTGCACGGGCTCGCGGGGTCCTCGGCCAACTGGACCGACCTCATGGGACTGCTGTCCGACGAGCTCGCCGGCGAGGCGGTCGACCTGCCCGGATTCGGCCACTCTCCGCCGCCGCCCGACCGCGACTACTCCGTCGACGCCCACACGATCGTCGTCGCGCGGCTCATCGAGAAACGCGGCCGGGGCCCGGTCCACCTCTTCGGCAACTCCCTCGGCGGGGCGATCGCCACCCGGCTCGCGGGCACCCGTCCCGACCTGGTGCGCTCCCTCACCCTGATCTCACCGGCCCTGCCCGACCTGCGGCCGAGGTCCGGTCCCGCGCGGATCCTCGCGGCCACCATGCCCGGCGTGGGCCCCTGGGCCGTCCGGCGGCTGGCGACGCTGCCCGCCGAGCAACGCGTGCAGGGCACGTTGGAGATGTGCTTCGCGGACCCGACCGGCCTGCACCCCGACCGGGTCATGGAACTCGTCGAGGACGTACGCCGCAGGGACGGGCTGACCCACAACTCCGAGGCGCTGATCGCGTCGTCGCGCGGCATCGTCACCGCCTACATGCGGCGCTCGCTCTGGCGCTACGCCGCGCGCGTCATCGCGCCGACCCTGGTGATCTACGGACGGCACGACCGGCTCGTCGACCCGCGGATGGCCGCCCGCGCGGGCCGGGTGTTCAAGCGCTCCCGCGTCGTCGTGCTGCCCGACGTCGGCCACCTCGCCCAGATGGAGCGGCCCGAGACGGTGGCCCGGGAGTTCCGCGCGATGCTCGAGGACGCCCACCTGCGCCTGCCCGACACCACCGCCGGCTGACGGCGGGAACGGACACCCTGCGCCTGCCCGACACCACCGCCGGCTGATGGCGGGAACGGACACCCTGCGGCCGACCGGCACCCGTCGGCCAGAGGCGGGGGAGCGGGAATGCGGAGGCGCATGACAGAGTTGTGATGGTCCAGGACGACGGCGTCCGCATCACCGTTCCCGCACGCGCAGGAGACAACCGTGTCGTTGCCACCACTGGTAGAGCCCGCCAGCGAGCTCTCCGTCGACGAGGTCCGGCGCTATTCGCGTCATCTGATCATCCCGGATGTCGGGATGGCCGGGCAGAAGCGGCTGAAGAACGCCAAGGTGCTGTGCGTGGGCGCGGGCGGGCTCGGCTCACCGGCCCTGCTGTACCTCGCCGCCGCCGGCGTGGGCACCCTCGGCATCATCGACTTCGACGTCGTCGACGAGTCCAACCTGCAGCGCCAGATCATCCACGGCCAGTCCGACGTGGGCCGGCCGAAGGCCGAGTCGGCGGCCGCCTCGGTCCGCGAGATCAACCCGCTGATCGACGTGGTCGTCCACAACGAGGCGCTGTCCAACGACAACGTCATGGACATCTTCAGCGGCTACGACCTGATCGTCGACGGCACCGACAACTTCGCCACGCGCTACATGGTCAACGACGCGGCCGTGCTGCTGGGCAAGCCGTACGTCTGGGGCTCGATCTACCGCTTCGACGGTCAGGCGTCGGTGTTCTGGGCCGAGCACGGTCCCTGCTACCGCTGCCTGTACCCCGAGCCGCCGCCGCCCGGCATGGTGCCGTCGTGCGCCGAGGGCGGTGTCCTCGGTGTGCTCTGCGCGTCGATCGGCTCCATCCAGGTCAACGAGGCGATCAAGCTGATCGCCGGGATCGGTGAGCCGCTCGTCGGGCGCCTGATGATCTACGACGCCCTCGAGATGACCTACCGGAGCGTCAAGGTCCGCAAGGACCCCGAGTGCCCGCTGTGCGGCAAGAACCCCACGATCACCGAGCTCCTCGAGGACTACGAGGCGTTCTGCGGCGCGATCTCCGAGGAGGCCGCGGACGCGACCAAGGACTCCACGATCACCGCGCCCGAGCTCAAGGACCTGCTCGACACCGGGGACATCTTCCTGGTCGACGTCCGGGAGCCCAACGAGTACGAGATCGTGAACATCCCCGGCGCGACGCTGATCCCGAAGGGCGAGTTCCTGTCCGGCGCGGCCCTCGAGCGGCTGCCCCAGGACAAGCGGGTCGTCCTGCACTGCAAGTCCGGAGCCCGCAGCGCCGAGTGCCTCGCGATCGTCAAGAACGCCGGGTTCTCCGACGCCGTGCACCTCGGCGGCGGCGTGCTGGCCTGGGTGAACCAGATCGAGCCGGACAAGCCGTCCTACTGATCGGCCGCGACGCCGGAACCGACGACGAGAGGCCCCGGGGCGCCGCGCCCCGGGGCCTCCCGCGTACCTCTGGTTCGCCTGCGTCTCAGTTCTGACCGACGGTGAGGGATCGCCCAGTAACCTTGTCAGATATGGCGCGAACCTCCGATCCGAGCTGGCCGACGACCGGGCCCGGCGGATGGGAGGCGTGGCGCGGACCGGAGGAGCCACCCCCCGAACCCGTTCCCTGGTACGCCCGTCGTCGCCTGTGGCTGGTGGTGGCGATCCTGACGGCGGTGGGCTACGTCGTGGTGGGGGTCCTGTCCACCGCCCGGGTCTACTGGGAGTTCCACCGCAAGCCGAACGCGTGGGAGCTCTACCGCGCGGCGGGCGAGGAGGTCCGGAACCGCTGGCGCACCTGGCCCGCCGAGAAGATCTTCCCCGACTCCGTCCCGTACACCTCCGAGCAGGGTGGGATCGAGCACGCCGGCCGGGTCGGCATCGCCCCCGAGCGGGGCTGTGACACCGGCATCGACTCCGTTTCCGCGGCGGTCCTGGTGAGGTACGGCTGCCGGGCGCTGCTCCGCGCGACGTACGTCGACCAGATGCAGGGCATCGTCCTCACAGTGGGCATCGTCGCGCTGCCCGACGATCGGTCCGCGCGGCTGGCGGGGGAGTCCGTGGCGCCCACGGATCCCAGCGTGCCGGGGCCGTTCTTGCACGCCCTGGCGTTCCCGCAGACCATCGCCGCCCGGTTCGCCGACACCGCGCGGCAGTTCGCCACGGCCGACCGCGTCGGCCCGTACGTCGTCCTGACCGTCGCCGGGCCGACCGACGGCCGGCCCGCCTCCGCCGTGCGCAAGCCGCACGGCGGCTGGTTCCAGCTCGCACCCGAGGTCGGCCGGAACATCGCCGGCGCCCTCGCCCAGCCCGTCCAGCCCGACTGCGCCCAGAAGCAGGAGTGGAAGTGCTGAGGCGCGCGTTGACGGCGGGCCTGGCGCTGACGGTCGCCCTGTCGCCGGCACTGCCGGCCGCCACCGCGGGGGCCGACGACGTACGCGCCCGGGAGCAGTGGGTGCTCGACGCCCTCGGCGCCCCACAGGCCTGGCGTACGACCAAGGGCCAGGGCGTCACCGTCGCCGTCCTCGACACCGGGATCGACGGCTCGCACCAGGACCTCGCCGGCACGGTGACGACGGGTCCCGACTTCATCCGGGACGTCGCGCCCGCTCCCGGCCGGCTCCACGGCACCTGGATGGGGTCGCTGATCGCCGGACACGGGCACGGGAACGGGGCGGGCGACGGGGTGATCGGCGTGGCGCCCGAGGCGCGCCTGCTCTCGGTGCGGATGATCGCCGATCCGGACGAGAAGGACTACAAGGCGTTCCGCAACGCGCCGGAGTACCGTTCGGCGCTGCCGAAGGCGGTCCGCTACGCGGCGGACCACGGCGCCGACGTGATCAACATGTCCCTCGGCGGCCCGAGCGCCGGAACCGACGAGCGCGCCGCCATCGCCTACGCGATCTCCAAGGGCGTGGTCGTGGTCGCCTCGGCCGGCAACGACGGCGACTCCAAGAGCCCGAAAAAGGTCGACAAGGACGGCCTGACGCGGCTGTCCTACCCCGCCGCGTTCCCCGGCGTCATCGCGGTCGCGGCGGTGACGCGCCGGGGCGTCGCGGCGAAGTTCTCCGACCGCAACGCGAGCGTCCAGGTCGCCGCGCCCGGCGCGGACGTCGTCGGCGCCGGACCGGGCGACCACTACTGGATCGGCGAGGGCACGAGCCAGGCCGGCGCGCTCGTCTCGGGCGTCGTCGCCTTGATCCGGGCCCGCCACCACGGCATGCCGCCCGCGCTGGTCGCCCAGGCGATCACCGCGAGCACCAAGGGCCGTCCGGCCGCCGGGTACGACGAGAACGTCGGCTTCGGCGAGGTCAACGCCCCCGCCGCGCTGGCCGCCGCCGACCGGCTGCAGGGCTACCGGCTCACCGCGAACGGCAAGACCGGCCGGTTCGACGACGGGCCGATGCGGCCGGTGCAGGTCGAGCGGCACCCGCCGGGGCTGGTCTTCCTGGGCGGCTGGATCGGCGTCGCCGCGCTCTTCGGGTTCGCCGGCGCCCTGACGACGACCGTGCTGTACATCCGGCGCGTACGAGTCCGCCACGGATCGGAGGACGACGGTGCGGGGTGATCCGACAGAGTACGCCGAACGCGTCCTCGACGTCGTCGACCGGATCCCGCCGGGCCGCGTCATGGCGTACGGCGACATCGCCGAGTTCCTGGGCGAGGGCGGACCACGGCAGGTCGGCCGCGTGATGGCGCTGTGGGGCGGCGGCGTGCCCTGGTGGCGCGTCCTCCGGGCCGACGGCTCGCCCCCGGCCGGCCACGAACAGCGCGCCCTGAAGCACTACCGCGCCGAGGGCACCCCGCTCCGCGGCGACCGCGTCGACATGCGCCTGGCCCGCTGGCCCGGCGACACCGCCGAAGCCGGCTGAGAACGAAAGAAGCGGCCCCTCCTGAGGAAGGGGCCGCTCTGGTGTTAGTCAGGGCCCGTCCGTTGACGGGTCAGGGACGGCGCTGCCTCTGGACCAGAGACACGCTCTGAGGGGGAACATCAGGCCGTTGACCGCATCGGCAACAGCGATCGCGAAAAACGTCTCAGTCCGTCTCGCTGCGGAGGGCGGCCGCGCGGGAGCGGGCGGCCGCCATGGCCTCGTGGTAGCGCGTCTCCCAGTCGGGAGCGTCCGCCGGGATCTCGGCGACGACGTGCCGCCCCAGCTCCCGCCCATCGGCGACCTGCCGGACGAACACGACCGTGACGCCGTCCCGCAGCTCCGTCGCGGCCTCCCAGTCCGGCAGCCGATCCGGACGGGGCCGCCGAAAGGCGGCGAGCAGGAGGGCGACCAGCAGGACCGCGACCAGCAGGACCGCCGGGAGCGCGAGAACACGCATCGGAGCCTCCTACCGGCTCGGGAGCGACACATGGTCGTTGCCCGGCGCGTACACCGTGATGCCCTTCGGCAGCGCCTTGAGCTTCTCGATGTCGGCGCAGGTCGGGCACTTGTTGTAGCCCTCCTGGCGGGCCCGGTTGGCCTCCGCCTCGGCGCGGGCCTGCGCGACCTGCGCCTGCGACTCCGTGACCTTCGCGAATGCCGCCTGCGCGCTGTCCACGGCCTGCTGCACCTGCGCCGGCAGCGTGATGCGGGCCAGGTTGAAGTGCAGGTTCGTCAGGAAGGGGAGCCCGAGGGTCTGCTCCAGGTCCTGTTCGAGGCTGGTGTTGATCGCGTTCTGCACCTTGGCGATGTTGGCGTTGTTGCTCTGCGCCTTCAGCGACGTCTGCTGCTGCTTGCCGCCGGAGTTGTTCTGCACCAGGGCGCAGGAGGAGACGAGTTCCGCGCAGCGGAAGCTGTTCACCTGGGTGCGCAGGTCGTTCTCGATGACGGGCCGGACGATCTGGTCCAGGAATCCGGACCAGCCCTCGTCGCCGTCGTAGGTGTACCGGGTCTTGCCGTCCGCGCCGGTGAACTTGCGGGTGCCGAACTTGTCGTCGAACTTGCGCAGCGTCGCGTGGTCGAGGTTCAGGGTGAAGTAGAGCGTGCCCTCGATGCCCATGTTGACGCCGTCGCTGCTCGGCACCGTCACGACGTCCACGCCCGTACGCTCGCCGCGCCCCGAGTCGGAGGTGATCGTGTAGAACCGCTGCTGCGCGGGGTACTTGTGGACGTGCGACCACCACCCGATCCAGGTCAGTCCCGACCCGGGGTCGATGATCTGGCGGATCCTGTTGTTGTCGAACATCCCGCCGTTGCGGATGACCGCCACCTCGCCTCCGGAGGTGCGCTCGAAAGACCCGAAGAAGCCGTTCAGCGTCGGCACCGCGACGATCAGGAGCACCACCGCCGCGACGATCGCCCTGCCACGACTGATGCGTCCCAAGGACCGAGGAATCTTCTTAGAACCGGTCACCGACACTCCCGAAAAGGCTGATGAAACGGGATAAATCCGTACGTCAGACGCCAGACCACAGAACCCGGTTCCAGCCCGACGCTGCCGCCGCTGTTGCCCTCCCAACGCGGGCATCTCGGACGCTCTGCCGTCACCGACGACGGCAGAGCGTCCACGCCGACGGCGAGGTGGCCCCACGTCCTCGGACTTTGGTCCCGACCACGCGAAAACCCGGTGACACCGCGACTCCCGAGAGCTGATCCTTGATGTCAGCCGATCGGGAGGAGGGCCGGCATGACCGAGCAGGCCTTCGACGCGGGCGGGTTGTTCGACGACGACTATCTGCACTTCTTCGCCGAGCCATTGGACGACCGGGCGGACGCCGAGACCGACCTGATCTGGCGGCTGCTCGACCTGGAGCCGGGCATGGAGGTGCTCGACCTCGCCTGCGGCCACGGCCGGATCGCCAATCGACTGGCCGAGCGCGACTGCCGGGTGACCGGCCTGGACGTCACCCCGGCCTTCCTCGAACGCGCGCGGCAGGACGCCGCCGCCCGCCGGGCGCCGGTCACGTATGTCGAGGGGGACATGCGGTCGCTGCCCTGGGAACGGCGGTTCGACCGGGTGATCAGCTGGTTCACCGCGTTCGGCTACTTCGACGACGAGGGGAACCGCCGGGTCCTGTCCGAGGTGGCACGCGTCCTCACGCCCGGCGGCAGGTTCGCCGTCGAGCTGAACAACCGGGACTGGATCATCCGCAACTTCCAGCCCGCGTCCGTCATCGAGCGGGACGGCGACTTGATGATCGACCAGCGCACCCTGGACCCGTTGACCGGCCGCGCGGTCACCGAACGCACGGTGGTCCGTCAGGGCCGCGTCCGTCAGGTCCCCTTCCACGTGCGCATGTTCACCTTCACCGAACTGCGCGACTGGCTCCTCGCCGCCGGATTCCGCGGCGTGACCGGCCGTGGCGACGACGGTGGTCCACTGACTCCGGACAGCCGACGAATGATCGCTGTCGCGCGGACCTGACGGCCTCTTACGCCGCGCGGTCGACGCGGGCGGCGCTGCGGGCGAAGTCGACGACGGCTCGGGCCCGTTCGATCCCCGGCCACCGGGAGCAGTCCTCGATGACGCGGATCAGTGCTTCGCGGCCGGTGCGGCGGAGGAACAGCGCCGAGTCCGCCACTACGACGCCCTCTCGAAATGGCAGCGTACGCGCGAGATCCACCACCGTACGCGCGGGGGTGGTCAGCGGAATTCCGCCCTTCCGCCGCAGGTGATCGCGCGGGAGGGCGGCTCGTTCGACGTGTATCCCTCTGCACTTCCCACGGCCCGGCGCTTCGGCCGGCCGGGTCAAGGTGACCACGTCGGGCGGTGGTTTCAGCGTCTCGATGCCATGGATCCTCGCGGCGGACCGGTGGCTTGCGACGGCATCCTGCCGGCGGAACGACAGGATCGCGGCCGCGACGTCGATGGCATGCCGGTCGATGGCGTCGGCGGTCTCCCAGAGCGCCCTGGTGACGTAAACGCCGCGTCGCCTGGAAAGCCAGATGCCCGCCGTCGGCCGATCGCGGATCGCCCGCGTCCCGTACCCGGCGGCGAGCGCCTGCCGCCGACTGAACACCCCACCCTGCGCCGCGGCCACCGCCAAGAGTTCCCTCCGCACTCAGGCAGCATCGCCCTCTCGGGCGGGCGTCATGGGGATTGAGACGGAATCTGTGGATGACCATCGCACTTCGCCGTCGTTGTTGACGCCGCAATCCGCGGCGAATCGGGTGATGTCCCGTCACCACCGGCGGCAAGGAGGCCAGGCCGGTTGAGCGACGGGATGGCTGCTTAGAATCTCGCCTATGCGGCGGACCAGTAGCACCGTGGTGGTGGTCGCGGGCGAGGGGGCGGACAAGGTCGTGTCCGGGCTCGTCGGCCTGCACAACGTACGGGCGCTCGTCGCCGGTGACCGTACGCCCGCCGAGCTGAGCAGGGCGATCGCCGGGGCCGGCACGACGTACGTCGTGCACGACGCCGATCCGCTCGGCGACGTCCGCGACGCGTGGGTGGACTTTTTCGACCAGACCGCGCCGCACGGTGGTCTGGAGGTGGCCATCGAGTCGGCGCTGGGCGGGCTGGCCGCCGAGCGGCTGCTGCTGCCGGACTACTACGTCGTCCTCGACCCCGAGGGAATGTCGCCGACCCGGCGGCACTGGTGGCTGGGCGTGCTCGCGGGCGCGGCGCCGAGTCGGGTGGTGCCGGCCGCCGCGTCCGTCGCCGCGGTGAGTGACGCCCTGGCGCACCTGGCCGCGGGCCGCTGGTGGCCGGCGGACCTTCCCGGCTGGCTGCGCGGCCTGCCCAAGGTCGTCCCCGACCAGATGGGCCTGCGGTCTTCGCCGACCGATTGAAGGCTCAGGAGAACGGCCTGACACAAGGGGTCAACGCGGCCGTGCGCGATCGGCTTCAGTTCTCGTCTGATCGTGTCCCCTCTTTCGTTGATGGGCTCTCTGATTTGTCCGATATAGGTCAAAGGCGGCGGTAGGACTACATTGGGCCCTACGGTGATCTCCACGCGATCAGACGGGGGATCACATGTTTTCTCACTGGACGGCGAAAGCCGGTGGAGCGCTATTGCTGGGCGCCTGTATGACCATCGGACCGGTCACGGCGGCGGACGCCACCGCGCCGCGTCCACCGGCTGCGGAGACCGGGATCGAGGTCTACCGCGCGACCGACACGCAGGCGCAGGCGGCGGAAGACTATTGGACGCCCGAACGGATGCGCGCGGCCACTCCTATCGACGATACGTTCGCCGATCCCCGAAGCACGGCGACGACGGAACCCATGTCCGCCGCGCTACCCAAATCCAGGCTGCACCGCATGGGTAAGATCTTCTACCATTTCGGGGGACACAGCTTCAGTTGCTCCGGCACGATCGTCACCAGTCACGGTCGTGATTCCATCCTCACCGCCGGGCACTGTCTGCGGCAGATCGGCGGGACGGAGGTCGGTAACCTCCTCACGGTGTTCGTTCCGGGGTACGGGAGCGGACCGGACATGACCCCCTACGGCAAGTGGGGCGTACGGTCGTGGCACGTCCCGGGCCGGTGGATCGACCTGCTGGGGCGCTCGAATCCGAGCTACGACTACGGCGTCATCCAGGTGAAGCAGCACAAGAACGGCCGTATCCAGGACGTTCTAGGAGCGGACAACTACAAGCTGAGCGCCGGCTGGCAGAACGAGGTCTACCTCATCGGGTATCCGAGCAAGTACAACTACCCGGTTCTGTGTCACGCCGTCACGTCGAAGAAGGACATCAAGGGGCACAAGTCGGCGTACAAATTCTATTGCAACGACTACTCCGACGGCGTCAGCGGATCCGGCCTGCTGCTCGCGCACGGTGATAACTGGATCACCGGTGAAGGCACGATCATCGGCGTGCTCGGCGGCCACCACCAAGGTGGAGATCCGAAGAAGGACGGCAACGCTTCATTCGCCACTCGCCTCGACAAGGACTTTCAGAAATTCTGGCTGGCCAACTCGAAGTGACGCCTTCCCTTCACGTGGCGATCGCTTCGTGGCGTACCGTACCCTGGCGTCGTACTGACAGGGGGCCCGCACATGAGCGATATGCAGACGGACGCCACCGATCGTCACGTGAAGGACCCGACCTGGCTTCGCTGGCAGTGGGGAACGGCGATCGTCGGCTCGGCGCTCTTCGTCGGCGCGTTCCTCATCCTGATCGCCATGTTCGATCCGGAGACCGCTCGGCACGAACTGCCCTATGACCTGGTGCGATTCGGTGCGGTCGGACTGGTCGCCTTCTTCGTCTGGTTCGCCGCGTGGTTCTTCCCTCCGGTGAAGGGAAAACGTCTGATCAGACGGATGGTCCTCGGCGTGTCTCTGGCCGTGGTCGCGGTCGGGTCGCTGTGGGTCATGACCCGGTTGTGATGCTCTCCGGGCCTCCCAGGCAGGGCCTCAGGTCGCGGGGTCGCCTGACTCCCCCAAGGAACAGGCAGAGGGCGGCGACGGCCAGCCCGCACAGGGCGGCGAGCAGGTGGCCGAGGGCCCAGACGGTGTGGTTGGAGATCACCGGCCAGACCACTCCGACGGCCAGCGCCGCGATGCCGGCCACGAGCCACCAGCCGCGCATCAGCAGGACGGCCGCGACGCAGCCGGCCACCATGATGTAGCTCACGCCGACGTCGGTCGTGTGCGCCAGGCGGTGTGACGCCCGGCCGGTCTCGATCGCGTGGAGTTCCACCAGCGCGGTGAGCAGGGTGCCCAGGACGTGACCCGACAGACAGATGAGGATCATGCGGGGCGGGCCGTACCGCCGCTCCGCCCAGGCGACCACGGTGACGAACGCGAGGATGTACAGGGTGAGGCCCGCGCCGCGGTCCGCGACCCACAGGGCGCTGTCGGCCAGCACCGCGATCGGGGCGTGGTGCAGCCGGACCAGATTGGTGCTGTTCATGCGGGTGAGCACGTCGATGAGGTGCGGCGGGGTCGTCCGCTGGACGAGCGTGAAGGCGGTGAAGACCGCGACATAGGCGAACGTCGCCGGCGCCGACAGGATCCAGGCGTGCAGCCACCGGGTGTACGGGGACAGCCCGTCCACGGCCCGCCGCGCGCCGGGCCACAGCAGGCTGAGCCAGCACAGGAAGTACCAGCCCAGCGCGAGGATCGACACGGCCAACAGGATCATCGGCGCCTCCCCCCGACGTCGGCGGCCCCACCGGGGCCCGCGGCCGCCGGCCGCGGTCCTGCGGAGCGCGTCCACCGCGGCCACATCGACGACATCACCGCAACCCTGTCACGATGACGCCCGATGATCTGCTGCAATCACATATGTGTCATCAGCGTCCTACCGCCTCGTCCGCCGCGCCGGGCCCGCGCAGTCACCGCCGCCGGTGCTCGACGAGCACCAGCGGCGGGTCGTCGCGCACGCGGGCGGGCCGCTGCTGGTCCTGGCCGGGCCGGGCACCGGCAAGACCACCACGATCGTCGAGACGGTCGTCGACCGGATCGAGAACCGCGGCGTCGATCCGGACCGGGTGCTGGTCCTGACGTTCGGCCGGAAGGCCGCCGGTGAGCTGCGGGAGCGCATCACCGGCCGGCTGCGGCGCACCACGCGCACGCCGCTGGCCCTGACGTTCCACTCGTACGCGTACGCGCTGCTGCGCCGGGAGGCGGTCCTGGACGGGGAGGAGCCACCCCGGCTGCTGTCCGGCCCGGAGCACCTTCTCGAGGTCCGCCGGCTGGTGCACGGCGAGGCCGCGGACGGCGCGCGGGACTGGCCGGCGCGGCTGCACGAGACGCTGAAGACGCGGGGGTTCGCCGAGGAACTGCGGGACTTCATCCTGCGGGCCGCCGAGCGCGGCCTCGGACCCGCCGACCTGGTGACGCTGGGCCGCGGCCATCACCGCGACGACTGGTACGCCGCCGGGCGGTTCCTGGACCGGTACGAGCAGCGCTTCGACATCGACCCGATCATCGCGTACGACTACGCGGAGCTGATCCGGGCCGCCGCCGGGCTGCTCACCGACGAGGACGTACGCCGGCGGGAGCGCGCGGCGTACGACGTCGTCCTGGTCGACGAGTACCAGGACACCGACCCGGCGCAGGAGTACCTCCTCCAGCAGCTCGCCGGGGGCGGGCGGGACCTCATCGTCGTGGGCGACCCCGACCAGTCGATCTACGGGTTCCGGGGCGCGGACGTGCGCGGGATCCTGGAGTTCCCCCAGCGGTTCCGTACGGTGACGGGCGGGGAGGCGCCCATCGTCTCCCTGCGGACGTGCCGCCGCATGGGCCCGGTGATCCTGGAGGCCTCCCGCCGGGTCGCCGCGCGGCTGCCGCTCGGCGCGCTGGCGGGGGAGCACCGCGAGCTGCTGCCGATGGAGGCGGCCGACGACGACGGCGCGGACGCGCGGGCGGTGCGGGTCGTCGAGGCGGACAGCGCCAACCAGGAGGCCGCGCTGGTCGCCGACGAGCTGCGCCGCGCCCACCTGCTGGAGAACGTCCCCTGGTCGCGGATGGCCGTGCTCGTCCGGTCCGCCGTGCGGCAGGTACCACCGCTGCGCCGCGCGCTGGCCGCCGCGGGCGTGCCCGTGGTCGTGGCCGGTGACGAGGTGCCGCTGGTCAACGAGCCCGGCGCCCGGCCCTTCATCGTGCTGCTGCGCGCGGCGCTGCGGCCCGCGCTGCTCGACGAGGAGGCCGCCGAGGAGCTCGTGCTGGGCCCGCTGGGTGGCGCGGACGCCCTCGGCCTGCGGCGGCTCCGCCGCGCCCTGCGCGACCTGAGCGTGCTGTCCGGGGACGAGAAGGCCGACGCGCTGCTCGTCCGCGCGCTGAACGACCCGCGCGAGCTGCTGCTCATCCACCCGAAGGTCCGCGAACCGGCCGAGCGCGTCGCCGGGCTCATCGCCCTCGCCCGGGAGACCGTACGAGGCGGTGGCGGGGCCGAGGACGTCCTGTGGGCGGTATGGCAGGAGAGCGGCCTGGCCGACCGGCTCCTGGAGCAGAGCGTGCGCGGCGGGGCCCGCGGCGCGGCGGCCGACCGGGACCTCGACGCGGTGGTCGCGCTGTTCGACATGGCGGCGCGGTTCACCGACCGGCTGCCGCAGGCCGGCCCGGAGATGTTCCTCGACGACCTGGCCTCGCAGGAGATCCCCGGCGACACCCTGGCCGAGCAGGCCCCCCAGGGTGAGGCGGTGCGGATCCTCACGGCGCACCGGTCCAAGGGCCTCGAATGGGACCTGGTCGTCGTCGCGGGCGTGCAGGAGGGCCTGTGGCCCGACCTGCGGCTGCGCGGCTCGCTGCTGGGCAGCGAGGAGCTGATCGAGGCCGCCACCGGCTTCGCCGACCCCGACAGCGGGGGGCGGCGGGGCGCAGCCACGGGGGTGGAAGCAGGGGCCTCCCTTGCGGCGAAGATGCTGGAGGAGGAGCGGCGGCTGTTCTACGTCGCGGTGACGCGGGCCAAGCGGCGGCTCGTCGTGACCGCCGTCGGCGGGGAGGACGCCGAGGACCGGCCGTCGCGGTTCCTCCGTGAGCTGGTCCCCGACCCCGCCGAGCACGCCCAGCTCGACGAGCGCACCCGGTGGCTGTCCCTGCGCGCCCTCGTCGCGGACCTGCGCGCGGCGGTCGCCGACCCGAAGACGCCCGCGCCGCTGCGCCGGGCCGCGGCCGGGCACCTGGCCCGGCTCGCCCGCGCCGGCGTGCAGGGCGCCGACCCGCGCGACTGGTACCCCCTGACGGAGCTGTCCGACCCCGGGCCGGCGTTCCGTGAGGACGAGACGCTGGTGCTGTCGCCGTCCCAGGTCGAGACGTTCGAGAAGTGCGGCCTGCGCTGGCTGCTCGCCTCCTGCGTGGGCGCGGAGGACGGCGGCGCGGGGGAGTTCGCGACGATGGGGCGGGTCATCCACGCGGTCGCCGAGCTGGTCGCCACCGACGAGGCCGTGAACGACACCGACATCGCCAAGCGGCTCGACGAGATCTGGGACGACCTGGACTTTCGCAGCGCCTGGTACTCCGAGAAACAGCGCGAACAGGCCGAGAAGATGGTCGACAAGTTCCTGGCCTGGCACGAGCGCGCCGACGCCCGCGAGGTCGTCTCGATCGAGGAGCCGTTCAGCATCGACCTGGGCCGCGTCGTGATCCGCGGCCGGATCGACCGCGCCGAGCGGGACGGCGACGGCCGGGCCTGGATCGTCGACATCAAGACCTCCAACTCGCCCGTACGCGAGGACGACCTCGCCCGCCACCCGCAGCTCGGCGTCTACCAGCTCGCCGTGATGCTGGGCGCGTTCGCCGACAAGGGCCTGATCGAACCGGGCGGGGCCGAGCTGGTCCAGGTCGGCAAGGGGTCCTACGCCGCCCGGGTGCGCGTCCAGACGCAGCAGCCCCCGTCGGCCGACGAGGACCCGCAGTGGCCGCGTAAACTCGTCGACCGCGTCGCGGAGGGCATGGCCAGCCCGGTCTTCGAGGCCCGCCGCGACGACCACTGCCGCACCTGCCCCGTCCGCGGGTCCTGCCCGGCGCACGACGCCGGCGGCCAGGTGGCGCCGTGACCGTCCCGTACGACCGGGGAACGCCGTGATCAGTCCGCAGGAGCTCGCACAGCGGCTCGGGGTGCCCGAGCCGACGCCGGACCAGGCCGCCGTCATCGAGGCGCCGCTCGCCCCGATGGCGGTCATCGCCGGCGCGGGCTCCGGCAAGAGCGAGACGATGGCGGCCCGCGTCGTGTGGCTGGTCGCCAACGGGCTCATCCGGCCCGAGCGGGTGCTCGGCCTGACGTTCACCCGCAAGGCGGCGACCGAGCTGGCCGACCGCGTACGCCGGCGGCTCGACCAGCTCCGCGAGCACGACGACCTGATCGACCCCGAGATCCTCGACGGCGAGCCGACGGTGTCGACGTACCACGCGTACGCCGCGCGGCTGTTCGGCGACCACGCGCTGCGGGCCGCCCTGGAGCCGACGATGCGGCTCGTCACCCCGGCCGTGGCCTGGCAGATCGCGGCGCGCGTCGTCGACGCGTACGACGGACCGATGGACGCCGTCGAGTGGGGGCCCGACACCGTCACGAAGGCGGTGATCGCGCTGGCGGGGGAGCTGTCGGAGCACCTGCGCACCCCCGAGGACGTGCGGAGGATCGGCGCCTGGCTGAACGCGCGGGTCGCGGAGGTCAAGAAGCCCACCAAGAAGCACCAGGGCCGGATCACCGACGCCCAGGCGACCCGCGAGCAGCTCATGCCGCTGGTCGAGGCGTACCAGCGGGCCAAGGCCAGGCGTGAGGTCCTCGACCACGGCGACCAGATGGCCCTCGCCGCGCGGATCGCCGCCGAGCACCCGGAGGTCGGCCAGATCGAGCGTTCGCGCTACGCCGCCGTGCTCCTGGACGAGTACCAGGACACCAGCCACGCCCAGCTCGTGCTGCTCAAGTCGCTGTTCGGCGGCGGCCACGCGGTCACGGCCGTCGGTGACCCGTGCCAGTCGATCTACGGCTGGCGGGGCGCGAGCGCCGGGAACCTCCTCGGCTTCGTCCGCGACTTCCCGAACGGCGAGCGGCCCGCGCCGATGCGGCAGCTGTCGACCAGCTTCCGCAACGGCGAACGCGTCCTCGACGCGGCCGCCCGCATCCAGGTCGAGCTGCGCGAGGAGGCCAAGGACGTCCCCCGGCTGTGGCCCGGCGCCGCGCAGCAGGGCCGGGGGCGGGTCGAGTGCGCGCTGCTGGAGACCGTCGAGGACGAGGCCGAGCGGCTCGCCGACCGCATCGTCCGCCTGCTGCGGCAGCCGAAGGACCTCGCGCCGGATGGTGAGCCCTGGGAGAAGACGAGTCGTCACGGCCCGGGGCTGCAGCCGTCCGACATCGCCGTCCTGGCCCGGAAGCGGGCGCAGTTCCCGCTGATCCGGGCGGCGCTGGAGGCGCGCGGCGTCCCGGTGGAGGTGGTCGGCCTCGGCGGTCTGCTCACCGTGCCGGAGGTGCAGGACGTCGTCGCGACCCTCCGGGTCGTGCACGACCCGACGGCGGGCGCCTCCCTGGCCCGGCTGCTCACCGGGCCGCGCTGGCGCCTGGGCCCCCGTGATCTGGTCGCCCTCGGCCGCCGCGCCCGCGAACTCGTCCGCGAGGCGGCCCGCGACCTCGACCCCGGAGCCGGGCCCCGCACGGACCCGGAGCCGCCCGTGAGCGGGCGCGCGCCGGCTGGAGCGGCGACGACGGTGGACGGCGCGTTGGGCGCCGCCGACCCGCTCCGGCAGGTCGTGCAGGAGCTGAACGACGAGAACGGCAGCCTCGTCGACGCCCTCGACGACCTGGGCCCGGCGGAGCACTTCAGCCCGGAGGGCTACGCCCGGCTCGAACGCCTCCGCGACGAGCTGCGCGTCCTGCGCCGCCACGTCGGCCTGCCGCTGCCCGACCTGGTGACGGAGGTGGAGCGCACCCTCGGCCTGGACATCGAGGTCGCGTCCCGGTCCGGCCTGGACCCGGTGACCGCCCGCGCCGACCTGGACGCGTTCGTCGACGCGGCGGCGTCCTTCGCGGGCGACGCGGAGGACCCGACGCTGGGCGCGTTCCTCGCCTACCTCAAGGCCGCCGAGACGGAGGAGTTCGGCCTGGAGGCGGGCCGGGTCGGCGAGACCAACAGCGTCAAGCTCCTCACCGTGCACGCCGCCAAGGGCCTGGAGTGGGACGTCGTCGCCGTTCCCGGCCTGGTCTGGAACCCGACGAGGGCCGAGACCCCCGGCCCCGGCTCGGTCTTCCCCGCCAAGCCGCAGAACTCCTCCCGCTGGACGGAGAACGCCCGCATCCTGCCGTACCCACTGCGCGGCGACCACACCGACCTGCCGCCGCTGACCGGCCTGCAGAAGGACGACGTCGAGGGGTTCAACGCCGCGACCGCCGACCGCGACCTGCGCGAGGAGCGCCGCCTGGCGTACGTCGCCGTGACGCGCGCGCGGCACCTGCTCATCGCGACGGGGTACCGCTGGGGCACCGCGAGCCGTCCGCTGGAGCCGTCGCCGTTCCTGGCGGAGATCCGGGAGGCGTGCGAGGCCGGCGCCGGCCAGGTCGGCTACTGGGCCGAGGAGCCGCTGGACGCGGAGAACCCCCTGCTCGCCGAGCAGGAGACCGCGTCCTGGCCCGCGCTACCGGAGGGCGAACGCTACGACGCGGTCGCCGAGGGCGCCCGGATGGTGCACGACGCCATGCGGGGCACGCTCCGCCTCGGGTACGTCCCGCTGTCGCCGCGCGACCGCCGCCGCGCCTCCGCCTGGGCCCGCGACGTGGAACTCCTGCTGGCCGAACGCGACCGGTCCCGAAGCGCCGACGGCCTGGCGGTCGACCTGCCCGCCCACCTGTCGGTGTCGTCGCTGGTCGCCCTGGCCCGTGACCCGGCGGCGCTGGCCCGGCAGATCCGCCGGCCGCTGCCCCGGCCCCCGGCCCCGTACGCCCGGCGCGGCACCGCCTTCCACCGCTGGCTGGAGTCCCGCTGGGGCCAGCAGCGGCTGCTCGACCTCGACGACCTGCCCGGCGCCTCCGACGAGGGGGCCGGGGGCGACGACGAGCTGGAGACGCTGCGGGCCGCGTTCGAGCGCAGCGCCTGGGCCGACCGCGAACCCCACGAGGTCGAGGTGCCCTTCGAGACGATGATCGGCGACCGGCTGGTCCGGGGCCGGATGGACGCGGTCTTCCGTACCGGCGACGGCGGCTACGAGGTCGTCGACTGGAAGACCGGCCGCCCGCCGACCGGGGACGAGGCGCGGGTGGTGTCGGTGCAGTTGGCCGCCTACCGGATCGCCTGGGCCCAGCTCGCCGTCGTCCCGGTCGAGAAGGTCAGCGCGGCCTTCCACTACGTCGCGGCCAACCAGACGATCCGCCCCGCCGACCTCCTCGACGCCGACGGCCTCGCCGCCCTCCTCGATCGGATCCCCACCGGCTGAGCGGGCCGTGGTCAGCGCCTTTTTGGCGGCGCGGCTCGGGCGGGCGCTCCGGCCGGCGCGGCGACGTGGTCCCCTCGCCGGCCGAAGCGCTCGAATCGATCAGCGGAAGACGGGGCTTCATGGCATAGACCCGGTTCGGCTTGTTGTAGCCGAAGAAGACCCGGGTGCCCCGGCCGGCGGGCGCGACGGCGAGTCCCTCGCTCTCGCCGGTCAGCGGAATGTCGATCGCGTCGAGGATCCGGCCCTGCCGGTTCAGCACGGTGATCCTGTTGTCGGTGTAGTAGAGGATCTTGTCACCGGCCATCTCCAGGCCCTGCGGCACGCCCTGGTACGGCAGGGGGAAGGTCGACCGGACCTGGCCGTTCAGGTCGGCGAAGCCGAAGACGAAGGGTCCCTGGTCGCCCGGTCCCGCGTGGACGAGAAGACCGTCGCGCCGGTTGTCGACGGCGACGAGTCCGGAGTTGCCCAGCGACGCGAAGTCGATCGTCCGGACGATCGACGGGGCGTCCGCCGCGATGTCGACGACGTGGACCTTCGTGGGGTTGGTGCCGCCGCCGGTGGCGACGTACAGCATCCCGTCCGCGTCGCGGAAGCTGAGCTCGGCCGCGTGGCCGACGGCCAGCGGCCGGGTCTCCTTCAGCTTGGTCCCGGAGCGGTCGTACTCCCGGATCACCCCCATGCCGTTACCGACGTCGAACCCGACGTAGAAGCGGCCGCGCCGATAGGCGAGCCCCTGCATGTTGCCGGTGTCGGGCACGTTGAAGACGAGGTCGAACTCGTACGCGCGGGCGGACGCCGGGGCCGCTCCGGCGACGAGCGCCGTGGCGCCGGCCAGCCCGGCGCCTCCGGCGTAGCCGAGCAGTCTCCGTCGGGTGATGGGTGATTCGGGGCGCATGCTCCTCCTGCCATCGGCAGCACCTGTTATCGACGAGACGTTTTGTAACACTCTCGCCTGATTAATTAACAGAGTTTGTAACAGTGAGGCTGCTCGCGGTCAAGATCGCGTCGCCATCGGGTCACCGGTCCAAGCCGCCTGCGGTGTCGAGGTGGCGGCGGAAGTCCTCGTCGAGTTCGAGGTCGGCCGCCGCCAGGGCCTCGTCGAGCTGTTCGACCGAGCTGACGCCGACGATCGGGATGACCGGCGGGTCGCCGCCCATCAGCCAGGCCAGCACCACCTGGTTGACCGTGGCACCGATCTTGTCCGCCACCTCACGCAGCGCGGCCAGCCGCGCCGGCGTGCCCGGATGGTCGTACGCCGGGGGCAGCGGCCGGTCCGGCCGCGCGTAGGTGCCGCTCAGCAACGGGCTGTAGGCCCACAGGCTCATGTCCGGTTCGCTCCGGACGTAGTCCAGGGTCTCGGCGTCCACGTTCCCGAACACGTGGTCGTCCGGGGCGGTGACGTCCAGGCGAGGCCGCAGGTAGGAGTGGCGGAGCTGAAGGCAGGTGTAGCCGGGACGCCCCTGGCCCCGGGCGACGGACCGGGCCCGCTCGACCTTCCACAGGGCGAAATTGCTGGCGCCGACGACCCCGACCGTGCCCTGCTCGACGAGCGACGCGAAGGCGTCCACGGTCTCCTCGATCGGTACGGTCCGGTCCTCGACGTGCGCCCAGTACACGTCGATGCGGTCGGTGCCCAGCCGGCGCAGACTGCCCTCCACCGCCGACCGGATCGCCCTGGCGGACAGCCCTTCACCGCTCTCCCGCCAGCTCGTGCCGGGGACGGTCGGCTGCGCCCCGACCTTGCTGCTGATCACCACCCGGTCGCGGGCGCCGCGGTCGGCCAGCCAGCGGCCGAGCACCGCCTCGCTCTCCCCGCCCGCGCCGTTCTCCGCCCAGAAGGCGTAGTTGTCGGCGGTGTCGATGACGGAACCGCCGGCCTCGACGAAGCGGTCGAGGATGGCGAACGCCGTCGCCTCGTCGGTCCGGGTGCCGAACCACATGGCGCCGAGGCACAGCGCGCTGACGGTCGTTCCGTCGGCCAGAGTTCGTTGCCGCATCATCGCGTCCTCTCGAGAAGTGATCGGGAACGCGACACACTCTGCGATCTGGAGCGCGCTCCAGGTCAAGCCGGAGGCGCGTCCTGGAGCTTGACCTGGAGTGCGCTCCAGGTGTGATCATCAGTGGTGTGACGTTCTACTCACCGGCCCAGACGGCGGAGAAGACCGGCTTCAGCATCGACACGCTCCGCTACTACGAGAAGATCGGCCTGCTCGACCGGATCGACCGCACGGCCGCGGGCCGGCGCCGCTTCAGCGCCGACGACCTGGGCTTTCTCGGCATCCTGCGCTGCCTCCGCGACACCGGGATGCCGATCGCGGAGATGCGGCGCTACGCAGAGGTGAGCAGGTGCGGCGAGGAGACGTTCGAGGAGCGCATCGCCATCCTCGAGGCCCATGACGAGCGCATCGACCGTCAGATCGAGACGCTCCTCGCCCAGCGGGAGCACCTCCGAGACAAGATCCGCTACTACCGCGAAGCCTCCCGCTGACCGCTCCGCGTCCCCGCCGATGACGGCCGGCCGCCGTTCACTCCCCAGCGGTGGCCGGGGTCTGGGCGAGCGTGCGAAGTGGTCGGTGATCGAACGGCCACATCCGACATTCGGCGCGAGATCCCAGGCGCGACCCCGCTTCACCGAGCGTCTCGCACGCCGTCGCCATCGGTTAAGGACCGCACACGTTACGCATTTCGCCTGATTGGCCGTTTGTCGCCAGATGAGCGGTAACGGGCAAACCACGCCTTGTGCCCGTCCGTCCTACACGCACCCCCTACGGACGGGAGACGAAGATGCGTCCTCGGACATCGGCCTTGATCCTCGCCGCCGCACTGCTGCTGGGCGGATGTAAGGCGACCGCGACCGGCGCGGGGGAGGCGGCCACGCCGTCCACCTGGCCCGGCGGTCGCACAACGACGGCCGACTCGCCCACTGCGACCCCTGAGTCGTCGCCTCCAATGGGGTCGCCGGAGCCGACGGACGGGGCCCATCTGGGCGGAGCACGCACCCCCAAGCCGCACGTGCCCGAACCACGCGTGCCGAAGACCCACCGTGCGACGAGCCGTCCGAAGCGCACCCATTCGGCGCCGAAGGCGCCGGACCATCCGGCCGGCGCGACGGCTCGCTGCAACGACGGCACCTACTCGTACGCCGCCCACCACCAGGGCGCGTGTTCACACCACGGCGGAGTCGCGGTCTTCTTCCGCTGACCGCGACCGTCATGAGGCGAGAGCGGCGGATGGCCGGAAGGCTCGGCGAACGAGTGGTCCGGCCGGGCATTCCGCGCGTGGTTCAAGCTAGGGCCCGGCTTCCCCGAGACTCGCGTACACACAGCTCGAAAACCCGTTGTCCGGCGCGGCCGGCGGCCGTCATCCTGCGGGGATGGATCACGCGGAGGTACTGCTCATCGGAGGGCGCGCGGGCGTCGGCAAGACCACGGTGGGCTGGGAGGTCTCGGCGCGGCTGCGTGCCGCGGGGGCCGCCCACGCGGTCATCGACGGCGACTTCATGGGGCAGGTGCATCCGGCACCCGAGGCTGACCCCGACCGGTCGCGGATAACGGAGCGCAATCTGACCGCGGTCTGGGGCAATTTCGCCGCTCTCGGCCATCGCCGCCTCATCTACGTCAACACCGCCTGCGTGCTGCCGGAGACGGCGGGCATGTTCCGGCGCGCCATGGGCGCGGACGTGCGCATGATCCGCGTCCTGCTCACCGCCTCCGATGCCACGGCCGGCCGCCGCCTGACAGGCCGGGAACTCGGCTCCGAGTTGCAGGACGAACTGGCGGCGAGCCTCCGCAAGGCGCGGCTGCTCGACGCCGAAGCGCCCGCGGACACCGTGCGGGTCACGACCGACGACCGGTCGGTGATGGACATCGCACGTGAGGTCGTGGCCGCGACCGGCTGGGTCGGTGGTGAATCCGCCGTCGACGGCTGGACCGCCGCCGGCTGAGGGCCGTGCACGTTACCCGTCCGCAGGCCGTACGGCCTCGCGTGGCCGATGTCGGCCGACCAAATCGGAAGACGTGTGATTGATCACGTTATGTAGCTACAGTCTCACTGTCCGCGCCAAGGCATCACACCCTCCTGGGAGGTTCCCGATGGATGCACGTCTGGATCGGATCAGGGCCGCGTTCAACGCGCTCGACACGGATTCGAACGGCTATCTGGAGGCGGACGACTTCGACAGGCTCGCACACCGGATCACCCGGGCCCTGAAGGTGCCGGAGAGCTCGGCCAAGGCGCAGGCGCTCCACACGGGCTGCCGGCGCTACTGGGAGGGCCTGGTCGGCACCCTCGACCAGAACAACGACGGAAGGCTGAGCTACGAGGAGTACGCCGAGTTCCACGAACCCACCGACTACGAGGCGAACGTCCGGCCGTACGCCGAGGCGCTGACCGCGATCTGCGATCGGGACGATGACGGCTTCGTCCAGCACGCCGACTTCGTACGCGGAATGCAGGCCGTCGGATTCCCCGCGGAGAAC
Organism: Actinoallomurus sp. NPDC052274; assembly: GCF_040679475.1. NCBI lineage: Bacteria > Bacillati > Actinomycetota > Actinomycetes > Streptosporangiales > Thermomonosporaceae > Actinoallomurus > Actinoallomurus sp. NPDC052274. The sequence goes on from NZ_JBFAUT010000044.1 coordinate 66,460, forward strand.
ATCGAGGCGCTCTTCCAGGCGTTCGACCCCCACGGGACCGGTCGGGTCGCCGCGAGCGAGTGGCGGACCGCCATCGAGGAGTTCTTCCTCGCCAGAGGCAGCCACGCCGTCGGCGACACGTTGGTCTGACGCCTGTTACGCGCGGTCGATGTCGAGCCGATGCCCACAGCGGGGATCGGCTCGGCACCCGCGCCGACCGCTGCCTCGCGGCTTGGCGGCGTCTTCGCCGACCTCGCGGCGGGCCCGAAGGAGCAACGCCATGGCCGACATCACCGGTGTGGAAGAAGGCGTCGGGCTGACCGCCCTCATGGTCGCCGCGGCGCGGGCGATCGAGACCTACCGGCACGACACACTGGCGCAGGACGTCTACGCCGAGCACTTCGTGCGCGCCGCCCGAGCGTCCGCGGGCTGGCCCGTGCGTCCGCAGCAGGTTGCGGACGGCGAGGTCGATCCGTTGTGGGGCCGGCTGGGGCGCTACTTCGGCCTGCGGACGCGAGTCTTCGACGACTTCGTCCTGCGGCGGACGGGCGAGGGAACCCGGCAGGTGGTGCTGCTCGGAGCCGGCCTCGACACGAGGGCGTACCGGCTCGACTGGCCGCCCGGCTGCAGGATCTTCGAGATCGACCAGAACGGCGTCCTCGCGTTCAAGGACCGCGTTCTCGACGGGCTGAGCGCTGTGCCGAAGACCGAGCGCGTCACGATCGCGACCGATCTGCGCCTCGAATGGACCAGAGCGCTGACCGACGCGGGCTTCGACCCGGCCGTACCGACCGTATGGATCGCCGAGGGACTGCTGCTCTACCTGTCTCCGGCCGCCGAGCGGGCCCTGATCGCGGCGGTTGGCGCGCTGAGCCCGACCGGGAGCGCTCTGGCCTACGAGATCAAGCTCGGCCCCGAGTCGACGGCCATCCGCGAGAGCCCGATCTACTCGGTGGCGAAACAGACCGGCATCGACCTCATCGCCATGTTCGACCTGGATCCACGGCCCGACTCCGCCGCCGACCTGGCCGCCCGGGGCTGGCGAACGTCGATCCACACCGCGTTCGACTTCACTCACCGCTACGGGCGCGGCCCACAACCGACGCCCGAGCGCCCCGACGCCCTGGCCGCCAACCGCTGGGTGTTCGCGACCAGGCCTTGATCGCTCACCTTCGCCAGACCCCGCACCAGGCCGAGCGATCAGCCCTACACGCTGCAATCCGCGCGCGGCAGCGCCCTCGTAGGAGCGACCGATAGGGAAGACGTCATCGACTGCGGCTACTGGGTTCTGCTCCCCGGACTCAGGTCACGCCGCCACCAACTGCTGATCCGCAGGCAGATCGCGGCGGGCCCCTCGCAGCTCGAGTGGACGCTCACCGCCTCGTGGTCATGCCTTGCGGGCTGATGTCGCATCCGGCTGTCGCCTCGCAACAATCATTGAACGGTCGTGAGTTTCACCTCGACGCAGTTGCCATTCTGGCTGCTCCTGCTGCTTCTACGCCATGGGCCGTCGAAGAGTTCGGACTCCGTCATCGGTTCGTCTTTCTGCGCTAATAGGGGAGGTCGCTGGCTGCCTGTTCGATGAGCGTTAGTGATTCATCGGGATGCAGGGCGGAGGCGACGAGCCGGTCGAATGCGATCATATAGAGTGTAACGTCCTCGGGATCTTCGAGATAGATCTCGCCGGCGAGGGTCTCGATGTAGACCGCGTTGGGGTCCGTCGGCTGTGGGAAGCCAAGGATGACGAATGGTCCGGTCGTTCCTGCGTGCGCCCCTGCACGGAACGGCACCACCTGGAGCGTTGTCCGGCCCTCGTCGGCGGCCGCTATGAGTCGGTGCAACTGCTCGCGCATGATCTTTGGGGTGCCGACGATGCGCCGGATGGCGGCTTCGTCGATGACTGCCCACAGGCGAGGGCGCTCCGGCTGAGTCAGGATCTTCTGGCGCGTGGTTCTGACTTGCACGCGGCGTTCCACATCCTCCCGGTTCAGCTCCCGGGGGCCGCCGTGAAACGTAGCGCGTGCGTACTCCTCCGTCTGCAGGAGTCCAGGGATGACCAGTGGCTCGAAGTTCTGTATGGATGCGGCGCCAGACTCGAAGCCGATATATGCCGCGTACGGATCGGGCAGTACATCGCGGAACGACTGCCACCAGCCGGGTTGGCGAGCCTCGCGGGCGAGTTGGAGTAGACCTTCGCGTTCCGTGCCCGCGATGCCGTAGAGCTCCAAAAGTGCCCGCATGCTCCGTGGCTGCGGCACGGATCGGCCGGTCTCGATCCGGAAGACCGTCGACGTCGACCATTCCAAGCGGCCGGCTACTTCTTCTCGGCTCAAGTTCGTGGCTTCGCGTCGGCGGGTGAGCTCAAGTGCCAGTTGGCGAGCACGCAGCGTCGGAATGTGATTCGCACGCTCTTGCCGGGATTGTCCGCGCGACATCATTAATCCCCTTGCTAGATTCCGTTTGCACTATTGCAAGCGCCTGCTGGCGGTGCCATCCTGCTTACATGCTGTCACCGATCGGGTATGTAGCGTGCTCGGTCGACGAGATATCGATATGTGCAGTGTGTCCCGGCGTGTGGTCAACAGTCGATCTTGGCCGGGACGGAAGACGGGTCGCGCCGCATGGCTGGGGTGACAACTCAGTCCATCCAGTCATCAACACCCGCGAAAGGACACACTCATGACATCTGCTTCACTCGACAACAACGGGATGCCTGAAATAGAGACCGCAGCCCTGGAAAGGCTCCCGGAACTGCTTCGGTCGCGAGGCTGGTACGCGCGGGTCATCGCCTCCGAGGAGCAGGCGGCGTTACTGCGGGTCGTGAATCCGCTCGCGCCGCCGCTGAACGACGACCTCGCGCTGCGGCAGGACCAGGCGGGGCTGTGGTGGTTCTGCTGGTCGTTCGGTGACCGGATCGCCCACATCGACAACCTCGACATCGCCGCCGCCCGGATCATCCAGGTCCTCGGCTGCCCCGAAGCCTGATCAAGCCACCGCCTGCGGCCGGACTTCTCCCCGTTGCCCGGCCGCCGCCGTCACCGACACTCCTGGAGGCCCAGCAATGTCCCCCGAATGCACCGCCGGACCATCGCGCGAGCAGCAGTGGTCCTGCCGCCTCGACGGCGACCCCTACGCCGTCGTCACCGCCCGTTCTCTGGCCACCGCCGTCCTCCTCGGCTGGAACGCCGACCTGGTCGAGGACGTCTTCCTGGTCACCAGCGAACTGGTCACCAACGCCATCGCCCACGGCGCCGCCCCCGTCACCTACGCCCTCACCGTACGGAAGGGAGAGGAGCCGGCCATCGTCATCGACGTCACCGACGCCTCGGCGGACCTGCCCGTACAGGACCTGCCCGGAGAGGTCGGCCACTTCGGCCTGTGGATCGCCGAAGAACTCGCCCGCGTCACCGTCCACCCGGCCCAGCCCGGCAGGACCGTGCGCGCCACCTTCGACGTCCTCGACACGAGTCTCCTTCCGTCTTCCCTTCGGTAACACCGTCTCGTGAGTGGACGCTGAAGCTTGAGCCTGCCGTAGCCCAGCTCACGCGGGCCGGGAACGCGCACGGCTCAGCTGGGTCGGCGCGCAGCGGATCGGCGCTCATGCGGCCCGACCGGCGGCCGGGACTACCAGGGGACGGTGCGGCCGAAGCGGTCGAGGAACCGTAGGCCGGGAGTCCCTTTCTGGGAGAGAATGACGTCGACCAGGTCGGGGATGGTCTCCTCGATGCTGAAGGGGGCGTCCGGGCCGCCGAGGTCCGTGCGGATCCATCCGGGCGCCATGACCAGCATCGTGCGTGATGGCTCGGGCTGCCGGGCCGCGAAGCTTCGCATGAACATGTTCAGCGCCGCCTTGCTGCCACGGTAGACCTCCCGCCTCCCGGTCTCGTTGTTGCTGATGCTGCCCTGCCCGGACGACATCGCGCCGATGAGGCCGGTGGCCGGGACCAGGTCCTGTAGTGACTCGATGACGCGCATCGGGCTGAGCGCGTTCGTGAGCATGACGCTCATGAACTCCTCGGTCGTCACGTCCCCGATCGTGATGTGCTCGTCGGACGTGGTGATTCCGGCGTTGACGAACAGGATGTCGAGCGTCCTGCCCGCCAGGCGGTCGCGCAGGGCCGCGATCTGTGCCGGCTCGTTGATGTCCAAAGCCTCGATCTCCACGCGGCCGTTGGCGGTCCCGGCCAGCTCATGGAGCTTGGTTCGCGTACCGGGCCGGACCGTGCCGATGACGTTCCAGCCCCTCTTGAGGAACTCCTCCGCAATGGCGTGCCCCAGCCCGCGTCCGGCCCCCACGATCAAGATCGTGGGGGTGGTTCGGGACGAATCAGGAGTAGACATGGCAGCGACGTTAGGATTTAGAGCGTGCTCGAAGTCAAGAGGCAGTCCGTGTCCGCGCCCGCCGGCCCCCGCAAGGGCGTCGGTGCCGTGCCCGCCGGCGGTGTGACCATCGCCGAGGCCGCCCGTCGCACCGGGGTCAGCGTGCACACCCTCCGGTATTACGAGCGCGCCGGCCTGGTCGTCAGTCCGGTCGACCGCACGAGCGGCGGCCGTCGCCGGTACCGGGAGCTCGACCTGAAGTGGATCGTGATCTGCACGAAGCTGCGGGCCACCGGCATGCCGATCAGGGGCATCCGCCGGTACGCCGAACTGGTCGCGGCCGGCCCGGGCAACGAGGCGGAACGGCTGGCCCTCCTGGAGGCCCACCGCGCCGACGTGCTCGCCAAGCTGGTGGAGATCCAGGAGAACCTGAAGCTCATCGACCACAAGATCGACACTTATCGGGGAAGCCTCGCCGCCGGTGACGCCGATCGCCTGTGGGCACCTGTCGGCACGGCCGGATTGGATCGTGGGAACACGGCTGTGAAGTCCTGACGCAGCCGCTGGTACGGCCGCGCACCCGGTTCTTGAGCGCGCGGTGCGGGCCCGACCGTCACCGACCTGCGATGCGGGATGGTCGGGCCCGCCCACCGTTCAGGACGCGGTGCAGGTGGGGGTGAGGGAGGAGGCGCCACCGGTGGCGGTGAAGCCGACCTGGGCGGCGGCTCCCGGCGCGAGCGTGCCGTTCCAGGACAGGTTGGTGATGGTGGCGGTGGATCCGCTGGTGGTGAGCGTGCCGTTCCAGAGCTGGCTGATCGAGACACCGGCCGGCAGCGAGAGGGTCAGTCTCCAGCCGTTGATCGCCGAGGTTCCGGCGGTGACGGAGATCTGACCTTGGAAGCCGCCCTGCCAGGAGCTCATCGTCTGGTAGATCGCCGTGCAGGTGCGGCCACCGGTCGGCGGGGTCGGCGTCGGCGTCGGCGTCGGACCGGGCGAGCTCGGCGGGTTGGGAGCCCCGTTGGCGAGGCTGTAGGCGAGATCGGGGACGAAGTTCCCGGCCGGGTAGGAGCAGCCGTCGGCCTCACCCGGTGGTTTCACCCACAGGTAACCGTCGACGTTCTGGTCGCCGGTGTCGAGGGTCGGGTAGGCGCCGATGCGGTGGTCGGTGTTGTCGTCGCCGCACCAGTCGCCCTGCGCGCCGACGGCACCGCCGTTACGGCTGGTGTCGATGATCTGGTGTTTCCCGGATATCCCCTGGGACTGCAGGTAGGAGATGATCGACCGGCCGTACGCCGCCTCGTTCGACAGCGGCTGGAAGTTCGACACGTTGGTGAAGAAGCCATCGGCGTACTGGACGCCTGCGGCTTTCAGGCGGCTGCCCTGCTCGGTGGCGGAGTTCCAGGCCGAGTGGCCGCCGTCGAGATACACCTTGGCGTTCGGATCGGCGTTCTTGATCTTCTGTATGGCCTGGGCGATCGCCTGGTCGCGGGCCGCGACGTCAGAGCCGCTCAGACAGGTCTGCAGGGCGAGCGCGTCGGTCTCCAGGATCACGATGACCGTCCGGTTGCCGATCCCCGGGGCGAAGTTCGAAATCCACTGCTGGTACTGGGTGTAGTCGGGGGCGCCACCGGCGCTCGCGCCACCGCAGTCGCGGTTGGGGATCTCGTACACCGAGAGCACGGGGATCTGGTTCGCGGAGTTCGCGGCGTTGACCACACCCGAGACCTCGGATGTCACCGTGCTCGGATTGAACGCCGACAGCCAGTGGGCCTGTGGCTGGCTGGCGATCTTGTCGCGGATGACGGGGGTGCGGGCGTCGTTGGGGTTGGCCTCGACCCAGCGGACGACCTGCGTGGTCGGGTCGCGATAGAGGGTGCCGGACAGCGTGCCGGCCCGGGCGTTTCCGGTGACCAGGCCGGCTGTTACGGCCGAGCAGGCGACGGCCGTCGTGGCGATGGCCGTTCTCCAGCGGCCGCCACGCCAAGGGTGAACGCGCATGACCCGTCCTTTCCGCAGCGGACTTCGGTGTGCTACCGCGTCGATGAACCGGAAGGGGGCGGAGGATCCCCGAGGTGCATGTTCCGGTCATCGTGTTGACGGCGGCCCCGAGGGTCAACCGAGTCGGCTGACGGGCCAGAGTTCGCGCAGGTCAGCGCGTACGAGGGTCGTGAAGCTTTCACAACCGACGAACCTCAGGCGCCGGGTGCTCGGGCGAAGGCCATGAGGTGTGAGCTGGCGGGGATGAGAGCCGGGTCGGACTCGGCGATCCGCGCCGCCACGAGGGCGGATGCCACGAGTGGTGAGCCGGTCAGCGAGGTGCCCGTGTGCACCGCGATCCCCTTGAGCGCGGCCCAGGTCGGCCCCTCGACTCCGTAGACCCGAACGTCCGTGAAACCGGCCTCGGCCACCTCCGTCTGCAATTCGGGCACGCTGTGGAAGTAGGCGGTGGTGAATCCGTGCTCCCTGCTGTGCCGGCCGGAGGCGAGGACCTTCCGCATGACCGGGGTCGCGGCCGGTGTGAGGCGGCCGGCCGCCGCCAGGTCGATGAGCTCCGCGTGCCTGCTGATCGCCGCCACCGCCAAGGGCGCGCCGGGGCGCAGGACCCGCCGCGCCTCACGAAGAGCCTGGACCCGGTCCGTACGCTCCTGCAGGTGATAGAGCGGGCCGAGCAGGAGAACGGCGTCGTAGGACTCGTCTTCGGCGCTGAGGGCACGGGCGTCGCCGAGTTCGGTGGTGCAGTCGCACGCGGTCCGGGCCTCGCACAGATGCCGCTCCACCGGGTCCACGAGGTGAACCTCGTAGCCGTCGGCGGCCAGCCAGCGTGCGTGCGTCCCCGGGCCGCCGCCGACGTCGAGCACCGACGCGGGCGGCGGAGGCAACTCCCTCCGGAGTAGTTCCTGCGTTCGGAGCAACTCCAGCTCGCCGTGGCCCGTGGAGGACAGCCGCGTGGCTTCGTCGATGGCCGACGAGTAGTAGTCGATGATCTCTGATCCGACCTGATGTCCCTTCATCGTCGGATTGTGCGGGCTCTCGGCGGCCGTCCGCATGCGATTTTTCCGTCGCTCTGTGGTCCAGGACTCTCCGGCACTTCACGAGCAGGGCCGATCGCTGCGACCGGCGGCGACTCCGCTGCCGCCGACGCGATGACGGCGTCGGCGGCCAGGGCGGGCGCTCAGGAATCGGCGGGCTGCGGCGGGATGGTGTAGGCGGCCGTCGTCCGGTCGGCCGCGGCGCGGGCCCAGGTCTCGTCGGCGCCCGCGGCGATGTTCACCTCGCACCAGCACTCGCTGCTGAGCGTCATGAACCGCCGGCCCTCCTCGGACCCGGCCCAGGCCATGGCCTGCTCCGGAGTGATGGCGTCGGGATCGGCGGAGAGATGTCCGGCCAGGCCCAGCAGGGCCCCGTCCCAGCCGACTCCCACCGCGCCCGGTCCGAACTGGTCCCAGTGGTCGTCGACGTGCGCGATGTGCTCGAGTTCGAAGCGGGTGCCGTCCTCGGACTCGGCGGTCAGCCGGACCTCGATCCAGCTGACCTGCCCGGCGAACTCCCACGTCGCCGTGAACGCCTTCGGCGGGTCGCAGTGCTCGATCGTGCCGCCGGCGTTTCCCTCGAGCTGGTACCGGCCGCCGAGGCGAAGATCGCCCGAGACGGGGAGGAACCACCGGGGGATGCGCTCGGGGTCGGTGCAGGCGTCCCACACGTCCTCGATCGGGGCGGCGTAGGTCTGGCTGATGGTGACGGTGCGCGCCTCGCCCGCCTCCATCATCCGGCTGCCGACCTTCCGGCGGACCGAGTTGATCTGGTGAGTGACGTCGATCATGGGTTCCCTTCTTCCGGGTCGGGCTCGGCCTCGGTCCGGCGGCGGCGCTCGCGCCTGCCGCGGGCGAGTTCTGTCGCCAGTGCGTCGAGGGGCGGCGCCCAGAAACGCCGGAACCGGTCGAGCCAGGCGTCGACCTCCTGGAGGGGGTCGGAGTTGACCGCGTAGAGGCGCCGGGTGCCGTCCGGGCGCACCGTGGCGAAGCCGGAGTCGCGCAGCACCTTGAGGTGCTGGGAGACCGCCGGCTGGGAGATGCCGAACTCCTCGCGGACCACGGCGCAGACCGCGCCGGACGTCATCTCCCCTTCGGCGAGCAGCTCGAGGATCCTGCGGCGAACGGGATCCCCGAGCACATCGAACGCGTGCACACCGCGAACATATCAGCGACAGCTTATATAAGTCCAGATCGATAGCTAGGCTCGGCCGCGCGCTTCCGCGACGGCGCGGACGGCGAACTCGCGATTGGCCCGGGTCTGCTTCCGGAAGGGGTCGGGAAGGTCGGGCATGGCCAGCAGCCGGTCGCAGGCCTCCAGCGAGCCCCGGAGGTCGCCGACCCAGTACGCGGCGATGGAGTACTCGAACAGCAGTCCCCAGGTGTAGACCCACGGCTGGACGAACAGCCAGTCGTCGGGCTCGCGGCGGTTCAGACCGGCGCGGGCGAAGGCGTACGCGGCCTGGTGGCGGCCCATCTCCCGGAGGCGCGAGGCCAGCTCGTAACACGCCTCCAGCCGTTGCGGCCGGTACTCCCACGCCCGCGTCAGGGTGTCCATGGCTCCGGGCCAGTCGCCGTTCTCGGCCCGGAGGACCCCGGCCTGGAGCAGGGAGTAGTAGACCTCCTCCGGCCAGTCGCCCATCCCCGCCCGCCGCTCGTAGAGGTCGAGCGCCTCCCGCGCGTCGCCCATGTCGCGCATGGTCTGCGCGAGATAGAAGACCGCGCGGGAATTGCCGGGATCGCGGTCGAGCTCCGCGCGGAGCAGGCGCGCGTCGCGCTCGAACTTGTCGCCGCGCGAACCGCCGTCGGCGAAATGGTCGATGATGAGGGCGTCGAGGTTGACGGGGCGGTCCCGATCGTCGGTGGTCAGGTATTCATGAGTCGAGCCCACATAACGCCACTTGATGTCGCCCCTGACGAGTCGCTTGATGCGATACTCCAGGTCGCCGGAATGGCGCAACATGTAGGAATCGGCGGTCAGTTCCGGAAGGTCGCCGTCTCGCCGTACGACCATGTCGGCGTCGATGAGGAGGAGATAGTCGGCCTTGCCGAACGCGTGCTGGATGTTCAGCGTGCGGTTGTGCCCGAAGTCGACCCAGTCCTCCTGGAGCAGCTCGCCGGGGACCCCCTCGAGCGTCTTCCGGATGAGCTCCTGCGTCCCGTCGGTCGACCCGGTGTCGGAGATGACCCAGTAGTCGACGAGGTCGTGTACGGAGCGAAGGCAGCGCTCGATGACCTTCGCCTCGTCTTTCACGATCATGCACAGGCATATCGACTGTTTCTTGTGGCTTGTCGTCCGGTGGCCGTTCGACGCCGTGGCCTGGTGCATTCTGCCCCCTTACGCGACAGTCTCCGTCGAATTTCGGGGGGCTCACTATGTCCCGAGGATATCTCCCGTCGCGATCAACAGTCGATGTAGCTGAAGCCAGGTTTCGGGTGCATGAGAAAGTCGTGGTGGGAGATGTTCCAGGCGTACGCGCCGGCGAGGGAGAATGCCACGACGTCGCCGACGGCGAGGCGGTCGACCGGCACCTGCCGGGCGAACACGTCCTTCGGCGTGCACAACTGCCCGACCAGCGTCACCGGACCGCTCGCCACCGGACCGCTCGCCACCGGACCGCTCGCCACCGGACCGCCGCCCGCCGGCAGGACCGTGAACGGCTGGTCATGGCCCTTCGTCACCGGGGTGCGCAGGTGGTGGGTGCCGCCGCGCAGCACGGCGTACCACTCGCCGTGCGTCCGCTTCAGGTCCAGCACGTCCGTGACGTACCACCCGCAGTAGGCGGTCACGGCGTCCGGGAGGTCGTCGGCCGCCGGGAGCTCACGCACCTGCCAGCCCGCCGACCGCAGGGCCTCGACGTACGCCTCGTGCTGCCGCGCG
>NZ_JBFAUT010000045.1:0-75951 GCF_040679475.1 Actinoallomurus sp. NPDC052274
CTGCTGGAGTTGGCTCTCGATCTGCTTCACCGTGTCCAGCCCGACGCCGACCATGATCAGAATGCTGGTGCGTGACCACGGCGCGGGCCCGGAGCCCACCGCAAACTCCTACGGACGAGGGCTTTGCGACAGGCCCCTCCTCAGGCGCCCCGCAGGACGGCGCCGACCCGCTCGGCCGCCGCGGCCACGGCGGCGTCCCGGGCGGCGGTGGTCTCCTCGGCGGTGAGGGTACGGTCGGACGCGCGGAAGCGGAGCGTGTAGGCGAGCGACTTGTTGCCCTCGCCGACCTGCTCCCCCGTGTAGACGTCGAACAGCCGGATCGACTCCAGCAGGTCACCGGCGCCGTGGGCGTCGATGCCCGCCCGCAGAGCCGTCTCCACCTCGGCGGCGGGGACGTCACCGGCCACCGTGACCGCGATGTCCTGGGTGGCCACCGGGTAGGTCGCGATGTGCGGCGCGAGCACCGTGCCGACCGCCTTCGACTCGAGCCGGCTCAGGTCGAGTTCCATCGCGCAGGCGCGCGCCGGCAGGTCGAACGCCTTGGTCACCCGGGGGTGCAGCTCCCCCGCGTGGCCGACGAGCGTCCCGTCGGCGAACAGCGCGGCGCAGCGGCCGGGGTGCCAGGGGGCGTGCTGGTCCGCCTTGACCTCCAGCTCGACGCCCGCCTCGGCCGCGACGATCCGGGCGGCCTCGATGGCGTCGGCCCAGGTCGCCGGGCGGCCCTCGCCCCACCAGCCGGCCGGCTCACGCTGTCCGGCCAGGACGACGGCGACCCGGAACGGCTGGTCCGGCAGTGCCGCCTCGATCGCGGCGAGCTCCTCGGCGGTGGGCGCCCGGTCGACCGGCGGCCGGGGCGGCGTCGGGGCGTCCGGGCGAGGCCGGTACACCAGGCCCGTCTCGAACAGGGCGACGTCGGAGAAGCCGCGCCCGAGGTTGCGGTGCAGCGAGCGCAGCAGCGCCGGCAGCAGCGTCGTCCGAAGGAACGGCTCTTCCTCGGTCAGCGGGTTGGCCAGTCGCAGCGCGCGCCGGCGGGCGTCGTCGGCGGGCAGCTGCAGCGCGTCCGCGTCGGCCGCGGACACGAACGGGTAGTTGATCACCTCGTGGTATCCGGCGGCGGCCAGGGCCCGGCCGACGCGGCGGCGCAGCCGCTGCGCCGGGGTGAGACCACGGCCGGCCACCGAGCGCGGCGCGCGGGCCGGGATGTTCTCGTACCCCTCGAGCCGGATGACCTCCTCGGCGAGGTCGTTCGGGTCGCACAGGTCGGGCCGCCAGGACGGCGGCGTCACGGTCAGGACGTCCTCGCCGGTGACCTCGCAGCCGACGTCGCGGAGCCGCCGCACGACCGTGTCGTGGCCGTAGGTCACGCCCGCGACGCGGTCCGGGTGGTCCGCCGGGATCGTGATCGTGACGGTCTCCGCCGGCGCCTCGGCGTGCGTGACCCCCGGAAGGATCTCCGCGCCGCCGAGCTCGGCCAGCATCCGCACGGCCCGGTAGGTCGCCACGAGCGGCAGCTCCCGGTCGACACCGCGCTCGAAGCGGTACAGCGCCTCGCTCTTGAGCTTGTGCCGACGGCCCTGGCGTGCCAGGTCGCTCGCCGCGAAGTGAGCGCCCTCGATCACCATGTCGGTCGACTTCTCGTCGATCTCGGTGTGCAGGCCGCCCATCGTGCCCGCCAGCGAGAGCGGACCCGACCCGTCGGTGATCAGGACGTCGTCGGGATGCAGATCCCGTACGACGTGGTCGAGGGTCTCCAGCCGCTCGCCGGGCTCCGCGCGGCGTACGACGATCGGGCCGGTCAGCTTGGCCCGGTCGAAGGCGTGCAGCGGCTGCCCGAGCTCCAGCATGAGGTAGTTGGTGACGTCGACGGCCAGGGAGACCGAGCGCATCCCGGCGCGGGCCAGCCGGACCCGCATCCACAGCGGCGACGGCGTGTCCGGCGCGAAGCCGCGCACCTCCCGCAGCACGAAGCGGTCGCAGCCGGTCGGGTCGGCGATGCTCGCCGGGTACGACTCGCCGGTCTCGGCCGGGATCTCGACGTCGGCCGGGTCGCGGAACGGCACGTCGAACGCCGTCGCCGCCTCCCGCGCGATGCCGCGGATCGACGCGGTGTAGCCCCGGTCGGGGGTGATCGCGATGTCGAGGACCTCGTCGCGCAGCCCGGCCAACTCGACGAAGTCCGCCCCGAGCGGCGTGTCCGGCGGCAGCACGAGGATGCCGGGGCTGCTCTCGGCCAGGCCGAGCTCGGCCTCCGAGCAGATCATGCCGTCGGAGACCCGGCCGTACGTCTTGCGCGCGGCGATCTTGAAGCCGCCGGGCAGGACGGCCCCCGGCAGCGAGGCCGGGACCCGGTCGCCGACGGTGAAGTTGGTCGCCCCGCAGACGATGCCGCGCGGCTCCGCCTCGCCGACGTCCACCTGACAGAACCGGATCGGCTTCTTGAAGCCGGTCAGCTCCTCGATCTCCAGGACCTGGCCGGTGACCACGCCGGACACGTCGTGCCCGACGGCCTCGACCGACTCGACCTCCAGACCGGCCGCGATCAGCTTCTGGGCGATGTCGCGGGCGGTGACCTCGGCGGGCAGCTCGGCGTACTCCCGCAGCCACGAAACAGGGACGCGCATCAGATCTCCATCCCGAACGCCTGGGTGAAGCGCACGTCACCCTCGAACATGTCGTGCATGTCCTCGACACCGTGCCGGAACATGAGCGTGCGCTCGACGCCGAGGCCGAACGCCCAGCCGCTGTACCGCTCCGGGTCGACCCCGGCGGCGACCAGCACCCGCGGGTTGACCATGCCGCAGCCGCCCAGCTCGATCCAGCCCTCGGACCGGCAGGTGCGGCACGGCTCGCCGCCCGGCTCGGCCGAGGCGCCGCGGCAGACGAAGCACTGCATGTCCACCTCGGCGGACGGCTCGGTGAACGGGAAGTAGTACGGGCGGAACCGGGTCTTCAGGCCGGCGCCGAACATGCCGGTGACGAACGCGCCGATCGCGCCGCGCAGGTCGGCCATCGTGATGCCCTCGTCGACGACGAGGCCCTCCATCTGGTGGAAGACGGGGCTGTGCGTCGCGTCGAGCTCGTCGGTGCGGAAGGTACGGCCGGTGCACACGACGTAGACGGGCAGCTCACGCGTCAGCAGGGCGCGGATCTGCACCGGCGAGGTGTGGGTGCGCAGGACCAGCCCGGAGTCCTCGGACTCGACGAAGAAGGTGTCCTGCATCTCGCGCGCCGGGTGGGCGGGCGGGAAGTTCAGCGCGTCGAAGTTGAACCACTCGGCCTCGACCTCGGGGCCCTCGGCCAGCTCGAAGCCCATGGAGACGAAGACGTCGGCCATGCGTTCGGCGATGGTGGTCACCGGGTGCCGGGCGCCGCGCGGCGCGCGGTCGAGCCGGAGGGTGACGTCGACGGCCTCCTCGACGAGGACACGCTGGTCGCGCTCCTCCTCCAGCTCGGCCTGGCGCGTCTTGAGCGCCTCAGAGACCTCACGGCGGGCCGCGCCGACGCGCTTGCCCGCCTCGGCCTTGGCGTGCGGCGGCAGGGCGCCGATCTCCCGGTTGGCGAGCGCGAGCGGCGAGCGGTCGCCGGCGTGGGCGAGGCGGACCTGCTTCAGCTCGTCGAGGCTCGCGGCGGCCCGGATCGCGGCGAACGCCTCGTCGCGCGCGCGGGCCACCTCGTCCGGATGGAGCGCGGTGACCTCGACGGGGTCATAGGACTTATTGGGTGCGGACATGAGTGTCAGTTACTCCAGCAATGGCGGAACGGCGAACGAGTCTAGTCGGCGCATGGCCTGCGGCCCGTGACGCGGCCATCAGATCATGGCGGGACGGGCCGCTCGGGAAGCCCGCGGCGCTCTCAGGCGAAGTCTGGAGCCCCGGCGGGCAGACTAAATCGGAACTCGGCGCCGCCGCCCGGGGCGCGCCGTACCGAGATGGCGCCACCGTGCGCCTCGACGAGGCCCTTGACGATGTAGAGACCGAGGCCCGTGCCGCCACGGGGCTGGCCGTGGCCACGCCAGAACTGACGGAAGACGCGCTGGGCGGCCTCCGGCGGGATGCCCTCACCCTCGTCGCGCACGGCGACGACGGCTCCACGCGCGCCCGCGTCCGGCTCCACCACGATCGTTACGGTACCAGCCCCGTGTCGCAGGGCGTTCTCCACGAGATTGCCGATGATCTGGTCGATCTTGTCCGGGTCGAGCCACATCTCCGGCAGCTCGCCCCGGACGTCGAGCGTGAAGCGGTCCGCCGGGTCGCCCGCCGCGACCCGGCCGGCGATGATCTTGCGGGCCTCCTCGACGACGTCGACGACCTGGCGGCGCATCTCCAGCCGGCCCGCCTCGATGCGCGAGACGTCCAGCAGCTCGGTGATCAGCCGGGTCACCCGGTCGGCGTCGGAGTTGACCGTCTCGAGCATGACCCGCTTCTGGTCGTCGTTGAAGCGGTGCCACTTGGCCAGCAGGGTGGCGGTGAAGCCCTTGACGCTCGTCAGCGGGGACCGCAGCTCGTGGGCGACGGTGGAGACGAGGTCGGCCCGCCCGCGCTCGTGGCGGGCGCGCTCGGCCGCGTCCCGCAGGGCGATCGTGAACCGGCGGACGGTGCCGTCCGCCTCCCGGTCGTAGGAGGCGGTGACCAGCAACTCCGGCCCGTCGCCGAGGTACAGCGGCCGCTCCGGGTGACGGGTGCGGGTGGCCAGACCGCCGTACGGGTCGAGGCACTTCCACCAGTCGCGGCCGTCGGCGTCGCGCAGCGGCAGCACGTCGGCGAAGTCGCTGCCGAGGGCCGCGGCCTGCGCGATGCCGGTCAGCCGGGCCGCCGCCCGGTTGAACACCACGACCCGCCGATCGGCGTCGGCCACGACGAGCCCGTCGGGCAGCGAGTCGGGAGCGACGTCCCACCGCTCGGCAGAGACCTCGCGCTGCTCGGAAGAGACTCCCCGCTGCGCCGTCTGCCCGGCGGAGGGTTCAACGTCGCGCGGAACCGGTCCGCCCACGACCGCGGCCACCTCCCCCGGCTCCATATTGACAGTGCTGGCCTGACTCTAGTGCGGACGACGTAAATACCGCCACGCCAGTGTCGTTAATTACGGATGTTCCTGACATGTCGCCCGGATGTCAGTTACCGAACGCCTCATCGACCGTGTCATACGTCGGGAACAACTCGTCGAGCCGAGTGATTCGCAGAATCCTCCGCTGCGCCGGCCGCACCCGCGCCAGGCGAAGCGTGCCGCCCTTCTCCCGCAGCCGGTTGCCCACGGCGACCAGCGCACCGAGCCCGGCGGCGTCACAGAAGTGGACGGCGCCGAAGTCGGCGACGAGGTTGATGTGCCCGCCGTCGATGAGCTCCAGGAGATCCGCGCGCAGCCGCCCCGCCGTCTGCACGTCGATCTCGCCGCCGATCGCCACGACCGCCGCGGCGCCGTTGCGCCGGACGACCTGGGCCGCCATCACGCGCCCGGCCTGGCACCGGTGGGCGCCCCCGCGCGCCAGCGGAGACCTGCCCGGGCCCCTCTCGCAACTCGCCACCGCGCGGCGGCGAGGCAGCGGAATGCCTCTTATGTTCGTTTCCAACCCTTTTGCCCCGTTCATCGGAATCCATGTCAACGCCGCGACGGGCGCCGGGAAGCGGGCACCGGCCTCGGGCCGGTCGACCGATCCGGCGCGGCGGAATCGACACCACCGATCATGTCGTCTTTTCGTCCAATGAACGAATCGGGACGCTGATTTGTTACAGCGAGAAGACATCACTGTTGCGTTCGGTATCGAACATCCCACTGACCTCCGCCGGCCGGGTGAGGCGTCTCCTTCGCCCGATCCCGGGCGTCCCGTCCTGTCGGGCGGGTGACACCCGTCCTGTCGGGCGGGTGACACCGGTCCTGTCGGGTGGGTGACGCCGGGATGGGCGGTCCGGATACAGTCGTCGATCGACGCCATCACTCTCCGCGACCGCGCCGGAGATCCCCGTCGACGAGGGAGGGAGCCGGACTTGGACCACCTCGACCTGACGTTGCTGGGGGTGGCCGGTGTGGTGGCCGGCGGCGTCAACGCGATCGCCGGCGGTGGATCGCTGATCTCGTTCCCCGCCCTGCTGGCCGTGGGCTGTCCGAACATCACGGCCAACGTGACCAACACGGTCGCGCTCTGGCCCGGCTACGTCGGCGGTGTCGTGGGCTACCGCGCCGAGCTGGCCGGCCAGCGCGAACGCGCCATCGGGTTGAGCCTGACCAGCGTGCTCGGCGCCGTCATCGGCTGCGTCCTGCTGCTTCACACCCCGGCGAGCGTCTTCGCCGCGTTCGTGCCCGCGCTGATCGCGCTGGCCAGCCTCCTTCTCGCGGCACAGCCGTGGCTGAAGCGCCGACTCGACGCCGCGCAGCGCCTCACCGGAGCCGGACACCGGCTGATGCTGCACGGCGGCGTCCTGGTCGGAGGCGCCTACGGCGCGTACTTCGGCGCCGGGCTCGGCGTCATGCTGCTCGGCCTGCTCGGCGTCTTCGTGCACGACCACCTGCAGCGGCTCAACGCCGTTCGCGCGGTGCTGTCCCTGGTGATCAACACGGTGGCCCTTGTCGCCTTCGCGCTGTTCGGCCCGGTGCGCTGGCCGGCCGTCGCGATCATGGCGGTGACCAGTCTGGTCGGCGGCTTCTTCGGCGCCCGCGTGGCCCGCCGCCTGTCTCCGGGGGTCCTACGGGCCGTCGTCGTCACGTTCGGGCTCGGGGTGGCCCTCACCCTGGCCCTGCGCTGAGGACCGCGACGTCAGGAGGGCTCGCCGGCCCGCTGGGCGCGGGCCGAGGCGTACAGGCACACGGCGGCGGCGGTGGCGAGGTTGAGGCTCTCGGCGCCGCCGTAGATCGGGACGCGTACGACCTCGTCGACCGCGTCCAGGATCTCGTCCGGCAGGCCCCACGCCTCGTTGCCGAACACCCAGGCGGTCGGGCCGCTGAGGGTTCCCTTGTCCAGCGCGGCGTCCAGGGAGCACTTCCCCGCGCCGTCGGCGGCCAGGACCGTCAGGCCGGACTCCTTCAGGGCCGGGATCAAGGTGTCGAAGCGCGGTCCGACCACGACCGGCAGATGGAACAGGCTGCCCGCCGACGCGCGTACGCACTTGCCGTTGTACGGATCGACGGACGCGTCCGTGAAGATCACCGAGTCGGAGCCCGCGGCGTCGGCGGTGCGCAGCACGGTGCCGGCGTTCCCGGGGTCCCGCACGTGCGCCAGCACGGTGACGAGGCGCGGCGGGGTCCCGAGCGCCGCTCGCAGATCGACGTCCACGAACGCGCAGACGGCGAGGAGCCCCTGGGGGGTGACGGTCTGCGCGAGCTCGACCATGACCTCGCCGCTCACCCGGAAGATCGGAACCCCGGACCGCTCGGCCTGAGCGATCAGGTCGTGATGGCGGATCTCCGCCTCGGCCGTGGTGAACAGCTCGGCGAGGACGCCGTCGAGCGCGAGGGCCTCGCGTACCGCCTGGGGGCCCTCGGCGAGGAACCGCCGCTCGCGGCGGCGGAACGCGCGTTTGGCGAGCCGACGAGCCGCCTTCACCCGTGGTGATCGAGTAGAGGTCAGCTCGCGGCCCGCCATCAGCGTCGTTATCTGTACTTGTACCGTCAGGCGGCCGCGCTGCCCTCGGCGGGCAGCGCCTTCTTGGCCGTCTCGACCAGGACCGCGAACGCCGCGGCGTCGTTGACCGCGAGCTCGGCGAGCATGCGACGGTCGACCTCGACGCCGGCCTCGCGCAGGCCCTGGATGAACCGGTTGTACGTCATGCCGTTCGCGCGGGCCGCCGCGTTGATCCGCTGGATCCACAGGCGACGGAACTGGCCCTTGCGGTCCTTCCGGTCGCGGAAGGCGTACGTCATCGAGTGGAGCTGCTGCTCCTTGGCCTTGCGGTACAGCCTCGACCGCTGGCCACGGTAGCCACTCGCCCGCTCGAGGACGACCCGACGCTTCTTGGCGGCGTTGACCGCCCGCTTCACGCGTGCCACGTCTTGAAACTCCTTCGTGGAGGCCGCGCCTTTTAGGCCCGGCCGGTCGTTCGACTAACGGGACTCTCGGCACCGTCGAGGTGCCGGAGCCCGGCGATCAGGTGGTGCCGGGCTCAGTCGCCGAGCAGCTTCTTGATCTTCTTCTCGTCGCTCTTCGACAGGACGACCGCTCCGTCGAGCCGGCGCGTGCGCTTGGTCGGCTTGTGCTCGAGCAGGTGGTTGCGGTTGGCGCGGCGGCGCATGACCTTGCCGGTGCCCGTCTTCTTGAAACGCTTCTTGGCACCACTGTGCGTCTTCATCTTCGGCATGGTCGCCGACGTCTCCCTATCTCCATGCACCTCGGTCCGGGCGCACGGCGACTCCTCAGGGAGTACCGGACGCCGGGGAGGCGCGGTGTGCGTACCTCATCGCGAGACGACCCCGCTCAGCGAGCAGGGTCGTAGCGGAGCTGTGTGCCCGGTCAGGCCGGGGAACCGTGCTCCTCCTGCCGCCGCGCTCGACTGCCGGTCGCGCGCGGACCTTCGGCTTTGGCCTCGCTCTTCTTCTTGTGCGGCCCGAGGACCATGATCATGTTGCGGCCGTCCTGCTTGGGCCGCGACTCGACGAAGCCGAGCTCCTCGACGTCCTCCGCCAGCCGCTGCAGCAGCCGGAAGCCCAGCTCCGGTCGGGACTGCTCGCGGCCACGGAACATGATCGTGACCTTGACCTTGTCACCTGCCTTGAGGAACCGCTCGACGTGGCCCTTCTTGGTGCCGTAGTCGTGCGGGTCGATCTTCGGCCGGAGTTTGATCTCCTTGATGACCGTGTGCGCCTGGTTACGTCGCGCATCGCGGGCCTTCATCGCGGACTCGTACTTGAACTTTCCGTAGTCCATGAGCTTGGCCACGGGCGGCCTCGCGGTCGGGGCGACCTCGACGAGGTCAAGGTCGGACTCCCGAGCAAGGTCGAGTGCCTTGGCGATCGGCACGATGCCGACCTGTTCGCCGTTCGGACCGACGAGCCGGACCTCGGGCACGCGAATGCGCTCGTTGATACGCGGTTCGGCGCTGATGGGACCTCCTTGGGGCTTTCGAGCTGTCCTGACCGGCCATGCCCCGGGCCCCTTCAAACGAAAAAGCCCCGCATGACTCGCATGCAGGGCCACCACCGGACGCCCCGGCGGCCGAAGCCGACGAGGTGGGCACGCCGACAGCGTGCCTGACCGGGACCCATCAGCCTCTCGACTCCCGAGGGAGCGCGGCCGATCAGGTGGGAGGTGCCCTCCGCTTGCGCGCCCGACGCGTGAACGTCAGGCCAGTCAAAAGTCAAAGCTATCAGGTTACGGGCCGTACGTCCAAAGCAGGTGTGCCCCGGACGCCGAAAGCGCGCACCTCGAAGGCCGCGGTGACCTTGATCGACTCCGGAAGAGCGTCGATCGCGGCCCGCAACGCGCCGGGGTCGGCGTGCCGGGCGCTCGGCCCCATGGCGACGAGCGACCGGACCTCGGCGCGGGTGAGGGACAGCGGAACCTCCAGCGCCCATGTCCCCGTGGGAGCGAACCGCTCACCCACCGAGTCGGAAACGCGGTCCGCCTTCCGCTCGTCCACGGAGATCAGGCCGAGCGGCCCGATCACCTCCCCCAGGTGGTGCGCGGCCGGCGTGACCACGATCAGCGTCCCGTCGGGCCGGAGCACCCGGTGGAATTCCGCGCCGTTCCGCGGCGCGAAGACATCGATGAGAACCGACACCGTGCCCGTACGGACGGGGAGGGGCCGCCAGACGTCCCACACGAGGGCGCCGATCCGCGGATGCGCCTTCGCGGCCCGGCGCAGGGCGTGCTTGGAGATGTCGAGGGCCACGCCGGGGCGTCCGGGCAGCCGATCGAGGACGGCCGCGAGGTAGTGGCCCGTGCCCGCGCCGGCGTCCAGCACGCACCCCTCCCCCGGGTCGAGCGCGGCCGCGCGTTCGGCGATGAGCTCGGCGAGCGGGGCGAAGTGGCCGCCGCCGAGGAAGTCCGCGCGCGCCGCGACCATCTCCGGCGTGTCGGCGGTCCCCAGGTGGGCCTTGCCGGTCAGCAGGTTGGCATAGCCCTGCCGGGCGATGTCGAACGCGTGCCCTTCGGAGCAGCGCAGGGCCGCTCCCGCGACGATGAGGTCGCCCGCGCACAGCGGGCACTGGAGGTACGGAACGACGTCGGCGAGCACCCTCCCATGATGGTGCAGCCGAACGACCGCCTCGTCCCGCCGGTTGTCGATATATCGATCATCGGTATATAACGACGCTATGAGACACAGGCCGCTCCAGGAACCCACCTTCCTGATCCTCACCGCATTGGCAGCCGGACCACAGCACGGCTACGGGATCATCGGCGACGTCGAGCGGATCTCCGACGGGCGGGTGCGCCTGCGGGCCGGGACGCTGTACGCCGCGCTCGACCGGCTGACCGCCGACGGTCTCGCCGAGATCGACCGCGAGGAGGTCGTTGAGGGCCGGCTGCGCCGCCACTACCGGCTCACCGAGACGGGGGCGGCCCGCCTCGCCGCCGAGGCCGAACGCCTGCGCAGCAACGCCGAGACCGCCACCGCCCGCCTGCGCCTCGCCGGAGGATCCGCATGAGCTCCCTCGAACACCGCCTGCGGCGCTGGCTGCGGCTCTACCCGGTCGACCAGCGCGAGGAGATGCTCGGCGTTCTCCTCGCGACCGCCGGCCCCGGACGGGAGCGGCCAAGCCCCCGGGACGCCACCGACCTCGTCGGAGGAGCCATCCGGATCCACGTGCGACGCGAGATCCGGTCCCTCGGCGGCCCGGTATGGCGCGACGCCTTCGCCGTCCTCGCCCTGGTGACGACCGCGCTGGCGTGCACCGCTCTGCTCGCCTACTTCCGGCACGAGACGATGATGATGCCCAACGGCTTCATCATCTTCGACGTCGACTCGGGCAGCTCTTACGCGGCATTGTTCCCGGAGCCCGCCCAGGTCTGGCCGATGTGGGCCCCGTGGCCGGTCGTCGGCGCGCTGAGCCTGCTACGCCTGCGTCGTCCGGCCGTCGGACTCGCCTGGGCCGCGGCTCTGTCCCAGCTACCGTGGCTGGCAGTGGCACAGGGCCGTTATGCCGTGCAGGCCGGTGACGTGGAGGGCAACCTGGTCTGGTTCGGCCTGGCGGTCCTGGCAGCCTCCGCGCTGTCCCTCTCCGACGGTCTCCGCCCGGCCCTCTCGTCGCTCGGCCGATGGCACGGCACCCTGTTTCTGGTGGGCGTCGCCATGTTCGCCTACGCGCTCTTTGGGCTTCCCTCACCAGGAGACCCTCTGCTGGGCGACCGCGGTGTCATCCTCGTGCGGTCGGCGATGATCCTCGACCCGGTCTGGCTACCGGCGGCCGGCGCACTCGCGCTGATACTCGTCTCCTGTGCCCGCCCGCGCTCGGCGTCCGGCCGCCGATCGATCGCCGTCGTCCTGCTCGCCCTGTCGCCGCTGCTGTGCTCACTCGTTGTGTGGTTCACGGGCTGGGGGACATCTGGCCCTGCGGCCGGTGCGTTGCTCGTCATCGGTTTCCCGGCGCTGTTGGCGATCATGGGCGGCGCGCTGGCCTCGCGCCTTCGCGGGCGGCGCCGCAGCGCGTCATGACACGGCGGCGCGCATCGCCTCCACCGGAGCGGGTGCGTGCCCCGTCATGAGCTCGACCTGGCGGGCGGCCTGGTGCACCAGCATCGGCAGCCCGCCCACAACGATGCCGGCGCGCCCGCCGACGGCCTCGGCGGCGGCGGTCGGCCAGGGCGCGTACACGACGTCGAAGAGGGCGTTCGTGGCCCCGGCGATGGCCTCGGCGTACGGGTCGGCGGCGTGGGCCGGCAGGGTGGAGATGATCAGGTCGGCGTGCGGCATCGCGTCGGCGAACGTCTGCACCGTCACCGACACGCCCAACCGGTCGGCCGCCGACACGGCCTCGGCCGCACGGCACGGGCTCCGTACGACGACCACGGCCTTCGACAGTCCGAGGTCGCGCAGCGCCGCGAGGGCGGAGCAGGCGGTCGCCCCGCCGCCGAGCACGGCCGCCGACCCGGGCGACCGCACTCCGGCCTCGGTCAACGCGGTGACCATGCCGTACACGTCGGTGTTGAAACCGAGCCGGCGCCCGCCCTGGAAGATCACGGTGTTCGCGCCGCCCACCGCGCGCGCCAGCCCCGACACCTCGTCGAGGAGGGGCAGCACGGCCCGCTTCAGCGGCATCGTGAGCGACAGGCCCGCCCACGGCCGCTCCAGCAGGCCGGGCAGATCCCTCTCGCGGCACTCGACGGCCTCATAGGTCCAGTCGAGTCCGAGCGCGGCGTACGCGGCGCGGTGCAGGGCCGGCGACAGCGAATGCGCGATCGGCGACCCCAGGACGGCGGCGTGCGTCATCCGTGCCCCGTGTTGCGCGCGAGTTCCTGCCTCAGCTTCTGGAACTCGGGGTAGCTGGACGTGAACTTGGTGATCTTGGTCTTCGGGTCGGGGGCCACGAAGTAGAGCCAGTCGCCCTTCTCGGGTTCGAGCGCGGCCTTGAGCGCCACCTCGCCCGGGTTGTCGATCGGGCCGGGCGGCAGACCGGAGACCACGTAGGTGTTGTACGGGCTCTGCGTCTTGGTCTCCGCGAGAGTGGCCACGGTGTTGTACTTGCCCAGGGCGTACATGACGGTGCTGTCGAACTGCAGCTTGCGCATCCAGGGCTGCGAGCTGTGGATGCGGTTGTCGATGACCCGGGCGACCTTCGGCATGTCCTCGGGACGGCCGCTCTCGGCCTGGACGAGGCTGGCGATCGTCACGACCTCACCGGGCGACATGCCCAGCTCACGCGCCTTGGCCTCCAGGTCGAGGTTGGCCGCGACCTTCTTGAACTGGTCGACCATCGAGCGCAGCACCTGTGTCGCGGTGGCCTTCGGGTCCGGGTCGTACGTGAAGGGGTACAGGTAGCCCTCGAGCCTGCCCTTGGCGTACGACGGCAGACCGAGCTTCTCGGGGTGTTTCGCGGCCTTCTGGAAGTCCTTCAGGGGAATGTGGGTCTTGCTGGCCAGCAACGGCAGGATCTGGGTGACCCGCTTGCCCTCGGGGATGGTGAGGCGACCGGCGCGGGAGGCGTCGCTGAGCAGGAGGTCGAGCGCCGACTTCACCGACATCTGCCGGCGCAGGTGGTAGTAGCCCGGCTGGATGCTCGTCGCCCTGGTGTCCTTGGTCGCGAGCTTGATGAACGCGTCGACCGACTTGACGACCCCCGCGTCCTTGAGCCGGTTCGCCATGAGGGCGACCGAGTCGCCCTCATGGATCCAGACGGTGACGCTGCCGCTGCCCTCGCCCTTGTAGTCGGGCGGATTGAGCATGCCGTTGATCGTGGTCAGCCCCACATAGCCGCCACCGCACACGACCACGAGGAGGAAGGCCAGCGCGATGAACGGCGCCAGCCTGCGGCCCTTGCGGCTCTTCTTGCGGCGCCGCCCCCGGCCTCCCCGGCTCGCCCGGGGCGCACCGCCCGGCGGCTCCGGGCGCTGCTGCTGGCGCTCGGAGAGTTGGCGCAAGAAATCAAGGTCTGCGTCGCTCATGAGTCCCCCTGGACAGTCTCCCCAGGGGGGCGGCCCGTCAAGCGCTCGGCCTCGAGCGCCGCCTGGAGCAGCACCGCGGCCGCCGCCTGGTCGACGACCTTTCGCCGTGCCTGCCCGCGCACTCCCTTGTCCCGGAGGCCACTTTCGGCTGTCACGGTGGTGAGTCTCTCATCGAACAGCCGTACCGTCTCGGGATCCAGGAGCCGTGCGATCTTCTCCGCGAACCGGCGGGCCGTCGCGGCCGCCGGTCCCTCTCGCCCGGAGAGGGAGGTCGGCAGCCCGACGATCACCTCGATGGCGTCGTTCTCGGCGACGATCTGAACGATCCGGTCGATGTCGCCTTTCCCGGCCCGCACGGTCTCCAGGGGTGAGGCCAGGATGCCGCCGGGGTCGCTACGCGCGACGCCGATGCGGACACTGCCCGCATCGACGCCGATGCGCACGCCTTGTCTCACGCGGCCGCCACGGTCCGGCGGACGGCGCCCAGGGCCTCGTCGATGGCGCCCGCGTTCGCGCCACCGCCCTGCGCCAGGTCGTCCTTGCCGCCCCCGCCGCCGCCGAGGACCTTCGCGGCGACGCCGACGAGCGCGCCCGCGCGCAGGCCGCGGGCGCGGGCCTCGTCGCGGGTCGCGACGACGATCACGGGACGGTCCTTGGGCACCCCCGCGATGATGACGACGGCCGGCCGGCCGGACAGGCGACCGCGGACGTCCATCGCGAGCCGCCGCAGGTCGTCGGCGCTGGTGCCGTCGGGCACGCGGTGGGCGACGAAGCCGACGCCGCCGATGTCCTCCGCGCCGCCCGCCAGTTCGCCGGCGACCTGCAGGACCTGCTGCGACCGGACCTTCTCCAGCTCCTTCTCGGCCTCGCGCAGCCGGGTGACCATTCCGGAGATCCGCTCCGGGAGCTCCTCGCGCCGGGTCTTGAGCTGCTCGGACAGCTGCGCGACGAGCACGCTCTCCTTGGCGAGGTACCGGAAGGCGTCGATGCCGACGAGCGCCTCGACCCGGCGCACGCCCGCGCCGATCGACTGCTCGCCGAGCACCTTGATCAGGCCGAGCTGGCCGGAGCGCGCGACGTGGGTGCCGCCGCACAGCTCACGGGAGTAGTCGCCGATCTCGACGACGCGGACCTCGTCGCCGTACTTCTCGCCGAACAGCGCGAGCGCGCCCATCTTGCGCGCCTCGTCGATCGGGTGCACCGAGGCGTGCACGCCCAGGTCGTCGATGAGGATGGCGTTGACCTCGGCCTCGACGTCGCGCAGGACGCTGAGCGGAACGGCGCCCGAGGCGGTGAAGTCGAACCGGAAGCGGCCCGGGGAGTTCTCCGAACCGGCCTGGGCGGCGGACTCGCCGAGCGCGTTGCGGAACCCGCGGTGCACCATGTGCGTGGCGGTGTGCGAACGGGAGATCGCCCGGCGCCGCTCCACGTCGATCTCGGCGTACGCGGTGTCGCCCGCCTGCGCCTCGCCGCTGCGGACCCGGCCGCGGTGCACGACCAGGCCGGACAGCGGCGACTGGACGTCCAGGACCTCGACCTCGGCGCCGTTGCCGAACCGGATGACGCCCTGGTCGGCGAGCTGGCCACCGCCCTCGGCGTAGAACGGGGTGCGGTCGAGCACGACCTCGACCTCGCTGCCCTGCCCCGCCGACGGCACGCTCGCGCCGCCGACGAGCAGGCCGACCACCCGGGCCTCGCCCGCGACCGCGTCGTATCCGGTGAAGACCACCGACCCGGTCTGCTCGAGGAGGCTGCCCAGCACGGACACGTCGAGGTTGCCGGTCTTCTTCGCGGCGGCGTCGGCCTTGGCGCGCTGCCGCTGCTCGTCCATCAGGCGCCGGAACTCGTTCTCGTCGACGGACAGGCCCTGCTCGGCCGCCATCTCCAGCGTGAGGTCGATCGGGAAGCCGTAGGTGTCGTGCAGCGTGAACGCCTGCACGCCGGACAGCGTCGGCTCCTTGCGGCGCTTGGTCTCCTCGACCGAGGCGTCGAAGATCGCGGTGCCGGTGCGGAGCGTGGTGAGGAAGGACTGCTCCTCGGCGTCGATGACCGTGTGGATGTGGGCGGCGTCGGAGCGCAGCTCCGGGTAGGTCTCGCCCATCCCGTCGATCGCCACGGCGGTGAGCTCGTGCAGGTAGCGCTCGTCGCCGGCGCCGAGCAGCCGCAGGTGCCGGATGCTGCGGCGCAGGATGCGCCGCAGGACGTAGCCGCGGCCCTCGTTGGAGGGCACGACGCCGTCGGCGACCATCATCGTGCCGCTGCGGACGTGGTCGGTGATCACGCGCAGGGACACGTCGGACCGCGCGTCGCGGCCGTACTTGGTCTTGGTGAGGTCGGCGGCGCGGTCGAGGATCCGCCACATGGTGTCGATCTCGTAGATGTTGTCGACGCCCTGGAGGATCGCCGCCATGCGCTCCAGGCCCATGCCGGTGTCGATGTTCTTGGCGGGGAGCTCACCGAGGATCGGCCAGCCCTCCTTGCCCGCGCCGGCGCCCCGCTCGAACTGCATGAAGACGAGGTTCCAGACCTCGAGGTAGCGGTCCTCGTCGGCGACCGGGCCGCCCTCGCGGCCGTACTCGGGGCCGCGGTCGTAGTAGATCTCCGAGCAGGGGCCGCACGGACCGGGCACGCCCATCGACCAGAAGTTGTCGGCCATGCCGCGGCGCTGGATGCGGTCCTCGGGCAGGCCGACCTTCTTGTGCCAGATCTCGAAGGCCTCGTCGTCATCGTGGTAGACGGTGGCCCAGAGCCGGTCCTCCGGGAACCCGAAGCCGCCGTCGGACTCCGACCGGGTCAGCAGGTCCCACGCGAATGGGATCGCCTGCTCCTTGAAATAGTCCCCGAAGGAGAAGTTGCCCAGCATCTGGAAGAACGTGCCGTGCCGGGTGGTCTTGCCGACCTCGTCGATGTCCGGGGTCCGGATGCACTTCTGGACGCTGGTGGCCCGAGGGTACGGCGGGGTCCGCTGGCCGAGGAAGAACGGCTTGAAGGGCACCATGCCCGCGTTCACCAGCAACAGCGTGGGGTCCTCGGCGATCAGGCTGGCCGAGGGCACCACGGTGTGGCCGCGCTCCTCGAAGAAGCGGAGAAAACGGCGGGCGATCTCTGCCGACTCCATCAGTGCAGGTCCTTGTCAGTATCGGTGTGTGCGTCGAGGCGCATGGCGTCGCGCAGTTCTTCCTCGCGGTGGTTCATCGCGACGCGGACGTCGCCGGCGAACCCCCGCACGGTTCGGCCGAGCCCGGTGGCCTGGTGGGCGAGACTGCCCGGCAGGACGGCGCGCACCGCCCGCTTGAGCCGGAACGCCGACCAGGCGCCGAACGCGGTGCCCAGCGACAACCAGAACAACCGCCGGATCATCGCTTGCCGTCCTGGTTGCCGTGGCCACGGGAACCGATGGCCTTACGGACACCATAGGAGAACGCCGCGGCCTTCACGAGAGGGCCGCCCACGATCGAGGTGACGGTGGTGCTGACCGCGGCGGCGTTCTGGCTGACGCTGCCCATGTTCTTGGTGATCACGTCGACCCGGTCCAGTTGCTCGTTGGCCCGCTCCACGGTGCCGGCCATGTCGTCCAGCAGGGGGGCGGTCCGGTCGCCGAGCTCTGCGACGGTCTTGGTCGCCTCGGTCAGCAACCGGGCGAGTTTCAAGAGCACGTAGGCGAGGAAGGAGACGAGTATCGCCCAGAACATGGCCACGATCAGCCCGGCCAGCTGTTCGCCCGTCAACACGCGGCTTCCTCCTCCTCGGGTCGCGGAGAACTCGGTCGGACCGACCTTACCGTCCCGGGCTTGCGAAAACGCGCCCGGACGACCTTGCCGCACCCGCCGACGGCACTGATCTCAGTCGGCGCGCCTGCCGCGGAGAACGGCGCGGAGCCGCTCGACCACGTCGGAGAAGCGCGCCTCCATGCCGTGCCTGGTCGGATGGTAGTACTCCCGCCCGGCCACCGCGTCCGGCGCGTACTGCTGTTCGACCACCCCGCCGGGAAAGTCGTGGGCGTAGCGGTAGCCCTTCCCGTGGTCGAGCTTGTCCGCGCCCTTGTAGTGCGCGTCCCGAAGGTGCGGCGGCACCGGGCCGACGAGCCCGCGCCGCACGTCGCCGCCGGCCTCGTTGATCGCCCTGACCACGGCGTTGGACTTCGGCGCCAGGGACAGGTGGATCACCGCCTGGGCGAGGTTGATGCGGGCCTCCGGCAGGCCGACGAACTCCACGGCGTGCGCGGCGGCCGTCGCGGTCTGCAGGGCCGTGGGGTCGGCCATGCCGATGTCCTCGCTGGCGTGCACGATCAGCCGCCGGGCGATGAAGCGGGGATCCTCGCCGGCCTCGATCATGCGGGCGAGGTAGTGCAGCGCCGCGTCGACGTCGGACCCGCGGATGCTCTTGATGAAGGCGCTGATCACGTCGTAGTGCTGGTCGCCCTCGCGGTCGTAGCGGACCGCCGCCCGGTCGACGGCCTTCTCCAGGACGTCGACGTCGATCGGCGCGCCGTTCGGGGCGACGTACGACGCGGCCTCCAGGTACGTCAGCGCCCGGCGCGCGTCGCCGCCCGCCAGGCGTACCAGGTGGTCCTCGGCGGGCTCGGCGAGCTTCACCGCGCCGCCGAGGCCGCGCTCGTCGGTCAGGGCCCGGCGGATCACCTCGCGGAGCTGGTCGTCGCCGAGCGGCTGGAGCGTCAGCAGCAGGGAGCGGGACAGCAGCGGGCTGATGACGGAGAAGAAGGGGTTCTCGGTGGTCGCGCCGATGAAGGACACCCAGCGGTTCTCGACGGCGGGCAGCAGGGCGTCCTGCTGGGCCTTGTTGAACCGGTGCACCTCGTCGACGAACAGCACGGTCTGCCGGCCGCCCATGCCCAGCTCCCGCTTGGCAACGTCGATGGCGGCGCGGACCTGCTTGACGCCGTCGGACACCGCGGAGATCTCCACGAACCGGCGTGCGGTCGCCTGGCTGACGACGTACGCGAGGGTGGTCTTGCCGGTGCCGGGCGGCCCCCACAGCACCAGGGACATGGGGACGTCCCGCTCGACGAGCTGGCGCAGGGGCGTGCCGGGCCCGAGGAGGTGCGCCTGGCCGACGACCTCGTCGAGGCCGCGCGGGCGCATCCGCACCGCCAGCGGCGCGTTCGCCTGCTGCGCCTCCTCGGCCGGCGTGTCGAAGAGGCTGTCGGCCTGTTCAGATTCCCTGCGCACCACGCCTCGACACTATCCGTTCGCCGACGCCGCTCAGCGCGACGGAGACGATCACCACGATCGCCCCGGCCACACCGTCGAGCCAGTAGTGGTTGGCGGTGAGGACGACCACGGAGGTCGTCGCGACCGGGTAGGCCACCGCCGCCCAGCGCGCCCGGCCCGCGCCGTACCGGATGATCCCCCAGGCGACGAGGATCGCCCAGCCGACGTGCAGCGACGGCATGGCGGCGAACTGGTTCGACGCTCCGTGGCCGGGCGCCTCGGCGTACGCCGACGGTCCGTAGACGTTCATCAGGTCCACGAGCCCGGTGCCGGGCAGCAGGCGTGGCGGGGCCAGTGGGTAGAGGAAGTGACCGGCCAGGGCCAGCGCCGTCGACAGGATGATGGCGGCCCGTACCCGCGGCCAGCCTTCCCGGTGCCGCCACCACACCCACGCGAGGAACACCGCCGTCGCCGGGAAGTGCACGGCGACGTAGTAGACGTCGGCCACCCGCGCCCATCCGTCCCAGTGCAGCGCCGCGTGCTGCAGGGACGCCTCGTTCGGCAGGTGGAGCAGGCGCTCGGCGCGCCAGACCGACCGCGCGTGCCGCACGGCCTCGGCCGGGCCGGCCTCCGCGAGGCGGCGGCCGATCCGGTACGCGTAGAACAGGAGGACGATCAGTGCGGCCTGCCCCAGTCCCGACACCAGCCGTGAGCGATGCCACGCCGCCGCCCTGGGTCCCGCGGTGTCCATCCCCATGCCCCGCCCTTTCGCCGTCTGGGGACTACCCGCAAAACGGCGGATCTCCCCCGTTGATCGACATGAGGCTCCCGTACGTCCCCGGCCCCACCGACATCGGGGTCATGATCGGGCCGGCCGAGGGCGGCGTCACCCGGTACGGTCCGCGCGCCCCCGCCCGGACACGGCGGGCAAGCGCCCCTCACTTCTTGGCGAGCGCTTCGCGGCGGATCCACTGGAGCAGGGTGGGGTTGTCGGCGGTGGTGATGACGCTGACGGTGGTGCGGAGGTAGCGGTCGCCGTCCAGCAGGGCCAGCATGCTCGCGGCCAGGTCGACACGGGCGGTGAACCTGCCGTCGGCGTGGCCCTCGACAACGGTGTAGTCGGTGACCGACGGCAAGTGGTAGAGCCCGCTGGGGCGCACGATCGTCCAGTCCAGCTCGCCGGCCCGGACCAGCGTCTCCATCCGCCGCATGTCGTCGTACATCGTCCTGCCCAGCACCCGCGTCACGTAAGGCAGAAGGACTCGGTTGAACAGGACCCCGCCATCGGAGTACGGGTGCGGGTCGACCCCGCTGGAGCTGACGACGGCGAGCCGGCGCACCCGATGCCGTTCCATCGCGGTGACGATATTGGCCGCCCCGCGCGAGTAGGTGCTGATCGGCTCCTTCCCGGCGGGCACCCCGAGCGTCGACAGCACCGCGTCCCGCCCGGCTACGGCGGCGTCGACGGCCTCCGGATCGAGCACGTCGGCGCCGATCACCTGGAGCCGGTCATGGCGCAGCGGGAACGAGTCGGGCCGCCGGGTGACCGCGGCGACCTGGTGTCCGGCGGCGAGTGCCTGGCCGGTAAGGAGGCGGCCGGTGGGGCCGTTGGCTCCGAAGACCGTGATACGCATGACGACCGTCCTTTCTGCTCGACCTCCGCGGTGTCGCCCGCGTGTTCGGCCGCCAGGTCCCGCACCCATTGGGCCACCCGGTCGCCATTGCGCCCGGGGCGGGTACTGCCGATGATGACGCCGATTCTGATCATGTTCGATTCCCTTGCTCTGTTCCCGCGTGGCGGACGTCATGGTGAATGGCGCGTCCCCGGCGCGAGCACCTGTCCTCGCTCCTCGAGACGAGGCAGCCCGGCGGCCTGTGACATGGGAGGGAACGGGGTCGTGATCTCGTCGGCCGAGGGCGGGGCTAGCCTGTGCGGCGTGATCCCCTCCTCGATCGACGACCTCCTGGCGATCACCGGTGGCCACCCCTTGATCCGGAGCGTGCATCCCGCGCGCCGCGGCACGGCCTGGCGCGCCGACGGCGCGGTCGCCTTCCTGGACCTGAACCGCGACCGCGCGACGATCAAACGGGTCGTCGGGCTCGGCGCGCCCGCGGCGGTCGCCGGTCTGCTGACCGCGCTACGCGGCGAACTTCCCTCGGACGTGCACGTCAACGTGCCGCGCGGCACGCCGCTGCCGCTCGCCGACACGAGCGACTGGCGGTATCGGGTCGCGTACGAGGTGCCGCCGGTCCAGCCCGCGAAGGACCGCGTCGACTGGTACGACGACGGTGACACGATCACCGACCTGCTGAAGCTCACGAGCTCGGACTGGTCCGTCTGGCCCGGTGACGGCAGGGCGCGCCGCTGGGCGGCCGTACGAGGCGAGGCCGAGGGGCTGCTGGCCTGCCTGGCCGACACCACGTCCGCCCCGGAGGTCGGCCAGGTCGCGGCGATCGCGGTCCACCCGGACGCCCGCCGCCGGGCGCTGGGCGCGTCGATCACGGTCTGGGCCATGCGGCGGCTGTTCGAGGAGGGCTGTGACGGGGTCGGCCTGGGCGTCTATGAGGGCAACGCGGCGGCCATGCGGCTGTACGACCGGCTGGGCTTCGACGACGAGGCCCGCACCAGCGGCCGCCTCCCCTCCTAGTCCTCCGGGGCGTACTGCGCCAAGCCGTCGCCGAACGACCAGTCGATCGACTCGTTCTCGGTCAGGGTGATGAAGACGTTCCGCGGCTCGATTCCGGCGTACTCGTGGGCGAGCTCGGCGATCCGCCGGTAGAGCGCCCGCTTCCGCTCGGGCGAACGCCCGGACCGCATGGTGATCGCGACGTAGACGATTCCCTCGTCCCGGTGCACGCCGAGGTAGTCGTCGTAGCGCAGCGTGCTGCTCGTGCCGTCGTGCCCTGTCAGGACCTGGAACCGGTCGTCGGGCGGGAAGCCCATCGTCTCGCCCAGGGCCTCGTGCACGGCCCGGCCGAGCGCGTCGAGCCGTTTCTGGTCGGTCCCGAGCACGTCGATACGCACGAGTGGCATCTCAGCGGTCCTCCTTCGCCACGGATGGTCTCGGCGCCCGCCGAGAGTGGCTGTACATACTAGTAGGTACAGAGCCTCGGATGTGGATCGAGACCGCCTCGTGATAGGTCATCTCTCAATAGACGATCTTGTGACGGAGCGGCTCGTGCTGCATCCGCTGAACCCTGAGTACGCCGAACGCGTCGCGGGAAACACCCGCGACGACGACCGGGCGCGCTAATTCGAAACGCGCACGATGCCGGTGACCGTGCCCTGGTAGGTCACGCGTCCGGGAGCGATGCCGCCGACCATCTGGAGCGTGTCGTACACGGCGCCGACGCCGATGAACTGCTTGCGTACGACGGAGCCGGTGCCGGGATCGATCTCGGCGTAGTAGTACGGGTCCAGGATCGAGGTCGCGGTCGTTCCGGGGATCACCGGTTCGCGCAGGACCGTGTGGATCAGCCCGTCGCCGAGGGACAGCCGGGGCACGGCCGCGGACCGGACCTTGTTGTCCCAGCGCAGCGTGCAGCCGGATCCGCCGGGGCGAACGTCGACCCGGGACAGGCCGCCCACGAAGTCGGCGGTGGCGGGCACCGTGGCGCCGGACGGCTGGGTGGGGTACGGGTAGCCGTACGTGCTCGCGACGTACACCGAGTCGCCCGCGCCGATCGGTGAGTTCTCACTGCCGCTGCCGCCGGCCTTGAGCACCGGCACCTCGCAGACCGGATCTCCGGTCGCGGCCCGGTAGACCAGCAGGTTCACGGTGGGCGCGGCGTTGTCGACGATCGTCAGGTAGTCGGTGCCGTCGGTGGGGCCGAAGAAGGTCGGGGTCGACCCGCTGCCCCAGCTCAGCTGCCCCGGCTTGCGGCCGGGGCCCCGGTCGTACGTCCGCCGCCAGCGGACGCGCGGAGTGCCGTCCGCGTCGGCGGCGAGGAGGTAGGTGGCGTGCGTCGAGGTGACGGCGGTCCCGACGGGTGCGGTCGAGATGCTGTTGGCGATCGTCTCGCCGGCCGGGAGGGAGATGGTCCGGACGACGCCCGTCCTGTCGTCGGCGGTGCCGACCACGCCGTTCGCGGTGGCGAACCAGACGCGGCCCTGCCAGTCCGGGGAGATGCCGATCACCGAGTCGTCGCCCGACATGGCGCCGGCGAGCGACAGCGAGCCGTCGACCTGAAGCCGCCAGGAGCCGTCGGCCGCCTGGTGGTGCCCGATGCGTACCAGGTCGTGGTCGCCGTCCACGAGGACGAGGCGGTCCTTGTCGTCCAGGTAGGCGTAGACGCCGCCGAGCACGGAGGACCCCTTGGCGAGGGCCAGTTCGGCGATCGAGTCGCCGCTCGCCGGGTCGAGCAGATGGACGGTGGGGGTCTGGCCCAGGATCGTCGTGCACAGCGCGACGGGGCGGCCGTCGTAGCCGACCAGGATGGTCGGGCAGGCCGAGGCCAGCTGCGCCAGATGTGACTTCAGCGTCCCCGGGCCGGGGCCGGACAGCGTGGTGGCGTCCGAGGATCCGGTGTCGGCGTGCATGGTGGCGGTGCCGTCCGGGCCCGCGTACGGGTTGTGCGGGGGAAGCGGCACGGACGAGGCGACGGCCGGGCCGGCGGAAACGGAGGCGGCGAGGACGCCGGCGGCCAGGAGCGTCGCCGCGCGAGAGGTCAGAGCGAAGCGCACGAGGGGGCCCTCTCTATGAGATTGTCCACCAACCCTACATACTGAGTTGACAATTACCGAACCGCGCTCGGTCGTCAGTGGTCCCGCGCGCGTACGCGTATCCCCGTGGCCGGCAGGCTGACCCACCCACGGGTGAAGGCCGACCGCAACCGCCGCGCCCCGGCGAGGTCGACCCCGACCGTGGGCTGGCGGGCGAGGAGTTCCTCGAGCGCCACCCGCGCCTGCAACTGCGCCAGGTGGGAGCCGATGCAGAAGTGCACGCCGCTGGAGAAGCCGAGGTGCCGGGGTACCTCGCGCGTGATGTCCAGCCGGCCGGCGGTGGGCCCGAACTCGCGCTCGTCGCGGTTGGCCGCGCCGTACAGCATCATGACCTTCTCCCCCGCTGGGATCTCCACCCCGTGCAGCGTCACCGGGCGCAGCGTGGTGCGCGCCAGCCCCTGCACCGAGCCCTCCAGCCGGAGGAACTCCAGCAAGGCGTTCGGGATCAGCGCTGGATCGGCGACCAGCCGCTCGCGCTGGTCGTGGTGGGCGTCCAACAGCATGACGCCGTGCGAGATGAGGTTGCCGGTGGTGTCGTTGCCGCCGGCGACCATCACGAAGCAGAACCCGAGGATGTCCCAGTCGGTCAGGCGCTCCCCGTCCACCTCGGCCGCGGTGAGCGCGCTGATGAGGTCGTCGCCGGGGTCGCGGCGGCGGGCACTGATCACCTCGGAGAAGTACTCGAACATCTCGGCCACGGCGCCGACGGCGGCGGACTCCTCCAGCCGGAAGCCGCTGTCCTGCAGGCCGGTCAGCGCGGTCACCCATGGGTCGAACCGGGTACGGTGCCGCTCCGGCACACCGAGGAGATGCGCCAGGACGAAGGTCGGGATCGGCGAGGAGAAGTCCCGGTGCAGGTCGACCGGCTCGCCGTCGGCCGCCTTGCGCTCCAAGTCGGCGATGCGCGTTCGCACGAATTCGCGGATCAGGCCCTCCAGCGCGGCGACGCGACGCGGCGTGAAGCCCTTGCCGATCAACGCGCGCAGTTGCCCGTGCCGGGGCGGGTCGAGCATCACGATGGTCGGCGCGAGGCCGAGGGTGCCGATCTCGTCCGGATGGAAGGTCAGCCCCTGCTCCGAGGAGAAACGCGCGTTGTCCCGTACGGCGCTCCAGATGTCGTCGAAGCGGGACAGCGCCCAGAACGGCGGGTCGGAGTGACGGTGCACCGGATCGTGGTCGCGCAGGTGCCGGTACGCCGGGTACGGATCGATCTGGAACGCCTCGTCGAACGGATCGTACGTGGCGGGCTTCGCGCTGGCGGGCATCGCAACCTCGTATTGACGATCGGTCTGAAACGTCCGTCCTTCAGACGTTGTCTCATTCGGCGAGCCGGCGCAAGGGATGGTGGGATGTCTCAGACGTCCGCGCCGATGCGCCGGGCGAGTTCCGGATCGAGGGGATAGACGCGCTCACGCGGGACCAGGGCCCCGGCCTTCGCCGTCTCACCGTCGTGGAGCAGTCGCTGGATCTTGCGGACCAGCGGCGTCATGTCCTGGATGTCCAGGATCCACTCGTCGGCGTACCGATCGATGACGTGCCGGCTGAGTCCGACCTGGATGCTGCGGGCGTCGAGGGGCCGCCCGCGCAGCGTCCGCTCCGGGTCCCACTGGACGTGAACCCTGGAGTGCTTGAACGCGGCACGCCATTCGGCGCCGTCGCGGTAGAGGCGCCGGTCGGCGTGGGTCGGCACCGCCTGCGACAGCGCCTCCTCCCAGCCCTCCCGGCTGATGCGAACGGCCAGGATCATCTCCTGACCCGGCTTGCGCGCCCAGTCGCTGCGCGCCATGAGCCACAGGAACGACGGCTTGATCCAGGTCATGCGCGTCCGTGAGAACGGCGGCACGAACCGCCCCCGCTCGACCGCCGGCCGGGCGATCTCCGGCCGGTACGCCTGGTAGACGACGATCGACGTGCGGTCGTGGTCGGCCCTGATCTCATGCGTCCGCATGAGACGCCACGATCTCGCCGCACCGTGACCCGAGCAACCGATTTTCGGGTGCGCGGTCCGGACCTCAGGAGGCCCCGCTCGAAGTCACCGCCATGTCGTCGCCAGCCAGACGGTTACGGCCGCGGCGAGAAGGAGCGTCAGGTTGAGAGCGATCTGGCGGTCCCCGCGACTCAGGTGAACCACGACGTTCACGATGCCGATCCATGGGTTCCGACGTACGGGCGGCCAGGCGGTGCCTGTCCTCTCGGCCTTCAGGCGAAGTCGGTGGCGGGCTCGGTGGCGTAACGGCTCATGGTTCGGATGGTCGCCTGTGGGGTCACTGCCCGGCCACCGGCGATCATGTCCCGTAGGTCCCGGAAGTACTGCACGTAAAGGTCCGGTGTGAAAGTGCTGAGCATGACGGCCGGCTGGTCGGTCACGTTGGCGAACGTGTGGGGGGCACCGGGCGGGACCATCACGAGGGTGCCCGCGGTCGCGTCGTAGTCCTTCTCTCCGACGGTGAACCGCACCGTGCCGGAGATGATGTAGAAACCCTCGTCGTGCTGGGCGTGACGGTGCTGCGGCGGTCCGGGCGTGTGCGGCGCGAGGACGGACTCGGCGAGCCCGAGGCGGTGCCCGGTGTTGCTGCCGTCTTCGAGAACGCGCAGTCGCGTGGTACCCAGGAAGATCGTCTCGCCGTCATTCGGACCGACCACCGATACGGCGGGCTCGGCGAGCGGTGCGGCGTCCTTCGTTTCGTCTGTCATGCCCCGATTCCACTGCCAGGGCGCCGCGACTGTCCAAGACCCGTTCTCGGACGTCGATACCGTACGAGTATCGTCGCACCATGGAGCTACGCACGCTGCGCTATTTCGTCGCGGTCGCGGAGGAACTCCATTTCGGCCGGGCCGCCGCCCGGCTGCACATGAGTCAGCCGCCGCTGAGTCGGGCGATCAAGCAGTTGGAGACCGAGGTCGGCGCCACGCTGTTCGACCGGTCCTCGGCCGGCGTCACGCTCACTCAGGTGGGGGCGGTGCTGCTCGACGAGGCACGCGCCCTGCTCGCCCAGGCCGACCGGGTACGCACACGTGTGGCCGCGGCGGCCGGCGCCGCGACCATCACCGTCGGCATCCTGGGTGACACCACAGATCCGGGCGCGACACGCCTCGCCGACGCCTACCATCGGCGGCACCCGCGCGTCGAGGTCCGCGTCCGCGAGACCGACCTGACCGATCCCACCTGCGGGCTGCACGCCGGAGGGGTCGACGTCGCCCTGACCCGCGGGCCGTTCGACGAGACCGGTCTGGCCGTGCGCGAGCTTCGCGCCGATCCAGTGGGCGCGCTGCTGCGCGCCGACGATCCGCTGGCCCACCGTGACAGCCTGAAGCTGGCCGACCTGACCGATCGCCGCTGGTTCCTCTTCCCGGAGGGCACCGACCCCCTCTGGCAGTCGTACTGGAGCGGCGGGGAGCCTCGCGAGGGTCCGGTGGTGCGTGCCGTCCAGGAATGCCGGCAAGCGGTTCTCTGGAACGGCACGGTCGGCATGACTCTTCTGAACCACGAACCGGGAGAGGGGCTCACCGTGGTTCCGCTGATCGACATGCCGCTGAGCCGCCTGGTGGTGGCATGGCACGAGAGCGACAGGAATCCACTGATCCGCTCCTTCGTCCAGACCGCGATCGCCGCCTACCACGCCTGAGCGCCGCATCCGGCCTGACTTCATCGCCGGACACTCGGCGCAAACGCTCGGTCAACGCCGCCCGGACACGCCAGTTCACCCCTTACGTCCCGCTTCGGCGGCGCCTTTGCCGAGTGTTCGGGACGCCCGAGCCTGTAGGCGGAGGCTCCTACAGTCGGCCGCGTGACTGAAAGATCCTTTGCGGACGCCTTCGCCCGTCTGCCCGCGCACCTGCCCCCAGGGCGCCTCGTCTCCGCGGCCGAACACTGTTCGGGCAGCGAGTGCAGCCATCTCCCCGTGCTCTGGTGCAGTGACGAACCGCTGAAAGACGCCGCCGACTGGTGGCGGCGCCTCGACGCTCAGCGGGCCGCGACCGGGCTGTTGCCCGTGCTGCTTCTGTACTGCGACTACGTGTCGCACTCGGGCGGCCCCTGGGATGACGCCGCGTTCGACGTGACGGACTACTTCCGGGGCGAATGGCAGCGTTACCTGCGTCAGAAGGCGGAATGGGACGCCGCTCCCCCGGTTGAAGTCCCTGAGGGCGTGGTGCCCTGGCCGGATGATCCCGGCCCGCCGTTCGATACCTGGCCGGGTCTGGCCGCCGGGTCGATGCCGAGCCGTGACGTCGCCGAACACGCCGCCGCCATGGCGGCCGAACTGGCGCAGGACGGCGAACCCCTCCATCTCGCTCTCGTCCCGGTGGAGCGGAGCGCGGACGTCCTGCTGACCCTTGACTTCTACAAATGCTGCAACCACGTGGACCCGGGCGAGCTCTGGGCGGTGATCAGGTCGTGGGAGGACCGCTTCGGCGCTCGGCTGATCGGCGTCGTCGGGGGCACCGTCCACGTGTCGGTCGCCGCTCCGCCGCGCCCGGAGGAGGCGAACCGGCTCGCGCTGGAGCACTATCTCCTCTGCCCGGACAACATCGAGCAGGACTACATCGTCTTCGCCACCTATGCCGAGAGGCTGGTCGGCGCGCCGAGGTGGAGTTTCTGGTGGGACTGAGGCATCGACGGGGACCCCTGACCGGGATCCCCGTCGATCAGGCCCTCAGTACTTCTCGGTGGAGGGGCGGACGATGTGGCCGGGCTCGTTGGGCTCGGCCGGCTTCTCGTCCTCCGGGCGGACGTCGATGCCCGCCTCCTTGCGCTGCTCCTCGGTGATCGGCGTGGGCGCGCCGGTCAGCGGGTCGAAGCCGGACGCTGCCTTCGGGAAGGCGATCACATCGCGGATCGTGTCGCGGCCGGCCAGCAGCATGACGACCCGGTCCCAGCCGAACGCGATGCCGCCGTGCGGCGGCGCGCCGTACTTGAACGCCTCCAGCAGGTAGCCGAACTTCTCCTCGGCCTCCTCGCGGTCCAGGCCCAAGGTCTCGAAGACGCGCTGCTGCACGTCGCCGCGGTGGATACGGATCGAGCCGCCGCCGATCTCGTTGCCGTTGCAGACGATGTCGTACGCGTTGGCGAGCGCCTCCCCCGGCTTGTCGTGGAAGGAGTCGACCCACTCCGGCTTGGGCGAGGTGAAGGGGTGGTGGACGGACGTCCAGCCGCCCTCGGCGGTCTCCTCGAACATGGGCGCGTCGACGACCCAGGTGAACGCCCACGCGGACTCGTCGATCAGGCCGCAGCGGCGGCCGATCTCCAGGCGGGCCGCGCCGAG
The DNA here is from genome assembly GCF_040679475.1 of Actinoallomurus sp. NPDC052274. NCBI lineage: Bacteria > Bacillati > Actinomycetota > Actinomycetes > Streptosporangiales > Thermomonosporaceae > Actinoallomurus > Actinoallomurus sp. NPDC052274. The sequence continues at coordinate 28,684 of NZ_JBFAUT010000045.1, forward strand.
CAGCTCGCGGGTGGCGTGCGGCTTGCCGGCGCCGAAGAACACCGCGTCGCCGGGCTTGGCGCCGACCTTGGCGGCCAGGCCGGACCGCTCCTCCTCGGAGATGTTCTTGGCGACCGGGCCGCCGAGGGTGCCGTCCTCCTGCACCAGGACGTACGCCAGCCCCTTCGCGCCGCGCGACTTGGCCCAGTCCTGCCAGCCGTCCAGCTCCTTGCGGGTCTGGGAGGCGCCGCCCGGCATGACGACCGCGCCGACGTACGGCGCCTGGAACACGCGGAACGACGTGCCGGCGAAGTACTCGGTCACGTCGACGAGCTCGTTGCCGAAGCGCAGGTCCGGCTTGTCCGAGCCGTACCGGCTGAGGGCGTCGGCGTAGGTCATCCGCGGGATCGGACGCGGGATCTCGTAGCCGACGATCTCCTTCCAGAGCCGTCCGACGAGGTCCTCGGCGACCTGGAGGACGTCCTCCTGCTCGACGAAGCTCATCTCGATGTCGATCTGGGTGAACTCCGGCTGCCGGTCGGCGCGGAAGTCCTCGTCGCGGTAGCAGCGGGCGAGCTGGTAGTAGCGCTCCAGGCCCGCCACCATGAGCAGCTGCTTGTAGAGCTGCGGCGACTGCGGCAGGGCGTACCAGTGGCCCGGCTTGAGCCGCACCGGGACGAGGAAGTCGCGGGCGCCCTCCGGCGTGGAGCTGGTGAACGTCGGCGTCTCGACGTTGACGAACCCGTGCCCGCGCAGGACGTCGTGCACGATGTAGGAGCCCTGCGAGCGGATGCGCAGCGAACGCGCCAGGGCCTCACGGCGGATGTCGAGGTAGCGGTGCTTGAGGCGCACCTCCTCGTTGACGTTGGCGTCCGTCTCGATCGGGAAGGGCAGCGGCGCGGACTCGCTGAGCACCTCGATCTCGGAGGCGACGACCTCGATCTCGCCGGTCGGCAGCTCGGGGTTCTCGTTGCCCTCCGGGCGTACGCGGACCTCACCGGTGATCTTGACGCAGAACTCCGAGCGCAGGTCGTGCGCCGTGTCCTCTTCGCGGAACACGACCTGGGCGATCCCGGAGGCGTCGCGCAGGTCGATGAAGGTGACGCCCCCGTGGTCGCGGCGGCGCGCCACCCAGCCGGCCAGCACGACCTGCTGCCCGGCGTGGTCACGGCGTAGCGAGCCCGCCTCGTGTGTGCGGATCATCTTTGAGCAAGCCTTTCTTTCAACGTCGTCACGAGCTCGGCGAGCGGAACGGCGACCTGGTCGCCGCTGGCCAGGTCCTTGACCTGTGCGGACCCGGCGGCGATATCTCGCTCGCCGAGGATCACGGCGTACGCCGCCCCGGACCGGCCGGCTCCGCGCATCGCGCCCTTGAGCTTCTTGCCGTCGTAGGACATGTCGGCGGCGACACCTTCGCGGCGCAGCTGGGCGATCAACCCGAAGATCTTACGCTCGGCCTCCTCGCCCAGCGGCACGCCGTACACGTCGACTCCTCGCTCGGCGACGGCGGCGACCTCCTCGGCCTCCATGGCCAGGACCGTACGGTCGAGGCCGAGGCCGAAGCCGATGCCGGGCAGCGGCGGGCCGCCGATGTCCTCGGACAGCCCGTCGTACCGGCCGCCGCCGCCGATGCCGGACTGCGCGCCGAGCAACGGGTGGTCGAACTCGTACGTCGTGCGGGTGTAGTAGTCGAGGCCGCGCACGAGGCGCGGGTCGTCGACCCACGGGATGGACAGGTCGGCGAGCAGCTCGCGGACCCGGTCGTGGTGCGCCTTGCACGCCCCGCACAGGTGGTCGGTGACGAGCGGGGCGTCCTCGAGCTGGGCGCGCACCTCGGGCCGCTTGTCGTCCAGCACGCGCAGCGGGTTGATCTCGACCCGGGCGCGGGTGTCCTCGTCCAGATCGAGGCGGCGCAGGAACTCCTGCAGCGCCGCGCGGTACACCGGACGGCACTCCCGGCAGCCCAGGGAGTTGAGGTGCAGGGAGAGGCGGGTGAGGCCGAGGCCGCGGTAGAAGTCCCAGGCGAGCGCGATCGTCTCGACGTCGACCGCCGGGTCCTCGGAGCCGATCGCCTCGAGGTCCACCTGGTAGAACTGGCGGTACCGGCCCTTCTGGGCGCGCTCGTAGCGGAACGCCGGGCCGACGGCCCAGACCTTGACCGGCAGCTCGCCCTTGTTGAGACCGTGCTGGAGCACCGACCGCAGCACGCCGACGGTGAACTCCGGGCGTAGCGTGAGAGAGCGGCCGCCGCGGTCCTCGAAGGTGTACATCTCCTTGCTGACGACGTCGGTCGACTCGCCGACGCCGCGCGCGAACAGGCGGGTCTCCTCGAAGACCGGGAGTTCGAGGTAGGCGTAGCCGGCGCGCGTGGCGGCCGCGGCGAAGGCGTCGCGGGCGGCGAGGAAGGTCGCCGAGCGCGGCGGGAAGTACTCGCTGACCCCTCTGGGGGCCTGGAAGTTCGAGCTCATCGTGGTGTTCTCAAAGTCCCCTGTGCGGGCCGTCGATCGGGGCGATGTCCTTGAGGAACGGATTGGTCGCCCGTTCGCGGCCGATCGTGGTCTGCGTGCCGTGGCCGGGCAGCACGGTGGTCTCGTCCGGGAGCGGCAGGCACACCCGCGCCAGGCTCTCCAGGATGGCCGGGTGGTCGCCGCCCGGCAGGTCGGTGCGGCCGATCGAGCCGGCGAACAGCAGGTCACCCGAGAAGATCACCTGCTCGTCCGCGAGCCGGAAGGTCACCGACCCGGGCGTATGGCCCGGGGCGTGCTCGACGATCAGCTCCAGCCCCGCCAGCGTCAGCGTCGCGCCGTCGGCGAGCTCCCGTACGTCGTCGGGCTCGCTGAAGGTGAGACCGCCCAGCAGCTGCTGTCCGACGCCGAGCGGGAAGCCCTTGGCCGGGTCGGCCAGCAGGTCCCGATCGTCGGGATGGATGTACGCGGGGACGTCTCGGGCACCGCAGACCGGGGCCACCGACCAGACGTGATCGATATGACCGTGCGTGAGCACCACGGCGACCGGCTTGAGCCGGTGCTCGCGGAGGAGCTCCTCGACCCCGGACTCGGCGTCCTGGCCGGGGTCGATGATCACGCATTCCTCCCCCGCCGCGGGTGCCACGACATAGCAGTTCGTGGCGAAGGACCCCGCGGGGAACCCGGCGATGAGCACGATCGTCCTCTCTTAAGGCGCCTGCTTCCGGCAGCTTGAGCGTACCGGCGGCACGTGGCCGACCGCGAACGACATACGCGGGAGCGCCGCGGGGCGTCCGGTCTTGGACCGATTTGGCGGCCTCTGTGGGCCACTCAGGAAAATACCGGCCAGGACCGCTACGATGCGCAGCACGTTTCCCTGTTCATGACGCGAATCAATGAGGTGCGACACCGGTGGCGGGTAAAGACCGCAAGAAGCAGCTGGCCCGGCAGCGCTACGAGCGCCAGATGCAGCGCCGTGCGGCCCGGCGGGCGCGAGCACGCAGGATGAAGGTCATCGGCACGGTGGCCGCCGTGGCAGTGATCGCCGGTGGAAGCGGTGCCATCGCGTTCGCGATGAACAAGTCGGACAAGAAGACCACGACGACGGCCGCGTCCGCGTCGAAATCGGCCAGCGCGACGCCGACCGTCTCGGCGAAGCCCGGCGAGTGCGCCTACCAGCCCATGTCCGACCCGGGTGCCAAGAACGTCGGCACGCCGCCGGTGAAGCCGGTCAAGGGCACGTACGAGATGACGATCGACACCGACCAGGGCAAGATCGTCGCCAAGGTCGACGGCACGAAGGCCTCCTGCACCGTCAACTCGTTCCAGTACCTCGCGTCCAAGAAGTTCTTCGACAACACCAAGTGCCACCGGCTCGACACCGGCATCAAGGTGCTGCAGTGCGGCGACCCGACCGGCACGGGAAGCGGCGGCCCGGCGTACGGCTTCGGCAACGAGAACGTCCCCAAGGCCGACTCCTCGGGGCAGGCGACCTACAAGCGCGGCATGATCGCCATGGCGCACAGCAGCCAGCCGAACAGCAACGGCAGCCAGTTCTTCATCATGTACGGCGACGCGAAGCTGCCCGCCGACTACACGGTCTTCGGCGAGATCACGCAGGGGCTGGACGTCGTCGACTCGGTCGCCAAGGCCGGAGCGACCGCCGCCGACCCGCAGTCCGGGATGACCGCCCCAAAGAAGAAAATTGAAATAAAACACCTCACCGTCGCGAAGATGGGGTAATGGGGAAGGTTAGGGTGGCCTGCGGGAGTACGACTCCCGAGGTCGTCACGGTGGGTCCGGCGCCCGACGAACGGCCCGGGCCTTGAAACAGGAGGCAACGGTGTGCAGCGCCACCGATCCTTGGGGAATCCGGCACGGGGCAGGCGGAGACGGCTCCGTCCGGGTCGTCCGGCCGCTCATGGCGGGCACGCTCCACGACCGGGAGGGCCACGGTGACCGCTGATCCCTGGGGCCGTGTCGATGAGAACGGCACCGTCTACGTCAAGACCGCCGAGGGCGAGCGCACCGTCGGTTCCTGGCAGGCCGGCGCGCCCGAAGAGGCCCTCGCGTACTTCCGGCGCAAGTACGACGCGCTGGTCACCGAGATCGACCTGCTGGAGCAGCGGATCAAGACGACGGATCTGGCTCCCGCGCAGGCCGAGCACAGCATCGCCCGGCTCCGGGAGTCGGTGACCGAGGCGCACGCGGTCGGTGACCTGGACAGCCTGGCGCGGCGGCTGGACGCCCTGACCGGGCTGCTCGGCCGCCGGCGCGAGGAGATCAAGGTCGCCCGCGACCAGGCCCGCGGCCACGCCCGCGAGGTCAAGGAGCGGATCGTCGCCGAGGCCGAGCGGATCGCCGCCGAGGAGACGCACTGGAAGAACGGCGGTGAGCGCCTCCGTCAGCTGGTGGAGGAGTGGAAGGCCGCCGAGCGCGTCGACCGGCCGACCGAGACGGCGCTCTGGAAGCGCCTGTCGACGGCCCGCAACGCCTTCACCAAGCGCCGCAAGGCGTACTTCTCCAACCTGGAGGAGGAGCGGGAGACCTCCCGGCACGAGAAGGAGCGCCTGGTCGCCGAGGCCGAGGCGCTGAGCAACTCGGGCGACTGGGGTCCCACGGCCGCCGCCTACCGCGACCTGATGCGCCGGTGGAAGATGGCCGGACGGGCGTCCCGGGAGGTCGAGGACGAGCTGTGGGCGCGGTTCAAGGGCGCGCAGGACGTCTTCTTCGCCGCCCGGTCCGCCGCCTTCGCCGAGCGCGACGCCGAGTTCCGGCAGAACGCCGAGGCCAAGGAGAAGGTCCTCCAGGACGCCGAGCGGATCCTTCCCGTCCGGGACGTGCGCACCGCGCGCCAGATGCTCCGCACGATCCAGGAGCGCTGGGAGTCGATCGGGATGGTGCCGCGCGACTCGCGGGACCAGCTCGAAGGCCGGCTGCGCCGGGTCGAGGAGGCCGTGCGCTCCGCCGAGGAGTCGGAGTGGCGGCGCACCAACCCGGAGGCCCGGGCACGCGCCGAGGCGACGGTCACCCAGCTGCGGTCCTCCATCCAGCAGCTCGAGGCACGCCTGGACAAGGCGCGCAGCGGTGGCCGCGACAAGGACGTCAGGGACGCCGAGGAGGCCCTGACGGCACGCCGCGCCTGGCTGGAGGAGGCCGAGCGCACCCTCGCCGAGTTCTCCTGATCTCGAGAACCTGAACGGAAGCGGCCCGGTCTCCAGTGGAGACCGGGCCGCTTCCGTTACTCGCCTCAGTTCGTGACGCGGTAGACGTCGTAGACGCCGTCGACGTTGCGGACGGCCTTCAGGACGTGGCCCAGGTGCTTCGGATCGCCCATCTCGAAGCTGAACCTGCTGATCGCCACCCGGTCGCGATTGGTCGCGACGGAGGCCGACAGGATGTTGACGTGCTGGTCCGACAGCACCCGCGTGATGTCGGACAGCAGCCGGGTGCGGTCCAGCGCCTCGACCTGGATGGCCACGAGGAAGACCGAGTCCTCCCCCGGCGACCACTTGACGTCGACCATGCGGTCGGGCTGGGTACGGAGGTTCGCGACGTTGACGCAGTCCTCCCGGTGCACCGAGACGCCGTTGCCCCGGGTGACGAAGCCGACGATCTCGTCGCCCGGCACCGGCGTGCAGCACCGGGACAGGCGCACCCACACGTCCGGGTCACCGGCCACGACCACGCCCGGGTCGCCCGCGGGCCGGGACCGCCGCTTCTTGGTCGGGATGACGGTCTCGTCGAGGTCCTCGGCGGCGCTCTCCACCCCGCCCAGGGCGTCGACGAGCTTGCTCACGACGCTCTGCGCGGACACGTGGCTCTCGCCGATCGCGGCGTACAGCGCCGAGACGTCGGAGTAGCGCAGGTCGTGCGCCAGCGCCACCAGCGCCTCGCCGGACAGCAGCCGCTGCAGCGGGAGGTTCTGCTTGCGCATCGCCCGGGCCAGGGCGTCCTTGCCCTGCTCGATGGCGGTCTCGCGGCGCTCCTTGGAGAACCAGTGCTTGATCTTGTTCCGGGCGCGGGCGCTCTTGACGAAGTTGAGCCAGTCCCGGCTGGGCCCGGCGTCGGGCGACTTGGAGGTGAAGATCTCCACCGTGTCGCCGTTGTCGAGGGTCGACTCCAGCGGCACGAGCCGGCCGTTGACCCGGGCGCCGATCGTACGGTGCCCGACCTCGGTGTGGATGGCGTACGCGAAGTCCACCGGGGTCGCGCCCTGCGGAAGGGCCAGGACCTGCCCCTTCGGGGTGAAGACGAAGACCTCCGAGACCGACAGGTCGAAGCGCAGCGACTCGAGGAACTCCGCCGGGTCGGTGGTCTCCTTCTGCCAGTCGAGGAGCTGCCGGAGCCAGGCCATGTCCCCCGCCTTGCCGGGGGGCGCCCCGCCCCCGACCGTCTCCTCCTTGTACTTCCAGTGCGCCGCGATGCCGTACTCGGCGCGGTTGTGCATCGCGCGGGTACGGATCTGCAGCTCGACGGGCTTGCCCTCCGGGCCGATCACCGTCGTGTGCAGCGACTGGTACATGTTGAACTTCGGCATCGCGATGTAGTCCTTGAACCGGCCGGGGACCGGGTTCCATCGCGCGTGGATCGTGCCGAGTGTGGCGTAGCAGTCGCGGACGGTGTCGACGAGGACGCGGATGCCGACGAGGTCGTAGATCTCCTCGAAGCCGACCTCGCGGGCGATCATCTTCTGGTAGATCGAGTAGTAGTGCTTCGGCCGGCCCTTGACCGTCGCCTTGATCTTGGCCTCGCGCAGGTCGGCCGAGACGTTCTCGATCACTTCCTGCAGGTAGATGTCGCGGCGGGGAGCGCGCTCGGACACCAGCCGGGCGATCTCGTCGAACCGCTTCGGGAAGAGCGTCTGGAAGGCGAGGTCCTCCAGCTCCCACTTCAGCGTGTTCATGCCGAGGCGGTGGGCCAGCGGCGCGAAGATCTCCAGGGTCTCGCGGGCCTTGCGCTCCTGCTTCGGCCGCGGCAGGTAGCGCAGGGTGCGCATGTTGTGCAGCCGGTCCGACAGCTTGATGACCAGCACCCGGATGTCGCGGGACATCGCCACGACCATCTTGCGGACGGTCTCGGCCTCGGCCGCCTCGCCGTACTTCACCTTGTCGAGCTTGGTGACTCCGTCGACCAGGGCGGCGATCACGTCGCCGAAGTCGGACCGCAGCTGGTCGAGGGTGTAGGTCGTGTCCTCGACGGTGTCGTGCAGCAGCGCGGCGCAGAGCGTCTCGGTGTTCATCCCCAGCTCGGCGAGGATGGTGGCGACGGCGAGGGGATGGGTTATGTAGGGATCACCGCTCTTGCGCTTCTGGTGGCGGTGATGGTGGGCGGCGACGTCGTAGGCGCGCTCGACGGTACGCACATCCGCCTTCGGATGGGTGTTCCGGAGCGTTTTGATCAAAGGTTCGAGTACGGGATTCATCGTTGGACCACGCTGGGCGCCGAGCCGGGCGAGCCTTCTGCGCACCCGGGCGGCGGACGGCGCGGCCGCGCTCGTTGGCGTCGCGTCACCGTCATCCGGCTTCGGCTCGGGGGGACCGCCGGGCGCCGCCGGCGACGGGGGCTTCTCCGCTTGGGCCCGCGAGGTCAGCGCGGCATCGGATACCGCGTCGGACGAGACCACCTCACCGGGCACTCAGCCTCCCCATTCATGCGTCGGAACCACAGTTTATCCGTAGTCGTTTTCCAGTCGGTGCCCATCACCCATTCCGGGCAGGGGCCGAGGGGAGCCCCGGACGATCTCGCGAGATGCTGGGACGGCACCGGCGAAAGTGAGCCCGATGAACAAGACACTCCGCAGGATGACGGTCTTCGCGCTGCTCATGGTCCTGGCGCTCATGGTGAACGTCACCTACATCCAGGGCGCGCAGGAGCAGAAGCTGCGCGACGACCCGCTCAACGCCCGGCACTTCCTCGCGCAGTTCAACCGGAACCGCGGGTTGATCATGGCGGGCGGCACGGTGATCGCCAGGTCGCGCGACACCGGCCAGAAGGACTTCCGGTATCAGCGCGAGTACCCCGAGTCCGAGGTGTTCGCGCCCATCACCGGCTACTTCGCGCCGAGCGGCGGCGTGACCGGCGTGGAGGCCGCCGCCGACGGTCTGCTGGCCGGCACGGACCCGCGGCTGACCGTCCAGCACTGGTTCGACGCGATCGTCGGCAAAACGAACCAGGGCGCGACCGTCGACACGACCATCGATCCGGCGGCCCAGCGCGCGACGTACGAGGCCCTGCGCGCAAGCACCTCACGCCGGGCCGCGGCCGTCGCGATCGACGTGAAGACCGGCGCGATCAAGGTGATGGCGTCCTATCCGTCGTTCGACGCCAACAGCATCGCGGTGCACTCCACGACCGCGTCGGCGAAGGCGTACGAGCGGCTGCTCAAGGCCGCCGGCAGCCCACTGATCAACAAGGCGATCGATGAAAGTTTCGCGCCCGGGTCCACCTTCAAGATCATCACTTCGGCCGCGGGCATGGACAAGCGGGGGCTCAGCAAGGACAGCCCCGTCGACACTCCCGGCGTGCTGACCCTGCCCTCCGGAAACCCTCTGCACAACGACGCCGACTCCGGCCCGTGCAACGGCGGGCAGTTGCCGCTCATCGAGGCGTTCGCGCAGTCGTGCAACAGCACGTTCGGCAAGCTCGCGCTGGACATGGGCCAGAAGAACCTCGGCGCGGAGGCGTCCGGCTTCGGGTTCGGGCAGCACATCCCGATCGAGAACAACCTGCGCAGCGCCGCCAGCGTCTACCCGAAGAACATGGGCGGCGACGACGTCGGGCGCAGCGGAATCGGCCAGGGCAGCGTCTCCGCGACGCCGCTGCAGATGGCCCTCGCCGCCGCGGCGGCCGCCCACGGCGGCGTGGTGATGAAGCCGTACCTCATCCAGCGCGTCACCTCCCCGGACCAGTCCGAGATCGAGGCGGCCTCGCCCAAGGAGCTCTTCCGCGCGACCAGCGCGCAGACCGCGAGCCAGCTCCAGGACATGATGCGGGAGGTCGTCTCGACCGGCACGGCACGCGGCAAGGTGTCCGGAAACATCGCCGGGAAGACCGGCACCGCGGAGACCGGCCTCTCGTACAACGAGCGGTGGTTCGCCGGGTTCGCCCCGGCCGACGATCCGAAGATCGCCTTCGCGGTGGTCACCGAGGGCACCGGCTTCGGCGCCGACGCCGCAGGCCCGATCGTCAACCGCATGGTCCAGGCTCTCAACGTGCAGTGAGGCTCCTACTCGCGGTGACGGCGCGGAGGGAGGGCGCCTCAGCCCTGGATGAGCGCGTGGACGTCGAGGTCGGGCAGCCGGTCGCGGCCCTTGAGGAAGCCGAGCTCGATGAGGACGGACAGGCCCGCCACCTCGGCGCCCGAGCGGCGGACGAGCTGGGCGGCCGCGGCGGCCGTGCCGCCGGTGGCGAGCACGTCGTCGACGATGAGCACCTGCTCGCCCGGCGCGAGGGCGTCCTGGTGCACCTCGATCGTCTCGCTGCCGTACTCCAGGTCGTAGCTCTCGGTGTACGTCGCCGCCGGGAGCTTGCCCTTCTTGCGGACCGGCACGAATCCGGCGCCGAAGTGGTACGCCACCGGAGCCGCCAGGATGAAGCCGCGGGCCTCGATCCCCACGACCTTGTCGATCGTGCCCCGGCCGTAGTAGGCCACGATGGCGTCGACGACGGCCGCGAACGCGGTGTGGTCGGCCAGCAGCGGACTGATGTCCTTGAACACCACCCCGGCCTTGGGATAGTCGGGGACCTCGCGGATCCGCTCGTTGATCAGCTTCGTCAGGTCGACCGGTCGCGAGGACACGTTCCTCCTCCTAGACGCCATCTCGCGGCGGATCAGGCGATCCGCCGCGAGATGGGCACGATGCTCGTTCTTCGGCTCAGCGCTTCTTCTTGCCGCTGGGCCGTCCCTTGGCGCCGCCTCGGCGCGGCTGCTGCCGCGGACCATTCTGCACGACCCGGACACCGGCCCCGACAGAGGATGCCTCCGCCTCGTCCTGGACGTCGTCCTCCGGCAGCTCGGCGACCTCGACCTCCGGCTTGGCCTTGCGCTTGGCGCTGTTGGCCTTGGCCGCCACCCGCTTGGCGAGCGTCCGGTACTTCTCCTGCCGCTCCTGCAGGTCGGCCACGATGGGCGTCGCGATGCAGATGGAGGAGTAGGCACCGGCCAGCATGCCGACGAACAGGACGAGGGCCAGGTCCTTGAGAGTGCCGGCGCCGAGCACGCCGGCGCCGATGAACAGCAGGCCCGCGACCGGCAGCAGCGCGATGACCGTGGTGTTGATCGACCGGACCAGGGTCTGGTTGACCGCGAGGTTCGCCGCGTTGCTGTAGGTCATGGTGTTCGAGGTGGTCAGCGACCGGGTGTTCTCCCGGACCTTGTCGAACACGACGACCGTGTCGTACAGGGAGTAACCGAGGATGGTCAGCAGGCCGACCACCGAGGACGGCGTCACCTCGAACTGCACGAGCGAGTAGACGCCGACCGTGATGAGGATGTCGTGCGCCAGCGCGATGATCGCCGCGACCGCCATTCGCCACTCGAACGCGATCGACAGGTAGATGATGATCGCGACCAGGAAGACCAGCAGACCTTCGATGGCCTTCTGGGAGACGTCCTTACCCCAGCTCGCGCCGACGCTCTGCGGGCTGACGTCGTCGGGCTTGGCCAGGTGCAGCTTCTGCTGCACCGTGTCCTGGACCTTGGTGACGTCCGTGGAGCTCAGGCTCTCGGTCTGCACCCGCCAGCCGGTGCCGGTCTTCTGGACGATGGGGTCTTCCTTGACGACCCCGGCGGCCTTGACCGCGTCGCGGGCGTCGGAGGTCGTCACCCCCGGCTTGGTCGGGAACTGGAAGACCGTGCCGCCCTTGAACTCGACGCCGAAGTTCAGGCCGAGGGTGAGCAGCGAGACGACGCTGATGACCAGGATGAGGCCGGAGATGGCGTACCAGGTCTTCTGCCGCCCGACGAAGTCGAGCGAGATCTCGCCGCGGTGCAGGCGACCACCGATGTTGCCCAGGCGTGACATCAGGCCTCCTTGGTGCCGACGGGACGGGTGGTGGCGCGCTTGGTCATGCCCAGTGTGCTCGGATCAAGGCCGGAGAACCGGTGGCCCCGGCCGAAGAACTTCGTCCGGGCCAGCAGCGTGACCAGCGGCTTGGTGAAGAAGAACACCACGACCACGTCGATCAGCGTGGTGAGTCCGAGGGTGAAGGCGAAGCCCTTCACGCCGCCGATGGCGAACCAGTACAGCATCAGGGCGGCGATGAACGACACGGCGTCCGCGACGATGATCGTGCGCCGGGCGCGGACCCAGCCGCGTTCGACGGCGGTGCGGAGCGTGCGACCCTCGCGGATCTCGTCCCGCAGCCGTTCGAAGAAGACGACGAAGGAGTCCGCGGTGATGCCGATCGCCACGATCGCACCGGCGATGCCCGCCAGGGACATCCGGAAGTTGATGAACTTCCCGAGCAGCACGACCGCCTCGTAGGTGAGGACCGTGGCGACCACCAGGCTGAAGATCGCGACGAAACCGAGGCCGCGGTAGTAGAAGAGGCAGTACAGCACGACCAGGCCGAGGCCGATCGCGCCGGCGAGCAGGCCGGCGGTGAGCTGGTCCTTGCCGAGGGTGGCCGAGACCGACTCGATCGAGCTCTGGTTGAACTTCAGCGGCAGCGCGCCGTACTTCAGGACGTTCGCCAGGTCGGTGGCGTCCTGCTGGTTGAACTGACCCTCGATCTGCGCGTTGCCCGACGTGATCGCCTCCTTGACGCCCGGCCAGGAGTAGACGGTGCCGTCGAGGACGATCGCGAAGTGGTTGCGGGTGTTGTTCTCGCCGAGCGCGGCCGCCTCCTGGGTGAAGGTGGCGAACGCCTTGGTCGCGGTGCCGTTCAGGTCGAGGCTGACGACCCACTGCACCCGGCCGTTCTGCGGGTCCGGCGGCATGGCCTGCGCCTTGGTGACCTGCTCACCGGAGATCTTGGCCGGGCTCAGGATGAACTTGTAGTCGACCTTGTGGGTCTTGGGGTCCGGCTTGGCGCACACGGCGGCCTGCTTGGCAGGGTCCAGCGTCCTGCCCTGGCCGACGTCGTTGCCGACGCAGGTGAGCTTGTCGAACTGCGCCTTGACCGCCGGGTCGACGCCGGAGAAGTCCTCGCCGGTCTGCTGCTGCTGTTGCTGCTGGAGCTGCTGCTGCAACTGCTGGAGCTGCTCGGGCGTGAGCGACTGCGAGGCACTCGGGCTCGGCGCGGCCTTCCCGGACGTGGACGGCTTCGGCGTCGCCTTGGTGAGCGCCTGCGCGAGCGCACGGCCCTTCGGCGTCGCGCTGCCGGACGGCTTGGCGCTCGCGCTGCTCGACGGCTTGGCGCTGCCGGAGGGGCTCGCCCCGCCCTTGGCCTTGCCCGTGCTCGTCGGGCTGGGCGTGGAGGTCGGCGTCTGCTGCGGAACACCCACCGGCGCGGCGACGAGCACCTGGCGGAACTCCAGCTTCGCCGTGGTGCCGATGGTCTTGACGACCCGTTCCTGCCCCTGACCGGGGACCTGGACGACGATGACGTTGTTGCCCTGCTTGGTCACCTCGGCCTCGGAGACGCCCAGGCCGTTCACGCGCTCGCGCATGATCTTGATGGCCTGGCCCATCTCGGAGTCACCGATCTTGGCACCGGGCTTCGTGGGCTCCGCGGTGAGCGTCACGGTGGTGCCGCCCGCGAGGTCCAGTGCCAGCTTGGGCTTCTTTTGGCCCTGCCAGAACATCAGCCCCACCAGGGCTACGGCTATCGCGAACAGCGCGAGGAGAACGCGCCCTGGTTTTGCAGTGTTTCTGCTTGGCGGAGCCACGGTCGTCTTTCGTCCTTCGTCTACGGTCAGGTCCTGGTCAGGCCGACGGCTTCTTGCCGGCCTTCTGCTCGCCGTCCTTCAACGTTTCCGCTGGTTTCTTGTCCTCCGCGACGGTCTTCGCGTCGGTCTTCGGCTCGATGTCGTCCTGCGCGACTTCGGGCTCGGCCTCGGCGTCGGCCGTCGGCTCGTCGGCGGCGTGCTCCTGAGCGAGCTCCTCGGCCTCGTCGGACTCCTCATCCTCTTCCTCATCGGAGGGGTCGTCCAGGACCTGGGCGATGGCCTGCTTGACGAAGCGGGCCTCGACCCCCGGAGCGATCTCCAGGACGAGCGCGTCGTCCTCTACGGCGGCGACCGTCGCGAGCATTCCGGCGGTCGTCATGACCCGCTGGCCGGGCACCAGCTGGTTCTGCAGCTGGGACTGCTGCTGCTGCCGCCGGCGCTGCGGACGGATCAGCAGGAAATAGAAGACCACGACGATGAGGATCAGGGGAAGCAGCGACATCAGCGGATTGCTGCCGCTCTTCGCCGCGACGACGTGGGTGAGCGCTGTGATTGTTGTGTTGCCCTGCACCGGGGCATCCTTCCGATGTGAGAGTTGAGCCCGCCGTCGACTTGTTCGCGCCGCGAAAGGCGTGCCATCTGCTGACGGCGACCGGCTCCGGAGTGTAAAGGAGTACCTGAAACCCCGGCAACGACGGGACGAACCCGCGCGCCGAGAAGTTCCCCGTCACTCCTCTGCCACTTCGAAAAGCGTACCTTCCGCCGTGGGCGGTGGGGCTAGACCGAGGTGCCGCCAGGCGGCCGGTGTCGCGATCCGTCCCCGGGGGGTGCGGGCGATGAGGCCCTTGCGCACCAGGAAGGGCTCGGCGACCACCTCGACGGTCTCCGGCTCCTCCCCCACGGCGACCGCGAGGGTCGACAGGCCGACGGGGCCGCCGCCGAACTTGGTCAGCAGCGCCTCCAGCACCGACCGGTCGAGCCGGTCCAGCCCGTCGGCGTCGACCTCGTACAAGGTCAGCGCCTGCCGGGCCACCTCCTCGGTGATCACGCCGTCGGCGCGCACCTCCGCGTAGTCGCGGACCCGGCGCAGCAGCCGGTTGGCGATCCGGGGCGTGCCCCGGGCGCGACGGGCGATCTCGGAGGCGCCCGCGTCGTCCATCCGCACATCGAGGAGCCGGGCCGAGCGCTGGATGATGCGCTCGAGGTCGGCGGGCTCGTAGAAGTCCATGTGCGCGACGAACCCGAACCGGTCGCGCAGCGGGGCGGGCAGCAGCCCGGCCCGGGTGGTGGCGCCCACCAGGGTGAACGGCGCGATGTCGAGCGGGATCGCGGTGGCGCCTGGGCCCTTGCCCACCACGACGTCGACCCGGAAGTCCTCCATCGCGACGTACAGCATCTCCTCGGCCGGGCGGGCCATCCGGTGGATCTCGTCGAGGAAGAGCACCTCGCCCTCGGAGAGCGTGGACAGCACGGCCGCGAGGTCGCCGGCGCGCTCGATCGCCGGACCGGAGGAGATCCGCAGCGGCACGCCCAGCTCACTGGCGATGATCATCGCCAGGGTCGTCTTGCCGAGGCCGGGCGGCCCGGACATCAGGAGGTGATCCGGTGCCCGGCCGCGCCGCATGGCGCTGTGCAGGACGAGCGACAGTTGCTCGCGCACCCGCGCCTGGCCGATGAACTCCTCGAGGCGCTTCGGCCGCAGCGCCGCGTCGATCACCTTGTCGTCGCCGTCGGCGATCGGCGAGACGAACCGCTCGTCGCTCACGCGCCCGCTCCCCCACCGGTACGTACGACGGAGGCCGGGGTCATCGGCTCAGCCTCCGCATGGCCAGCTTGAGCAGGGTGGCGAGGTCCGGAGTCTCCTGACCGTCGATCTCGGCGGCCACGGCGTCGACGGCGGCGTCGGCGTCCTTGCCGGTCCAGCCGAGATTCGTGAGGCCGGCGTGCACCTGGTCGCGCCACGGCACGGCGCGGGCCACCGGGAGGGGCGCGCCCAGGTCGTCGGTGGGCGCGCCGAGGCGGTCCTTCAGCTCCAGGACGATGCGCTGGGCGCCCTTCTTACCGATGCCCGGCACCTTCGTGAGGGCGGTGACGTCCTCGGTGGCGACGGCGCGGCGCAGGGCGTTCGGCGGGTGGACCGCGAGCATGGCCAGCGCGAGCCGGGGGCCGACGCCGCTCGCCGTCTGCAGCAGCTCGAAGATCGCGCGCTCGTCGTCGTCCG
This sequence comes from Actinoallomurus sp. NPDC052274, assembly GCF_040679475.1. Classification (NCBI taxonomy): domain Bacteria; kingdom Bacillati; phylum Actinomycetota; class Actinomycetes; order Streptosporangiales; family Thermomonosporaceae; genus Actinoallomurus; species Actinoallomurus sp. NPDC052274. Next base: position 44,183 of record NZ_JBFAUT010000045.1, read on the forward strand.
CGAAGCCGTACAGCGTGAGGGAGTCCTCGCGGACGATCAGCGAGGTGGGGACGTGCGCCTGGTCGCCGACGCGCAGCCCGGCGAGCGTGGCCGGGGTGCACTGGACGGACAGGCCGACGCCGCCGACGTCGATGACGGCACCGTCCGGCCCGGCTCCGGCGACCTTCCCGCTGACGAATGCGATCACTGCCCTGTCCCTCCGTGCGCCGCCGGCCGACCGGCCGGGCGTGCGTCCTCACCGTGCTCGGCCGGAACCGCCCGGGAGCGGCCGTCCTCCGCGCTCACCTGTCGACTCCGTACCTTCTCATCCTCGCCGCCTGGATGCGCGCCTGAGCGCCACCGCGCCACACGTGGCAGATGGCGAGGGCCAGCGCGTCGGCGGCGTCGGCGGGCCGCGGTGGGGCGTCCAGCCGCAGCAGCCGGGTGACCATGCCGGTGACCTGGGCCTTGTCGGCCCGGCCGTTGCCGGTGACGGCGGCCTTGGCCTCGCTCGGGGTGTGCAGCGCGACGGGCAGCCCCCGCCGCGCCCCGCAGACGATCGCGATGGCGCCGGCCTGGGCGGTGCCCATGACGGTGGAGACGTTGTGCTGGCTGAACACCCGCTCGACGGCCACCGCGTCCGGACGGAACTCGTCCAGGAAGCGCTCCAGCCCGCGCTCGAGGCCGACCAGCCGGGTCCCGATGTCGTCGTCGGGGCTGGTGCGGATCACGTCCACGCTCACGAGCCGCAGTTGCGCGCCCGGCGCGCCGTCGACCACGCCCACCCCGCACCGGGTCAAGCCGGGATCGACGCCGAGTACCCGCACGACCACTCCTCTCCGCTCCGAACAGGTGTTCGCAGCGAGGCTACTCGCCGCGTACGACGCCGGGCCGCCGCGGTCCCGGCGTGTCGCATCGGAGATCAGAAGTAGTCGAGCATGTACGGCGTCCCGCCGAACGCCGCGTCGAGGAGCGCGTCGGCGGACGCGTCTCCCTCCGCGAGGCCCGAGCGGCGCAGGCGGATCATCGGGACGCCCGCGTAGAGGGCGGCCAGCCCCCGCGCGGACAGGCGGACGGCGCCCGGTTCGGCCTCGGCGCGGGTCAGGGCGCCGTGTCCGCCGCCGACGGTCAGCCGCCACGCCCCGTCGTTGCCCGGCCGCAGCTCGTCCGTGATCGCCAGGGGGACCTCGGCCGACAGGCCGTCGGGGAAGCCGCGCGCGGCCACGGCCGCGGGCGCGTCGAGCACTCGCAGCATCCACGAGACGCGCTTGATCTCCTCGTGGGAACGGTCGCGCAGGAGCCAGAAGAGAGGGTCGTCCGGGGCGACGCATGCGTGCACGCTCCGGGCGACCGACGAGCCCGATCCGACCAGCGCCCACAGCGCCCTGGCCGTCTCGGCGGAGCCGGCCACGCAGCGGTGCACGACAAGGCCCCGGCCGTCCGCGCTCCAGCCGTAGGCGAGGAAGCCGTCCTCGGCGAGGTAGGCGAAGACGTCGTCGCCGTCCAGCAGGTCGCGGAACCAGTCCTCACCGCGGTCGATCGGCCCGTTGTCCCGTGCCTCGGCGTGCAGGCGGCGCAGCACGCCGACGATCTCCGGGGCGTCGTCCGGCCCCGCGCGCCGGACCTTGACCGGGCCGGTGGCGAGCGTGCGCAGCGCCTCGGCCGGGACGGTGACGAAGTGCTGCGCGCCCGCGTGCTCGTACCCGGCGGAACGGTAGACCGGCGCGGTGGCCGGGTACAGCGTCGTGAGCGGCAGGCCGTCCATGAAGTCCAGCAGGCCCCGGGCGAGGCGGCGTCCGATCCCGCGGCCGCGCTCCTCCGGAGCGATGTACACGCTGGCGACGCCGCCCATCGGCACCGGGCGGCCGTGCCACCACTGCTCGAACCGGTGGTACCGGCCGGAGCCGACGAGACGGTCGCCGTCGTAGATCCCGAGGACCTGTCCCCGCCGTACGGCGGGGCGGAACTGACGGAGCCACTGCGCCTGGTCGACCGGCCCGAAGGCCCGGATCCTCAGGTCGTGGGCGGCAAGGAGGTCCTCCGGAGCGAGCGCGCGAATGTCCACGTGGGTACGCTACGGCATCGCCCGGGGCGCCCGTGCCGGAGCCGGGCGCCGCTCGCGCTCCGGCGGATCAGGCCTCGATCTTCTCCATGATCTCGTCGGAGACGTCGAAGTTGGCGAAGACGTTCTGCACGTCGTCGCTGTCCTCCAGCGCCTCGAGGAGGCGGAAGACCTTCTTGGCGTTGTCCTCGTCGACGGGGACGCTGACGCTCGGCAGGAAGTTCGCCTCGGCGGACTCGTAGTCGACGCCGGCGTCCTGCAGGGCCTTGCGGACCGCGACGAGGTCACCGGCCTCGCTGATCACCTCGAACGACTCGCCGAGGTCGTTGACCTCCTCGGCGCCCGCGTCCAGCACCGCCAGCATGACGTCGTCCTCGGAGGTGCCCTCCTTGGGCACGATGATGACGCCCTTGCGGTTGAACAGGTACGACACCGAGTTCGGGTCGGCCAGCGAGCCGCCGTTGCGGGTGAGGGCCGTGCGCACGTCGGAGGCGGCGCGGTTGCGGTTGTCGGTGAGGCACTCGATCAGCACGGCGACACCGCCGGGGGCGTAGCCCTCGTACATGATCGTCTGCCACTCGGCGCCACCGGCCTCCTCGCCCGCGCCGCGCTTGCGGGCCCGCTCGATGTTGTCGAGCGGCACGGAGTTCTTGCGGGCCTTCTGGATCGCGTCGTAGAGCGTCGGGTTGCCGTCCGGGTCGCCTCCGCCGGTCCGGGCGGCCACCTCGATGTTCTTGATGAGCTTGGCGAAAAGCTTGCCCCGCTTGGCGTCGACGGCGGCCTTCTTGTGCTTCGTCGTCGCCCACTTGGAGTGGCCGCTCATTGGGTTCCCTTCACCATGTCGAGGAAGAGCCGGTGGATCCGCGCGTCGCCGGTGAGCTCCGGATGGAACGACGTCGCGAGCAAATGTCCCTGCCGGACCGCAACGATCCTACCGGCGGCGTCGCCGGCCTCCGCACGCCCGAGGACCTCGGCGTCGCCGCCGACCGACTCCACCCAGGGCGCCCGGATGAACACCGCGTGGTACGGCGTGTCGAGGCCCGTCACGTGGATGTCCTCCTCGAAGGAGTCGACCTGACGGCCGAAGGCGTTACGGCGCACGAGCATGTCGATGCCGCCGATGGTCTCCTGGCCCTCGGCGCCGTCGGCGATCCGGTCGGCCAGCATGATCATGCCGGCGCAGGAACCGTAGGCCGGCATGCCCTGTTCGATCCGTTTGCGCAGCGGCTCCAGCAGCTCGAACGTACGCGCGAGCCGCCACATCGTCGTGGACTCCCCACCGGGGATGACGATGGCGTCGACGTGCTCGAGCTCCTCCGGACGGCGCACGGACTCCGTCGCGGCGCCGCAGGACTCCAGCGCGCGCCGGTGCTCACGGACGTCGCCCTGTAGTGCGAGCACGCCGATCGTCGGGACAGCAGCCACGAATCAGCCCTTCAGAATGAGATGTACGGACAATGAGCCTAGTGCCTGTCATAACAACGACAGCAGGGAGTGATCTTCCCCCGTTCGCGTGGCGTGCTCCGCCCGCCTCCCGGCCGGCCGCCCGGCCCGCGCCCGTCACCTGCCGCGCGTCGTGTCCCGGCCCGCGCCCGGCGTCCCGCCCGCGCCGCGCGTCACACCTGGACCGCGACGGACCGCGCCATGCGGCGCAGCTCCGGGGTCAGGTGCCCGACGTCGACCATGACGTCGCCGACCACGGCGCAGGCCGGTCCGGCGGGTGAGAACGACTCGGCGCACAGGCTCTCGGCCGCGCGCAGCGTCTCCTCCGCGGCCCGCAGGTCCCGGATCTCCGCCTGGGCCCGCGCGACGTCGATCAGATGGCGGCCGTACGACCTGCGCGGCAGTTCGCCGGCGTGCACGTCCTCGGCCGCGCGCAGTGCCAGGCCGGGCTCGTGGAGCATCGCGTAGTCGCGGGTGGCCTGCGTCGCCACGCGGGCCGGGCCGAATCCCACGTGGTGGTCGAGACGATCGTGGGCGAACCGGTGCGCGGCCGACCCGGCGATTCCCAGGTACTCGGTCATCGACGCGGTGCGCTCCGCCGCGCTGGCCGCCGCCATGGCGGCAAGCATCAGGCCGCCCCACACCGTCAGGTCGCGGAGTGCGGTCTCGTCCATCGCCGGCTCGGTGCTCGCGGCGATCGAGAGCGCGTGCTCCTCCGACGCCCGGTGCCGGCCCTCGCAGAGCAGGGTCCACGAGTAGGTGCCGTGGAGCGTCTCCCACTCGAGCTCGTCGCCGCCGCCCTCGGCGGCCCGGATCGCGCGTTCGGTGGCGATCTCGGCGAGGTCGCACCTGCCGTAGTGCACGAACAGACGCGCGGCGAGTTCGTGCGCCTCGGCGAGCGGCCCGGCCGCGCCCGGCCCGAGCTCGCTGGACGCCAGGCGGGCCTCGCCGATCAGGCCCGGCAGGACCCCGGCGAGCCGACTCATGTTCCCCGCCCGGTAGTCGTGCCAGGCGGCGTCGACGGCGGCGTTCAGCTCGGCGAGGTCGGGTGCCTCGCCGGCGTCGTCGGCGTCCATGCCGGGCATCGAGTCCGCCGACGCGACGACGTCGCGGACCTGCCGGACGTCGTCGGGCGTACCTGGGGCGCGCTCCTCGGGCCGCCCGCCGCCGAGCAGCCGGGAGATCCCGACGTTCAGCGCGTTCGCGAGCCTGGTCAGCGAGGTGTGACGCGCCGTCTGCCGCCGGCCGTGCTCGAGCTTCTCGATCAGGTCGACGTCCACTCCGGAGTCGTCCGCGAGTTCCTGCCGGGTCAGGGAGCGCCCTTCGCGGAGCGACCTGAGCCGGTCACCGATGTTGTCGGGCTCGGACACTGTTCTGCACCCCCTGGTGCCGCCTGCGCTCCGATGTGGCGCTACATATAAGGCTATGACCGAATTATCCAGACCGGCGCGCCTCAAACCGGATATCGCCGCGGTCTGCGCCTTCAGCGGGTGATCGAAGAGGCCGGCATGAAGGTGCTCGCCGGTCAGTGAGAGCCTCTGCCCAGCCTGCTCAGTGAACGGATCTTGAACCGGCGGAGCGAGAGCTCCAGGGGCAGGAAGCCGTCCCGGCCGCGCTCGCTGAGGCCCCGGCCGAACAGGTACTCGCGGGCCAGCGCCAGACCGAACTCCTCGTAGTCGAACGGCAGGGGAACGTCGGGCGCGCCCTCGTCGATCGCCTTCCAGAAGGGCGCCTCCGCCGGGAGCCGCTCGCCCAGGTCGACGACGACGCCGTCCTCGGCCGTGACGAACACGTCGCGGCGCGGCCGGTCGCCGGCGTACCACCGGAACCAGCATCCCGACACCATGCTGTGCAGGACGAGCACGCCGCAGGTCGATCCGGGCAGCGCCGCCGCGATCTGGTCGGCGAGCGTACGGGCCCGGTCGTCGACGTCGTAGAGCCGCCGGTCGCAGACGACCAGCGCGTCGCCGTACGCGCCGACGAACAGCTCGTCCTCGAACGGCCACAGCGCGAAGTCCAGGACCGTGTCGCCGCTCTCGACGATCGCCGACTCGGGGTAGAGCCGCCGCGCCAGGTCGGCGGCGGCGTCCGGGTCCGGGGTCAGGCCCTGCCGGAACACCCGGCCTGGATCGTCAACGCTCGCACACGCGAGTGCGATGGACCACGCCATGGGTCTCGTCCCTCCTGCGGCCACTGCACCGGTACCGCGGAAGCGTCACGCCGCCGGGCCCAGTCAGGGTAGCCCGCCGACGCCGGACTGGGGAGGGCCCGATCGCGCCGGGATCTTTCACGCCCGGATGACGGGCCCTCCGGGCCCCCTGGCCGGGGGCCCCTTCTCCAGGATGCTCGGTCCTCATGCCCGGACGGCGACGCGGGCCCGTCGCCCCTACCAGCCGCGCCCGGCGAGCCGGTCGGAGTCCTGCAGCGTCGAGACGTTGATGCCGACCATCGCCTCGCCGAGCCCGCGGGACACCTTGGCGATGACGTCGGGGTCGTCGTAGAAGGTGGTGGCCTTCACGATCGCCTCGGCGCGTTTGGCCGGGTCACCGGACTTGAAGATGCCCGAGCCGACGAACACGCCCTCGGCGCCCAGCTGCATCATCATCGCGGCGTCCGCCGGGGTGGCGATGCCGCCCGCGGTGAACAGCACGACGGGCAGCTTGCCGGCCGTGGCGACCTCCTTGACCAGCTCGTACGGGGCCTGCAGCTCCTTGGCCGCGACGAACAGCTCGTCCTCGGGCAGGGCGCCGAGGCGCCGGATGTCCTGGCGCAGCCGGCGCATGTGCGTCGTGGCGTTGGAGACGTCACCGGTGCCGGCCTCGCCCTTGGAGCGGATCATGGCCGCGCCCTCGGTGATGCGGCGGAGCGCCTCGCCGAGGTTCGTGGCGCCGCAGACGAAGGGCACGGTGAACGCCCACTTGTCGATGTGGTTCTCGTAGTCGGCCGGGGTCAGGACCTCGGACTCGTCGATGTAGTCGACGCCGAGCGCCTGCAGGACCTGGGCTTCGACGAAGTGTCCGATGCGCGCCTTGGCCATGACCGGAATCGACACCGCGTTGATGATGCCCTCGATCATGTCCGGGTCGCTCATCCGGGAGACGCCGCCCTCGGCCCGGATGTCGGCGGGCACCCGCTCGAGCGCCATGACCGCCACGGCGCCGGCGTCTTCAGCGATCTTGGCCTGTTCCGGGGTGACGACATCCATGATCACGCCGCCCTTGAGCATCTCCGCCATACCCCGCTTGACGCGGGCGGTTCCGGTCTCCGGAGTGGCGGTGGGCTGGGCGGGGGTGGCAGTGGACACGGGCTACCTCTTAGGAGAAATCGATCACGCTTGTCGCTCTCCATGGTAGTTCCAGGTGGGAGGGGCCGGTGCCGGGCTCCGCCGCGGCCCGATCATGCCCTGTTCACGGGGTGACGGGACGGCCCGCGTTCACGAGGACGATCCAGACCTGGCCGGGCGCGAACGTCATCGGCCGCCCCGACGGGGTGGTGAAGGTCGTGCCCTGGTCCTCGGACGCGCGGGACCAGCGGGCGTCGTACGCCTTGCCGTCGCGCAGCACCGTCGCGGTGCCGCTGCCCACCGTCTGCACCAGGGGCGTGTAGTTGCCCAGGAAGTCGTGGAACTGCGACCGGGTCGTGCGGACCCGCTGGACCACGACCGTCTGGCCGCCGAGTTGCCCGCCTTCGGCCGCCTGGTCCGGACGGCCGTCCTGCGACACGAGCCAGCGGTGATCCTTGGCCGACCAGCGGAAGACGAGCGTCGCCGACGGGTAGCGCGCGGTGTAGGACGTCGTCGGGGTGCCGCCGGACGGCGCGGTCCCGAACCGGAAGCCGATGTCCCGGGCCTTCGTCGCTCCGGGGGCGCCGGCGAGCGACTGCTGTGGTGACGCGTACAGGTTGTACGGAGCGGGGTGGGGTCCGAGCCGGGTGTAGGCGGCGGATGCCTTGTCCGGGGACACGTCGATCAGCGGCGCCTGGGCGAGGTAGGGCTTCATCTTGCTCTGCACGCCGGAGTAGGCGAAGGCGGGACGGCCGAACTGCGGCAGGATGTGCAGGTCCGAGATCCGGGCGCTGCGGACCGGCCCGACCCGGGGCGGAAGGGTCGAGGAGTAGACCGCCATGATGCGGGACAGACCGCCCTCGACCTGCTCGACATAGATGATGTCCGCCGAGCGCAGGCCGCGCTGCGGCTTCGCGGATCGCGTGTTGTCGACCTTCACCGCCAGGACGGGGCCGTTCCGGGCGCCCGGCCGGCCGGTGAACGGATGGACGGCCCGCGCCGACGGGGAGGGCGTGGCGGACACCGCCGGAGTGGGGGTGCCCACGGCCCTCGGCGGGGCGGCGCTGTTCGGGGTGCTGGAACACGCCGAGAACGTCAGGACGGTGAGCGCGGCCGCGCTCAGCGCGGCGGCGCGTGGCCCTTTATGCGGCTGGAGAACGGACATGAGGCGTCCTCTCCCACTATTCCGGGAAAGGGCCAGACTAGCCGAACGACTCGTCCGCCGACGGCCCCGCCCACGCATCCGGGCCGGTCAGCGCGCTGATACCGCTCCGGTCGGAGTCTCCGGCGGGGCGTCGTCGATCTCGAAGAACTCCGGCAGCGGCGCCCGGCCGGCCAGGTGCAGCAGGCGCGGCAGGAGTTTGCGCCGCGCGGTGCGCGTCCCGGTGACCGCGTTGTTGTAGAAACTGCGCGCGTACGCCACCTTCCGCGCGGCGGCGTCGAGCTCCTCGAGCAGGGCCGCGCCGTCCCCGCGGCCGGCGAGGGTGTCACGGAAGCCCGGCTGCTCGATGACGGCCCGCAGCGCGCGGGACAGGTCGCTCTCGGCGAACTCACGGTTGTCGGCGTCGGCGATGCGGGCCTCGTGCGCGGCCGCGGCCAGCAGCAGGCTGGTGGCCGGGTCGAGGAGGCGGGAGGCGGCGAGCTCCAGGGCGACCGCCGCGCGCCGGACGAGCGCGGCGTCGAGCCCGGCGCGCGCGGTCTCCAGGCGCACGTGCAGCCGGTCGATGCGGGTGGCGCGCCAGGAGACGTAGACGCCGAGCAGGATGACGACCGCGGCGGCGAGCGCGATGTTGAGCATGACGTGGTACATGCTCAGACCGCCGACGTCTCGACGACGGTGGCCTCCCCGGCGACGGTCTCGTACACGCGTACGACGTCGCGGGCGACGGTCGACCAGTCGTAGGCGCGCACGGCCGTCTTGGCCTCCGCCGACAGCTGCTTGCGGCGGGGCGGGTCGTCCAGCAGCTCGGCCGCCGCGGTGGCCAGCGCCTCCGCGTCGCCGACCGGGAACAGCGCCCCGGCCCGGCCGTCGAGCAGCACGCGCCGGAACGCCTCGATGTCGCTGGCGAGGATCGGCGCGCCGGCCGACATGGCCTCGGCCAGCACGATGCCGAAGCTCTCCCCGCCGGTGTTGGGCGCGACGAACACGTCGACGGAGTGCAGCGCGCGGACCTTGTCGGCCTCACTGACCATGCCGAGCATGACGACCCGGTCGCGAAGATCCGGTGAGACCCGGGCGAGGATCTCCTCCTCGTCACCGGGCCCGGCCAGCAGCAGCCGCAGCCGAGGCCGTCGCCGGCCCAGGACCTCGAAGGCGGACAGCAGGATCGGCAGGCCCTTGCGCTGCTCGTCCATGCGGCCGAGGAAGCCGAGCGCGCCGTCGTCTCCGGGCCAGCCGGGCAGCGGCTCGGCCATGGCGTAGCGCTCGGTGGTCACGCCGTTCGGGATGAGCACGGCGTCGCCGCCGAGGTGCTCGACGAGGGTCTTGCGCGCCTTCTCCGACACCGCGATCCGCGCGGTGATCTTCTCCAGGGCGCTCTGCAGGATCGGACCGGCCGCCGACAGGGCACGGGACCGCTCGAATGAGGCGTGGAAGGTGCCGACGATGGGCCCGTCGGCGGCCCAGCAGGCCAGGAGGCCGAGCGAGGGGGCGGCCGGCTCGTGCACGTGAAGAACGTCGAACCCGCCCTCCCTGATCCAGCGGCGCACCCGGCTCGCGGACAGGAACCCGAACGCCAGCCGCGCCACCGAGCCGTTGTAGGGCACCGGCACGGCGCGGCCCGCGGAGACGACGTACCAGGGCAGCGGCGTGTCCTCGTCGGCGGGGGCGATCACCGACACCTCGTGGCCGAGCGCGACCAGCGCCTCGGCGAGGTCACGGACGTGCTGCTGGACGCCGCCGGGGACGTCCCAGGTGTAGGGACAGACGATCCCGATCTTCATCGACCGCCCGCCCTTTCCGCCGCCCGCGCCGTCTCACTCATCTCGTCTCACCGGAGGTCTTTTAGCCAGACCCGTTGCAGCATGTGCCAGTCCTCCGGGTGGGCGGCGATGCCGTCGGCGAAGACGTCCGCGAGGGACTGCGTCATCGCGCGGACCTTGTCCTGCCGCTCTCCCTCATCGGGCACGGGGATCTCCTCGTGGACGCGGACCGCCCAGTCGGCTCCTTCGTACCACAGAGTGACCGGCCGCAGCGCGGCACCCGTCTCGATGGCCAGCGCGGCGGGCCCGGCGGGCATCTTCGCGGTCTCGCCGAAGAACTCCACCTCCACGCCCGACGCGGTGAGGTCCCGGTCGGCGACCAGGCAGACCAGCCTGCCGTCGCGCAGCCGGGCGGCCAGGGTGCGAAAGACGTCGCCGTCGCCGCCGGTGGCCGGGAGCACCTCCATGCCGAGGCTCGCCCGGTAGGCGATGAACCGGTCGTACAGCGACTCGGGCCGCAGCCGCTCCATCACCGTGGTGAACGGCACCCCGGACAGGGTGATCCAGGCGCCCGCGTGATCGTAGTTGCCCATGTGCGGGAGGGCCGCGACGACGCCGCGCCCTTCGTCGACGTCCTTGCGCAGGTCCTCGATGCCGGTGATGCGCATGCCGGACAGGATCCGCTCCCGCCGGGTCGCGGGCAGCCGGAACGCCTCCATCCAGTAGCGCATGTACGAGCGCATGCCCCGGCGGCTCAGCTCGCGCAGGTCCTCTTCGGAGACGTCCGGGCCGACGACCCGGCGGAGGTTCTTCTCCAGTTGCAGCACGCCGCGGCCGCGCTGTCGCCACGTCCGGTCGGCGATCAGCTGGAAGATGTCCCGGGCGACCGGCTCGGGCAGCCGGCGGACCGCCGCCCAGCCCAGCGCGTACGCCGCGTCCGCCGCCTCGTCCCTCATGACGGTTCGCTCACCTCGAGCACCTCGAGCTGACGGCGCACCGCCACGAACCGCTGCAAGACGGTGATGGCGCTGGCCACGGCGAGCAGCCAGAGGCCGACGGCCAGGACGTACGGGACGCCGAGCCCGTCGAGGCCGATCGCGACCAGGCTGACGATCAGTCGCTCGCCGCGCTCGGCGATGCCCACGGTCGCGCCGACGCCGATGCCCTCGGCGCGCGCCCGCGCGTACGAGACCAGCGCGCCGGACACGAGGCAGAACAGCGCGAGGCCGATCATCAGCAGGTCCTGGTGGTCCTGCCGGGCGAAGTAGAAGATCAGCCCGGAGAAGATCGCCGCGTCGGACACCCGGTCCATGTTGGAGTCGAGGAAGGCCCCGAAGCGGCTCGTCTTCCCCGTCACCCTCGCCACCGCGCCGTCGAACATGTCGAAGAACACGAAAACCGTGATGACGACGGTTCCCCAGAAGAACTCGCCGCGCGGGTAGAAACCGAGCGCGCCGCCGACGACGCCGAGCGTGCCGATGAGGGTGATCGCGTTCGGCGTGAGACCGGTGCGGGCCAGCGCCCTGCCCACCGGCGTGATCACACGCGAAAGGGCCGGCCGCAACTGGTTGAGCATTGCCATCCTCTGATCGTGTTCTGGCCTCGATTTCATCGCCCCGTGGCCGTAGCCGCGCCATCCCCCGGGCGGGCCAATCGTAGTGCGTGGCGTCGGTGCAGGTGGGAACGGCTCATATCAGGTAGGCCTCAACCCGATCCTGGTCACCCCTTGTGATATGTGGCCGGGGCGGTAATGGTGGTGACCACGGGTGTGGCACCCGTCACACCCATCCGTCCTTTGGAGGTGGGCACGTGGCGGACAAGACAGCTCCCCAAGCCGCCGGCAGGGCACCGACGGTCGACCAGCCCGACAAGATTCGCAACATCGCGCTGGTCGGCCACTCCGGAGCGGGTAAGACGACGCTCGTCGAGGCGCTGCTCGCTGCGACCGGTACCATCCAGCGGCCCGGTCGCGTCGAGGACGGCTCGACGGTCAGTGACCACGACGAGGTCGAGATCCGCCAGCAGCGCTCGGTGAACCTCTCGCTCGCCTCGTTCACGCACGCCGGGATCAAGGTCAACCTACTCGACACTCCGGGCTACGCCGACTTCGTCGGTGACCTGCGGGCCGGGCTGCGGGCGGCCGACGCGGCGCTGTTCGTGGTCTCCGCGGTCGACGGCGTCGACGGCCTCACCCGGATGCTGTGGGAGGAGTGCGCGCTGGTCGGCATGCCGCGCGCGGTCGTCATCACCAAGATCGACCAACAGCGCGGCGACTTCGACGAGGTGCTGACCGCCTGCCAGGACGCCTTCGGCGAGAGCGTGCTGCCCTGCTACTTCCCGTGCGAGGCCGGCCTGATCGGCCTGCTCACGGGCAGGTGCTTCGACTACTCCTCCGGCGAGCGCGTCGAGCGCGACCCGGACCCGGAGTTCCTGGACCGCCTCGCGGAGCAGCGCGGCGCCCTCATCGAGGGGATCATCCAGGAGAGCGAGGACGAGACGCTCATGGATCGCTACCTCTCCGGGGAGCAGATCGACGTCAAGATCCTGGTCGAGGACCTGGAGAAGGCCGTGGCGCGCGGCAGCTTCTATCCCGTACTGGCCACGTCGGTCCCGCACGGGGACCATCCCGGGCCGGTGATCGGCATGCGCGAGCTCCTGGAGGTGATGACGCAGGCGTTCCCGTCGCCGCTCGAGCACGGCATCCCGGCGGTCACCAAGGTCGACGGCTCACCGGCGGGCGACCTGACCTGCGATCTGGGCGGGTCGCTGGTGGCCGAGGTCGTCAAGACCACCTCCGACCCGTACGTCGGCCGGATCTCGCTGGTCCGGGTGTTCTGCGGCACGCTCCGGCCGGACGAGACCGTGCACGTCTCCGGGCACGGGCTGGCGGACCGCGGCCACGAGGACCACGACGTCGACGAACGGGTCGGCGCGATCACCTCTCCGCTGGGCAAGGCCCAGCGCACGATGTCCTCCTGCATCGCGGGGGACATCTGCGCGGTCGCCAAGCTCACCCACGCCGAGACGGGCGACACGATCTCTTCCAAGGACGCCCCGCTGCTGATGGCGCCCTGGTCGATGCCGGATCCGCTGCTGCCGACGGCGATCCAGGCCAAGTCGAAGGCCGACGAGGACAAGCTGTCCCAGGCGCTGGCCCGGCTGGTGGCCGAGGATCCGACGCTGCGGCTGGAGAACAACTCCGAGACCCGCCAGCTCGTGCTGTGGAACATGGGCGAGGCGCACGCCGACGTGCTCCTGGACCGGCTGCACAGCCGGTACGGCGTCGAGGTGGAGACCGTGCCGCTGCGGGTTCCGCTGCGCGAGACGTTCGGCGGCAAGGCCCAGGGCCTGGGCCGGCACGTCAAGCAGAGCGGCGGACACGGGCAGTACGGCATCTGCCACATCGACGTCGAGCCGCTGCCGTCCGGCGGCGGGTTCGAGTTCGTCGACAAGATCGTCGGCGGCGTCGTCCCGCGGCAGTTCATCCCGTCGGTCGAGAAGGGCCTGCGGATGCAGATGGAGCGCGGGGTCATGGCGGGCTACCCGCTCGTCGACGTCCGGGTCACCCTGCACGACGGCAAGGCGCACTCGGTGGACTCCTCGGACATGGCCTTCCAGACCGCCGGGCAACTGGCGCTCAAGGACGCGGCGGGCAAGACGCAGATCCTGCTGCTGGAGCCGGTCGACGAGGTGTCGGTGCTGGTCGCGGACGACTACGTCGGCGCGGTGATGTCGGACCTGTCGTCCCGGCGCGGCCGGGTGCTCGGCACCGAGACCGTCGCCGGAGGGCGTTCGCTGATCAAGGCGGAGGTCCCGCAGCTGGAGATCACGCGATACGCCATCGACCTGCGGTCGATGTCGCACGGCACCGGCACGTTCAGCCGCTCGTTCCTCCGGTACGAGCCGCTGCCGTCCCACCTCGCCGAGAAGGTCGTCGCCGAGGCGAAGGAGTAGCCGTGCGCCGTGTCACCCGTACGCCCCGCGTACGGGTGACACGGACGCGGGGAGGACGAATCGCTCATCCTCCGGGATGACGATTTGTTAACCAACCGTTTGAGATGATCTCGGCATGGCTGATACGGGGGCTGAGGAGCACGGCAGACGCTCGGTTCTGCGCGCCGTGGCGCTCGGTGGCGCGGGGGCGGCGGTCGGACTGGCCGCCGGGGCGGCGATCGACTCGGCGGAGGCGGCACCCGCCACGCCCCACTCGGCGATGGCCGTGCCGTCGGCGGGGCCGTGGCGACCGGGCGAGGGGCACGTCGACGTGACCTGGGCGGTGAACACCTCCCAGAAGCTGGTGGCCCTCACCTTCGACGACGGCCCGATGCCGAACTGGACGCCGATGGTCCACGACATCCTGGACGAGGAGAAGGTCAAGGCGACGTTCTTCCTCGTCGGGCAGCGCCTCGTGCGCAACGCCCGCCTCGTGCACGGCCGGATGGACCGCCACGAGGCCGGCAACCACACCTGGGCGCACCGGAACCTCGCGCAACTGGACCACCGGGCGGCGCTGTCCCAGATGCGGCGGGCGCACGCCGCCATCTCGGAGATCACCGGCCGGGAACCACGGCACCTGCGCCCGCCGTACGGCAACATCGGCGGCACGACGCTCAGCGCGGCGGGCGTCCTCGGCTACAACCTCGTCCTGTGGTCGATCAAGATGCTGGAGAAGACGTACGAGAAGCACCCGCCCAAGCTGGTCGACTACATCGTGAACAGCACCGCGCCGGGCACGATCCTGCTCGCGCACGACACCGGCCACCAGGACCGCCTCGTCGCGCTGCGGAACCTCTCCCCCATGATCCGCGGGCTGCGCGCCAAGGGCTTCGAGTTCGTCACCGTCTCCGAACTGATCCAGGCGGGAGCCGCCGCGCCGGGCACGCGCGCGGCGCAGTGACGGCGAAGAGCGACCGGCGAACGCAGGAGTCGTGGCACGCCTGATGGCCTGCCACGACTCGCCGCCGACGCCTCCGTGCACGGCGCGCGGATCCACTCGCGGGCGGTGAAGGAACGGTCGCGTGCTCTGCTGGCCGATCCGCCGATCCCGGCCGCCGAGTACGACACCGTCCTGGAGACGGCCGCCGGCCCGCTGCCCGCGCGTGTCACCGAGCCGCCCGGTAGCCGCCCAGCACGTCGGTGACCGGGACGACCAGCAGTTGCCCGGCCCGTTCTACCCCCTCGTCGCGGCAGGCGATCGCCGTGCCGACCACGACGCAGCTCGCGCCCGCCCCGATCGCGGCCGCCGCGGCCTCCGGCGAGTGCCGATCCGGACGTGAACGCACGCTACCCGTCGCGGGCCGAGCGCGCCGACGGATACGGGCTCACCATGGCGGGGATGCGCTGGTTCGCCGAGTCGTACCGTCCGCCGGGGCGCGGCAGGGCGACCGAGGCGGCGAGCTGGCCGCCGGCGCTGTCACCGGCCACGGCGAGCGGCCCGGTCCGCGCTCCGGCGAGGTGCAGCGTCGCGGCGAGGCAGTCGTCGAACGCGGCCGGGAAGGGGTGCTCGGGTGCGAGCCGGTAGTCCACGCCGATCACCGTCGCGCCGGTCTCCACGGCGAGCCTGCGCATGTGCTGCAGGTGCGTCTCCAGGTCCCCGGCGATCCAGCCGCCGCCGTGGAAGAAGACGACCGTGGCGTCGCTTCGGGCGGTACCGGCCCTCGGCGACGATCAGCGCGTCCGGGAGCCTGCCGCGCAGCGCCCGGACGAGGTCGAGGTCGGGACCTGCGGGCGGCCGCCCCGGGGCGGTGTAGCCGGACAGGGTGGTGGCGATGGCGTCGGCGCCCGCCTCGGCGGCGGCGACCCCCTCGTCCAGCGTCGCCACGTCCGCCATGAACAGCGCGCCTTCGCCGTGGACCGCCGCGATCGACTCGGCGAGCGGCCGGCCGTCCGGGCGCGGACGGAACGTGGCCGGCATGTTCGCCTCCTCCGGCCACGGCATCCAGCTCGCGACCGGGCGCCTCGTCCAGCCGATCGTCTACCACGACGCCGCCGGCGACCACGCGTCGAACATCTACTCCGACGACCACGGCGCGACCTGGCACAACGGCACGACGGCCGGCACCGGCGTGAACGAGAGCAAGGTCATTCAACGCTCCACCGGCCGCGTCGCGCAGAACATGCGCTCCAACGCCGGCGGCAACCGCTGGTACGCGACGGCGGCGGATGTCACGGCGTCCTACGGCACCGCGTGGAACAGCGGCCTGATCGACCCGGGCTGCAACGGCGACGAGATCTCCTACCTGCCGGCCGCCTCCGGCGCACCGGCCCTGACCAATGTCGCCCTGCACAGCAACAACGCCGCCACCGGCCGTACCGACCTCACCGTCCGGCTGAGCCGCGACGACGGCTCGAGCTGGCCGCAGGAGGCACTGCTCAAGCCGGGGGCCGCCGGATACTCGACCATGGCCGTCCTGCCTGACGGCTCGGTCGCGGACCTCTACGAGATCGGCGACACCGGCGGCATCGTCTTCACCCGCTTCACCGTCCCCTGGCTGGCCCCCTGACCTGACCGCGCGGCGCCCGCCGGGACGAGAACGGCGGGCGTCGTGGCGCGCAGGTGGATCGCCGCCACGGGCGCGTAACGCCCGGCCACCGGACCGCCGCTCAGCGGGCGCCGGGGCGCTCGGCCGCGGGCAGGGCGCAGGCCGGGGTGCCGCCGGGCAGCCGGTGCCGGTTGTTCGCGATCAGGCGGTACAGCCCGTGCGCGGCCCAGCGGAACGGCGGGACCCGGCCGAGGAGACCGAGCGGCCGCCAGCACCCACCGGCCTCGATCAGCAGCCGGGCCACCGCCTGCGCCCCGCCGTGGACCCGGCCGTCCTCGATCCAGAGCACCTCGTACGCGGCGCGCTCGGCGGTCGTGCCGAGCGCCGCCAGGTCCGCGTCCTGGAAGGCGACGACCTCGGGGTCCGCGGGGACCCGCAGCCGCCGCCCGTCGGCTTTCGCGGTGTCCCCGACGAGCCGGACGGCCTTCGTGCAGATGCCGCAGTCCCCGTCGTACACCAGAATCGGTCGCTCCATGGACCTCATTCTCGCCGAGCCGGTCAACCGCCTCCGGAGGCGGGGCGTGCCCGGTGCAGCACGGCATATCCCTCCTCCTCGAACACCACCTGGTAGCCACTGCGCCGCAGGAGATCGACCCGCTGCCGCTGCTCGTCGAGGGTGTGGAACGGGAAGTGACGCACGCGCGTGTCGGCGACCACCCACGGCGCCCAGCGCGGTGTCCGGTCCCAGAGCAGCACGCGAGTACGCGCGGAGATCTGCGGTCCCAGGTAGTTCGTCGTCTCGACGAGGGCGCCGGAGGGCACGTGCGCGTCGGCCGCCGCGGCGGCCCGCATCCGCGCGTCGCGGACCCAGTACCCCGAGTCGGCGAGGTGCGAGAAGACGAACGAGGGAAGCGAGACGAGCGCCCCGGCCAGGACGAGCCCCGCCCAGCCGATCGCGATGCCCGTGCCGACGGGCGCCGAGCGGCGGCCGATCAGCCGCCGGAGGCGGGCGGTGCCGTCCACGGCGGCGCAGAGGATCGGGATGACGATGAAGGCGTTGTACTGGAAGTACGGCGTCCACCAGTTCGGGAAGCGGTCGTTCAGCAGTCGTGCCGCGAGCAGCGGTAGCGGCACGATGACGTACGGCGAGGCGAGCGGGGTCGCGGCGCCGACGGCCAGGAGCCACAGCAGCGTCCGTACCTTGATCGCCGGGTGGACGGACGCGTTCAGCGTCTCCAGCGGGTGCAGGAGCATGTACGCCACCGCGCTCGGAGCGTCCGGACCGAACCGGTCGTACGCCCAGTAGTAGTCCGGGTCGCCCCCGAACGCCGGCACGAGGACACGGATCGACAGCCACGCCGCGCCGAGCCCGCCCAGGACGAAGATCACCCCCAGAACGAGATGCGCGCGGCGGCGCGGGGCGGTACGCGGGACGCAGCGGAGCAGGAGTACGGCTCCGAACCCGGCGACCAGCAGCCCCATGTCCTCCTTGACCGCAAGGAGCGCCACCGCCGGGAGGACCCCGTGCCACCACCGTCCGGTTCCGTGCCGGTAGGCGGAGAAGCGCTCGAAGAGCACGCTCGTGAGGACGGGTACGAACGCCACCTCGTGGAAGTCGAACGCCGTGGCCTCGGTGACCGGCCAGCACAGCGCGTACCCGGCGCAGACGAGGTAGGCCGCGAGGGTCCCGGCCCGGCCTCCGCCGAACTCGCGCCGGGTGAAGGCCCACAGCGGCGGAACGGCCAGCGCCACGAGGACGGCCTGGGCCACGAGCAACGTCACCGGTCCGTCGTGGATCCAGTACGTCGGCGCCAGCAGCGCCAGGATCGGCGACCAGTGATCCCCGAGGACCGAGAACCCCGGGCCGAACCCGTCGTGCACCCCCTTGACCATCGCCACCGGCAGGTGGAACCGGCTGTACGAGCGGACCGCCTGATCGAAGATCACCAGGTCGTACGTCCCGGAGCGGAAGGTGTGGAAGCACAGCAGCGAGAACGTCGCGTACAGCGCCGCGGCCACGGCGGTCAGCGCGGCGAGGCACAGCCGATGCCGCCGCCGTCCCATCGCAGGCCCGGAAGCCGAGGGCGTCGAGTGGGAGGTGGACTCGCCGACGATGGCGAGGGACGCTCCGGACACGCTCACGTCCTCCTCCAGACGGTCAGGGCGGGGGAAAGGGGCATGCCGAGATCACCTCCGTGCAGGGGCATGCGTCATCGCCCCGGGGCGGGAAAGGCCCGAGGGACGTGAAGGGAATGGGGGTCGTCTCGCGATGACCCGCCGCGGGCTCTGTGCGTCAGGCCCGCGGCGGGGTCTCAGCCGACCTCAGTCACCAGGCGAGGTCATTCGGATCGAACGCGTCGGCATCGGCCTCGATGGGCTCGGATACGCCGTTATCGCCATTGATCTCCTGGAGCGTGCGGAACCGGCCGTCGTCAATGCGACCGAACGCGGCGGGGTCCGATTCCCCGGAGTCGTAGAAGAGCACGTGACGACCGCTCGGATCGATCCTGAGCGTGACGAGCCCCGGCGAGTTGGGCACCGGAGGCATGTCCTGTCCGTCGAAGGTCTCGTGGTACGGCGTGCGGAGCAGCCGTCCATCGGCGACGGCGATCTCGCAGAGCGTGATTGCTCCGTTGAGCGGCGCGTACTCCCCCACCACACTGATCGTGTTCCCGTCCCTGCTGATCGTGGCCGCCCAGATGTTCGTCAGCCGCGCCGACCGGCGGACCAGGGTCCTGCTGGACAGCAGGCTGGAGCCGTTGGAGTCCGTGTCCAGGAGCATGACCGCGCCGTTCTTGGTCAACATGTGGTCCCCGTCATCCGGCTCATGGGTGGGTTCGCGGCGGACGAACGCGACCTTACGGTCGTCGGCGGTCCAGGAGAGGCTGGAGATGACGCTCTCCTGCGGGTCCGTCCACTCGCGTTGCGCCCCGGTCCGCAGGTCCACCACACCGATCTTGTAGAACAGGCGGTCCGCCGGAGTGCCGCAGGGAATCACCGCGTACGCGATCTTCCTGCCGTCCGGCGAGACGGCGAGGCCCCCCGGCATCACCTCGGGGCGCATCGTCCCGCCCTGGATCAGCGTTCCGAGCGCGTCGAACGAGGTGATCCGGCCGGTGTCGGCGACGTGCATCCGGTAGATGCGGAGGGCGTTGCACGCGGTCTGCCGGAGCGGCACCTCCATGACGAAGTAGGTGCGGTTGTCCTGGGCCGCTGTGACGTACTGGAACGTCGAGCCGCGCGACGCCGCCTTGGTGTCGTACACCTTCATCGTCGTGGAGTCCCGGACCTCGATTCGCGACATTCCCTTCGGCGACTGGCCGAAGCCGGTCGTCGCCACGATGAACGCCGGTCCGCCTTCTCCCGCCGCCACGTGCGGCTGCTGACGCCCGGTGATCATCACGATGAGGGCCACCGAGAGGGCGACCGCGACCGCGCTCATCGCCGGCACCGCCCACGAAGACCGCCGGCGAGGTTTCGGGAGGGACAGCGGCCGTACCGTCTCGGGCCGGACGGTACGGGCTCCGTCGGTGAACGCCTGGCGAAGACGATCTTCGGTCCTGGTCATGATTCCTCCCCCAGTTTCTTGGCGAGCGCGGCGAGCGCCCGGGAGGTGGTCGACTTGACGGTGCCGCGGCTGACGCCCATCACCTCGGCGATCTCGGCTTCGGAGAGATCGAGGTAGTAGCGCAGCACCAGCGCCTCGCGTTGGCGGCGCGGCAGCGAGCGGAGGGCGAGAAAGACCTCCCGGCGGTCCTCCCCCAGCAGCGCCGCCGACTCTGCCGACCAGATGGGCGGCTCGTAGTCGCCGCCGAAGCGTCGCGCGATGGCGCGCCTGCGCAGCACGCCCCGGCAGCCGTTGATCACGGACGCGCGGATGTACGGGAGAGGTTCGCGGGGGTCGCGCAGCCGGTCGAACCGGCGGTGCACGGCCGTGAAGGCGTCCTGGACGACGTCCTCGGCGGTGGCCTGGTCTCCGACGATGAACAGCGCCATGCGAACGAGTTCCAGGTGGTGCCGGCGGAAGACGGTGCCGAGGACCACGGCCGAGCCGTGATCCTCAGCCGCGCCGGCGCCGACCGGTTCCGCCGCCAGAACGTCCACCGGCGTACCGCCGGCGCCGGCGGGCGGCCCGTGCCAGGCCGGCGAGGCGCTCCGCTCCCCAGCGATCTTCGATCTCATACCCCTTACATGCGGGGCACGCCGGATCGGTTGCTCGCCGCGCCGGGATTGTTTCGACAACGGGTCCGTACGGCGGCCGCCCGGCGGGCGACCGGGTCGGCGTCAGTCGTGCGGCCAGGCGTCCGCGATGATCTGGCGGGTCTCGCGCAGCAGTTGGGGCAGCACCTTGGTCTGCCCGATGACCGGCATGAAGTTCGTGTCGCCGCCCCAGCGCGGCACGATGTGCTGGTGAAGGTGGGCGGCGATGCCCGCGCCCGCGACCGTGCCGAGGTTCATGCCGACGTTGAAACCGTGCGCGCCGCTCGCCTTGCGCAGCGCGGTGATCGCGTCCTGAGTGAGCCCGGCGACCTCGGCGGTCTCCGCGTCGTCGAGTTCGGTGTAGTCCGCGACGTGCCGGTACGGGCACACCATGAGGTGACCGGAGTTGTACGGGTAGAGGTTGAGGACGACGAACGCGCTGTCCCCGCGCCGGACGATCAGGCCGTCCTCGTCGCTCATCTTCGGGATCTCGCAGAACGGGCAGCCGTCGTCCGCTCCCGCGCCGGTGGGCTTGCTCTCACCCTTGATGTAGGCCATCCGGTGCGGGGTCCACAGGCGCTGGAACTGGTCGGGCTCCCCGACTCCGTACTGTTCCTCATGGTCGGACTCGGTCATGCCAGCAGCATAGGGCCGACTCCCCGGCACCCCACCCCACGGGTCCCGAACGAGCGCTCGGTCATCATGGCTCACGCCGTTACGACAGCCACCTCGACACAGTTGCCGCCGCCGTTCGAACTGTACGAGCTGGTGCGCCAGGCGACCACGGTCGTTTTCATCACTCGAACTCCTCCGCCAGGGCCGCCATGAAGTCGACCGACTCACTCTCGGGGAGGGCGGCCTTCTGCAGGCGATCGTACATACCGGCGATTCGCTCGGCACCGGCCGATTCGACGTACAGCGCACCAGCCGGTCCTTCGACATAGGCGACCTCCGGGAACGGGTCCGCCATTTTGAGCAGTTGGAATCCGCCGTTCGGGCTCGCGTGCGCACCGGCGCGGAAGGGCAGTACTCGAAGCGCGACGTTCTCCCGCTCCGCCTGAATGCCGATGTGGCGGAGCTGTTCCGCCATGACCTGGGCACTGCCGATCGGGCGGCGCAGGACCGCCTCATCGAGAACGACGGAGAGACGTACGGGATGGTCACGGTCGAGAATTCGCTTCCTCGACATACGCAGATCCACCCAGCGCCTGACTTGCTCCTCCGGAGCATCAGGATCCGCTGCCCGGATCATCGCCTGCGCGTACTCCCGCGTCTGCAGGAGAAAGAGCAGTGCCGTCTGGCTGTACGCCCGCATCATCTCGGTTCGGCTTTCGAGCCAGACGAGGTCGATGAGGGAGCCGTCGACCTGGCCGGAGTACTTGTCCCACCAGCCCTTCTGCCAGACCTCGGTGGCGAGTTGGAGGAGGATCTCGCGCTGGCGGGCCTCCTCCACCCCGTACAGGTCGATGAGGGCCATGACGTCGCGCGGCTCTTTGCTCTGTGTCGCCGTACAGCCACCCAACGCACACGCACATGGGAATGAAAAAGGTCGAGGCGAGTACCCGAGTTGGACGGCCCGGCACTCGCCTCGACCACACGCCGACCGAAGGAGTCGCGATGCACCAACGATCCGCGCCCTCTGTCTACCACGGCAGGGGCCTCATCGCCCGGCTCTCAGCACGGCTGCGCCGTCGGCCGGAGTTGCCACGGATGTTCGCGCTCGTACGGGAGGACGACGGGGACGGCACCGAGTTCGTCGCCTGGGGCATGGCCCTGCCCGACGGGCGGGCGGTCACCTTCGGCAAAGGTAACGTCGGAGAGTGGTCGAGCCCGGCGGGCGCCGCCCGCCTCATGTTCGCCGACCTGCGCTGGCTGTGACCGGATACAAGTGATCCCTGGCGTGTGCTGCGTTCTAGGCGCAGCACACGCCAGGGATCAACAGGTGCTTCAGATCTGGATGCGGCTCTCGACGGCCTTGACGATCTCGTCGACGGCCTCGTCGATGGAGACGCCGTTCTTCTGCTCGCCGTTCCGGTAGCGGAACGACACGGCGTCCTTCGCGACGTCGTCGTCGCCGGCCAGCAGCATGTACGGCACCTTCTGCTTCTGCGCGTTGCGGATCTTCTTCTGCATCCGGTCGGAGGAGGTGTCGACCTCGACCCGGATGCCCCGCTCGCGGAGCTTGGCCGCGATCTTGCGCAGGTGCGGAACGTGGTCGTCGGCGATGGGGATGCCGACCGCCTGCACCGGGGCGAGCCACGGCGGCAGCGCGCCCGCGTAGTGCTCCAGCAGCACGCCGAAGAACCGCTCGATCGACCCGAACAGCGCCCGGTGGATCATGACAGGCTGCTGCCGGGAGCCATCGGCGGCCTGGTACTCCAGGCCGAACCGCTTCGGCTGGTTGAAGTCGACCTGGATGGTCGACAGCTGCCAGGTACGGCCGATGGCGTCCTTGGCCTGGACGGAGATCTTCGGGCCGTAGAAGGCCGCGCCGCCGGGGTCGGCGACGAGGTCGAGCCCGGACTCGTCGGCGGCCTGCCGCAGCGCGGCGGTGGCCTCCTCCCAGTCCTCGTCGGAGCCGATGAACTTCTCCGACTCGTCGCGGGTGGACAGCTCGAGGTAGAACTCGTTCAGCCCGTAGTCGCGCAGCAGGCCGAGCAC
Organism: Actinoallomurus sp. NPDC052274; assembly: GCF_040679475.1. Classification (NCBI taxonomy): domain Bacteria; kingdom Bacillati; phylum Actinomycetota; class Actinomycetes; order Streptosporangiales; family Thermomonosporaceae; genus Actinoallomurus; species Actinoallomurus sp. NPDC052274. The sequence continues at coordinate 67,215 of NZ_JBFAUT010000045.1, forward strand.
GAAGGCGAGCAGGCTCTTGATCTCGTCGCCCATCTGCTCGCGGGTGCAGTAGATGTGCGCGTCGTCCTGGGTCATGCCGCGCACGCGGGTGAGGCCGTGCACGACGCCGGACTTCTCGAACCGGTAGACGCTGCCGAATTCGAACAGCCGCAGCGGAAGCTCACGGTAGGACCGCCCGCGCGCGTCGAAGATCAGGTTGTGCATCGGGCAGTTCATCGGCTTGAGGTAGTACTCCGCCCCGTCCAGCTCCATGGGCGGGAACATGTCGTCCTTGTACCAGCCGAGGTGGCCGGAGGTCTGGAACAGGTCGCCCTTGGTGATGTGCGGGGTGTTGACGAACTCGTACCCCTCCTCCTCGTGCCGCCGCCGGGAGTAGTCCTCCAGGACCCGGCGGACGACGCCGCCCTTGGGGTGGAAGACCGCGAGACCGCTGCCGATCTCATTGGGGAAGGAGAACAGGTCGAGCTCGGCGCCGAGCTTGCGGTGGTCGCGCCGCTCGGCCTCCTCGAGCATCTTGAGGTATTCGTCCTGGCGCTCGCGGGACTCCCACGCGGTGCCGTAGATGCGCTGGAGCTGCGGGTTCTTCTCGCTGCCGCGCCAGTACGCCCCGCCGGAGCGCATCAGCTTGAACGCGGGGATCACCCGGGTGGTCGGCACGTGCGGGCCGCGGCACAGGTCCTTCCAGCGCAGCTCGCCGGACTTGGCGTCGAGGTTGTCGTAGATGGTCAGCTCGCCGCCGCCGACCTCCACGCTCTCCTCATCCGCCGCAGCGCCCTTGAGGCCGATCAGCTCGAGTTTGTACGGCTCGGCGGCGAGCTCCTCGCGGGCATCGTCGTCGGCGACGACCCGGCGGGAGAAGCGCTGCCCCTGCTTGACGATCTCCCGCATCCGCTTCTCGATGCGCTTGAGGTCATCGGGCTGGAAGGGGTGCTCGACGTCGAAGTCGTAGTAGAAGCCGTTCTCGACGGGCGGGCCGATGCCGAGCTTGGCCTCGGGGAACAGCTCCTGCACCGCCTGCGCCATGACGTGCGCGGCGGAGTGGCGCATGATGGCGCGGCCCTCGGGCGAGTCGATCTGGATGGGCTCGACGACGTCGCCGTCACGCAGGACGTACGCCAGGTCGCGCGCCTGGCCGCCGACGCGGGCGGCGATGACGGTGCGGCCGTCGGCGTCGAGCGCTTCTCCGGCGATGGTGCCGGCCGCCACCACACGCTCGCTTCCGTCGAGGGTGATGCGCAGCTCAGACACGGGAACTCCTCGATGGTCAGGGATGTCGGGATCGAATGCTATCGATTGTGCGGGTCCGGGGGACGCCATCGACTCCATGGTCGCTCCTCTCGCGTGGTGGGAGCGAACCGGGACAGCATCGAGGCCCCGGGATCGCTCCCGGGGCCTCGGCCGTGCAGGTCAGTGCAGGCGACCGTCGCGCCGGGGCCGGCCCGGCGTCGTCGTCTCGAACATGGTCGCCACGGGCCCATGGTATCAGCGGCCGACCGCCCGCCACGCGGCCCTTTTCGCGGCCGAGCGCGGCGCCACGTGCAGCCGCCCGTCGGCGCCGAGGGCGCACACCTGCGAGCCGTCCGGCAGCGGCGCGGGCACCCCGATCACCTGATAGGGCGGCGAAGCGCCGATGACGGGCGGCTCGCCGTCGAGGTGGGACGCGGCCCGGACGGCCAGTGTGCCGTCCCAGACGGCGGACGACACGGCCCGGGAGATCGCCAGGGTCCGGCCGGTCCACGGCTCACGGAACATCACCTGGATCCGGTCGCCGACCGCCTCGGCGGCCAGCGGTGCGATCGCGCCCGCCACCGGCAGGGCCCCGGCGAACACCAGCGGCTTGCCCGGCTCGCGCTGACGCCACCACAGGATCTGCGAGCGGGTCGCGGCGAACAGTTCGATCGTCCCGGCGTCGGTGACGACCGCGGCCAGGCCGTCCTGGACGTCGCCGTACCGTTGGTGCTTCTTCTTCGGCTGCGGCGAGATGACCTGCTTCAGGTCGACTCCCGGCAGGTCGGTCCACGCGCGGCTCCAGCCGCCCGCGCCGAGGAACCGGGCGCTCACGCCGCCGCGCCCGTTGCGCACGAAGGCGCCGAGCATGCCGGAGCCGTCGACCACGGCCACCGGGGCGCCGGCCTGGTTGTGGACCTTCTTCGGATCGGGACGGCCGAGCGACCGCCAGCGCCCCTGGCCGTACGCAAGGACCTCACCGGTGTCGGTGCGCAGGCCGAGGACCACCGGCCCGGCCACGGCCACGGCCGGGGCGAGAGGGCCGCCCGGGTCGCCGAGTGACCGCGGCGCCGACCAGTTCCCGTTCGTTCGCCGCCAGACGAGGAGGCGGCCCGCCCCCACCGCGTACACGGCGTCCGTGGCGGTGAAGCCGGTGCCGCGCGGCCATCGGTAGACCATGCGCGCCTCGTAGGCGTCCCAGTGGGGGTTCTCGGCGTTGATGCGGTAGTCGTGCGCGGAGTAGGCCGCGAACACGCGCTGCTTGTACCGATTGTCGGCCGCGCTGAGGTTCACCGCGAGATTGCGGATGTTGTAGTCCCGGTAGTTGACCTGCAGGAGCAGTTGCTCGGGATGGCGCGCGGCGTGGCGCCGTACCGCCTCGGCGGCGAAGTGGGCCGCGGCGATGTGATCGGGGTGGTCCGCGCTGTACCTCTCGTCCGGCGCCGTGTCCTGGGAACGCACGACGGTCGGCCGGAAACTCTGCATCAGGCCCGTGAGCGCGGTCAGCACGTCCTCCCGGCTCAGGCACCGCCGGTACGGCGACCCGTCCGGCGCCTGCGTCCATCCGCACGCGTCCGCGTGGTCGGCGGCGCTCCACAGCTTGCCCAGCGTGTGCCACCCCAGGCTGGCCCGCGGGTCACGCCCGTCCGGCACCAGGAGGAACACCAGCCGGATGTCCGGCCGGTCGACGAGGACGTACGAGAGCAACCGCAGCGTCCCGACGCTGAGGGTCTCCCGCCGCCAGCGGTTGCGGACCCCGAGCATGAGCGCGTACGCCGCCCGTAGGCCGTTCTCCCGCTCGGCGACGTAGGCGTTGACGTCGTGGGTGTCCGGCGGGACGCCGGCCTTGCTCTCCCCCGCGCTGAGGTAGACGGTCAGGTGCGGCGATCCGGCCCGCAGCGACTCGGACAGGTCGGGGGTCATGAAGAGCAGGTCGTCGTCCTCGTGCGCGACGATCTGCAGGTACCGCGAGCGGGCCGCGGGCGTTCCCCGCGCCGCCGCGCCGTGCCGGTTCGCCGGGCGGTCGGCCCCACCCTTCGACAGCAGGCCGAGCCCCGTCCCGAGCCCGGCCGCGGCGACCGCGCCCACCAGGAGGAACCGCCGCCGGTCGGCCCCGGACGAGAGAGGCTCCGAAGCGGGCGGTTCGGTGGACATGCGGCACTGCCTCCAAGATCAGGATAAGTGGTGGCGACCGAATGAGTATCGCGGAATGCGGGCACTTCTGGGCGTTGAACGGGAGGTCGTCGCGTCGAGTAAGCTGGGCGCCGCGAAGGGGAGTAGTCCCGCCGGCCGGTCGTCGACATGCTGGAGCGCCTGAGCGCTCCCGGTGCCCGGGCCCCATGACAAGGGTGGACGAGACCTTCGGCTGTCGGTGACCGCTGATCACCGTGAGCCGAGGTCCGCTCTCTGTCTCACGGTGGCCGATCTTCGAGGAACACATGCTTCACGTCGTGATCCTGCTGGCCTGTGCCATCGCGATCTATCTGTCCTGCGAGTGGTTCGTCAACGCCGTCGAGTGGCTCGGCGTCCGGCTGAAGGTCGGGCCGCTCGCCGTGGGGACCCTGCTGGCCGCGTTCGGCACGGCGCTCCCCGAGAGCGTCGTGACCTTCGTCGCCGTGGTGTTCGGCTCGGGCGCCCAGAAGGACATCGGGGTCGGCGCGGCGATGGGCGGTCCGCTGGCGCTGGCCACCGTGGCCTACGGCGTGACGGGCTTCGTGCTGCTGACGCGACGGCGGAAGGTTCAGACCGCCGCCGCCCGTACGGCCGCCCCCGTCGGCGCCGGAGCCGCCGCGACCGCGTCTCCCGACCTCCCGGCCGAGGCTCCGCCGCGGGACGACCTCGGTGACGTCCGCAAGCTCGCCCGCGACCAGCGCTGGTTCCTGGCGATCTTCGTCGTCAAGGTGGCGGTGGGGCTGGTGGCCTTCGCGTTCAAACCGTGGCTCGGCCTGCTGTTCTTCGCCGCGTACGCCGTCTACTTCTGGCGCGAGCTGCGCGACGGCGGTGAGCACGACGACGGCGCCGACCTCGAGCCGCTGCTCCTGCAGCGCCGTCGCGAGGTGCCCGCGACATGGGCCGTCCTCGCCCAGACCCTCGTCACCCTTGTGATCATCTTCTTCGCGTCGCAGCTCTTCGTGCACCAGCTCGACGCGATCGGCCCGATGATCGGCCTCTCCGCGTCGGTCACCGCGCTGCTGCTGTCCCCCATCGCCACCGAGCTGCCCGAGATCATGAACGCGATCATCTGGGTGCGCCAGGGCAAGACGCCTCTCGCCCTCGCCAACATCAGCGGCGCGATGATGATCCAGGCCACCGTGCCGTCCGGGCTGGGCATCCTGTTCACGCCCTGGCGCTTCGACCACGCCCTGCTCCTGGCGGGACTGGTGACGATGGCGGCCATGGTCTACCTGCTGGCGCTGCTGTGGAAGGGCCGCCTCTCCGGGCGGACGCTGACCGTGGCGGCCGTCTTCTACGCGATCTTCGGTCTCTGCCTGATCCCCGTCCTGTCCTGATCCCCGTCCTGTCCTGATCCCGGTCCCTGACCGGCGGAGCACAGCGAGAGTCCGGTCGGCGTCGCCGACCGGACTCCGTCGTTCAGGTCAGGCTTCTTGGCCTTGTCAGGCCTTCTTGGCCAGACGGCTGCGCACGTCGTCCATGTCCAGGGCGCGCACCTGCTCGATCAGGCTCTCCAGCGACTCGCCTGGAAGCGCGCCGGGCTGGGCGAACACGATGACCCCGTCGCGGATCGCCATGATGGTCGGGATCGACGTGATGTCGAATCGCATGGCCAGGTCCTGCTCGGCCTCGGTGTCGACCTTGCCGAAGACGATGTCCTCGTGCTTGGCCGAGGCCTCCTCGTAGATCGGCGCGAACATCCGGCACGGCCCGCACCAGCTCGCCCAGAAGTCGACCAGCACGATGCCGTCGCTGCCCGCCGTCTTGTCAAAGTTCTCGGCGGTCAGGGTCGTCGTGGCCATTGGAGCTCCTCGTCGTCGAATGCCGGCGACCCGTCGGGCCGCCATGTCAGTCGACAACACCGCGATGGGAACGGTGATTCCAGCACGCCCGCACGACCCGGCCGGTGGACCGGCATCACCCCGGGAGCTCCGGATTTGCGGGGGCGACCGCCCGGCGGGCCGCCCCCGCCACAAGTCCGAAAGTCCCCGCGCGTCACTCAGAACGCGGTTGAAGGCTCGGTCAGCAGCACACGAGACCGCCCGGTGCCGGTATGGCCAGGGCCGCCGATACGGAGGTGGCCAGCCCGGCCGGCCCGGCGGACTCCGATGTGACGGAACCGGTCATCCCGCTCACGATCAGTGACCCTATAGTCGAAACAACTACCAGCGCTATGACCCTGCGCAGACGTGACATTCTTTCTTATCCTTTCCTGTGGCAGTGTCATTTTCTTCTAGAGGCGGGCGAGATGCCAGGGCAGGAATCACTCGGTGAACGGATTCGGACTTTGCGGCTGCGCAAGAACCTGTCTCAGGCACAGCTCGCCTGGCCCGAGCTCTCCGACAGCTACGTCTCACTCATCGAAAGCGGCAAGCGCACACCGGCGCCGAGCATGATCGCGTTGTTGGCCCGCAAGCTCGACTGCTCCGAGTCCTACCTGCTCACCGGCGTGAGCGAGGAGGCGATCGCCGGCCTCCGGGAGACTTTGCGTTACGCGCACATCGCTCTGGAGAACGGCGCGGCCGACGAGGCGCGCATCCGTTTCGCCGAGGTTTCGGCCCACCCCGCCGTGACCGATATTCCCGGGCTCGAACACGAAGCGTGCTGGGGGCACGCTCTCGCGCTGGAGGCGACCGGTTCGCTGAAGGAGGCGCTCGGCGAGCTGGAACGCGCGGCGAGGATGATCTCGCCCACCACCGAGCCCGACCAGTGGGCGAAGGTCCACACCGCGCTGATCCGCTGTCACCGGGAGCTCGGCGACCTGACGACCAGCATCCAGGTCGGTGAGGAGGCCCTCGATCAGCTGACCGCGATGGGCGGTCAGTGGACCGACGCGATGGTGATGCTCGGCTCGACGATCCTCGGGGCGTACATCCATCGCGGTGATCTCGCCTACGCGCGCCAGTTCGCCGACATGCTGACCGTGCGAGCGGAGGCCATCGGCACGCCCAAGGCGCGGATGGCCGCCTACTGGAACGCCGCGTGGGCGGCGGAGCTCAGCGGCGACGCGCCGGGCGCGCTCAAGTTGGCCGAGCGCGCCATCGCGCTCCTGGGCGAGGAGGACGACGCCCGCAACCTGAGCCGGCTCCGGGGGGCCTACGGTCACTTCCTGCTCTGCGCGCGGCCGGACCGGGCGGCGGAGGCACTGGAGGTGCTCCGGCACGCGCAGCGCGAGATGGAGTCCACCGCGACCAGCACCGTCGACCTCGCCTCCTGCCTGCTGCACCAGGCCCGCGCCGAGATCGTGCTCGGCAACCCGGTTGAGGCGGCGAGCCTGGCCCGGCGGGCGGCCGACCTTCTCGGCGACACCGCGGGCCAGGACATCGCGGAGGCCTACACGGTGCTGTCCGAGGCGCAGGCGCGCCTCGGACAGCGGGAGGAGGCGGTGGCCGCCCTGTTCCAGGCGGTGGACTACCTGGAGAAGATGGAGGCGCATCGGCCCGCGGCCCGCGCCTGGTTCGACCTGGCGGAGTTGCTGGGCGCGGCGGGCCAGGCCGACGGCCAGAAGGCGGCCTTCCAGCGTGCCCTCGCCTGCATGGGCCTGTGACCGAGAGACACCGGCAGGGTCGTCACCCGAGGAAAAATCGGCTGGAACCGATCAACACCGCGGCGCGTCTGTAATCTCGTTCATGGAGGTTTTCTCCGGGGAAGCCGGATGAAGCCTGAAGGTGCGACTCTCTCGGAGGAAGACGTGAAGGTTCGGCGGATCCGGTTGGCGACGGCGGCGGTCGTGGGGTTCGTGCCGGCGTTGCTGGCGCTGTCGGCCTGCGGCCATTCTCACCACCACGTGGTGCATCACCACGTCGTCGTCCATCACGTGGTGCGCCACCACCACTGACGGCCGCGGGGCGGACCGGGGATTCCCGGCCCGCCCCGGCTTTTGTTCGCCGCTCCCTATTGACGTACGGGCGGAACCGACTCATCCTCGGAGCTTGTTAGGAAACCTTCCTAACAAGCCGTCGAAGTTCCGGCATGCCGGACCGGCGACGCAGTGTCCCCTCCGAGGAGCCCGCCATGTTCCACCGAACGGCCCGGACCACTGCCAGCGCGACCGTGGTCGCCGCTCTCTCCCTCCTCCCCATCACCGTGACCGGCCCGGTCGCCGGCGCGTCGACCGCCGGTCCCCGGCCGGACCGGGCGGCCGCCGTGCCCGCCCACCCCTTCCCGGCGCATGTGACCTATCGGACGGGCGTCCTGCCGTCCGCGAGCCAGTCCGCGCGGGACGCCGCCGTCAAGAAGCAGTACGACTCCTGGAAGAGCAAGTACCTGCGCGCCGCCTGCGGCGGGTACCTCGTCTACGCGACCGGGGACGCGCCGAACAAGGGCACCGTCTCGGAGGCGCAGGGCTACGGGATGAACATCGTGCCGTTGATGGCCGGGTACGACACGAACGCCCAGGCGGAGTTCGACGGTCTCTGGCACGTCGCGTCGACCCACCGCGACTCCCAGGGCATGATGCAGTGGAAGATCGACGGCAGCTCCTGCAAGTACGCCGACTCGGGCACGCCGGACGCCGCGACCGACGGTGACCTGGACGTCGGCTACGGCCTCATCCTGGCGGACCGGCAGTGGGGCGGCTACGCCACCGCCGCCAAGGACTGGCTCGCCAAGCTCTACGCCGCGGACGTGGCCCCCGACGGGCATCTCAAGTGCGAGGACGACGGTCCGGACACCGACACGCGCCCGTCCGACCACATGCTCGACCACCTCCGCGCCTTCGCCGCGTACGACCCGGCGCACGACTGGAACAAGGTCGTCACCCGCACGGAGGCCGTGATCCAGGAGTTCACCGCCAAGTACTCCCCCACCGCGAACCTGCTGTCGGACTTCGTGGTCAACGCGAACACCACCGGCCCGAAGCCGGCCCCCGCCGACTACCAGGAGAGTCAGCCGGACAACATCGTCGGATACAACTCCGTGCGCGTGCCGTGGCACATCGGCACCGACGCCCTGCTGTACGGCTCGTCCGTGAGCGTCGGCGTCGCGACGAAGGAGTCCGCGAGCTACAAGAGCCACGCGGGCGGCGACCCGGCCAAGATCTACCCGCACACCAAACTCGACGGCACCCCCACCCAGACCGACGACCAGTCCGAGGCGGCCAACGACCCGGTCGGTGTCGCCGCCATGGCCGCCGGGGACCAGGGCTGGACCGACAAGCTGTGGAACTTCCTGGCCACCAACCCGTACGGCGACACGTACTACGGCGAGACGATAAAGATGCTCGTCTACATCGTCATGGCGGGCGACTACTGGTCGCCCGCCGCGTGAGGTGACCACCCCAGCCGGGGCCGCCGCCGAGCGGGCCGCGGCCGGATAGGTATATGACACCTCATTTCTC
>NZ_JBFAUT010000046.1:0-75723 GCF_040679475.1 Actinoallomurus sp. NPDC052274
GCCGGCCCCCCCCCCGGGGGGGGGGGGGGGGGGGGGCGGGGGGGGGGTGGGGGGGGGGGGGGGGGGGGGGGGGGGGGGGGGGGCGGGGGGGGGGGGGCCCCCCCCCCCCCCGCCGGTCTGTCAGCCGCGGCGGTCGAAGCGCCGGCGGCCGTCGATCGGGATGGGGTCGGTCGCACGCGCGGTGGTCGCCGCGGCGCGGACGGCATGGTGGAAGACGAAGACGGCACGCGAGAGCCACGTGCGGCGGGCGGCGGTGGGAGTCGGTGACGGGCGGAGAGATGGGCGGAGGGTGGTGTGCGGGGCGGCCGGTGGCGGTGCCGCCCCGCACCCGGTCGGTCAGCGGAGGAAGGCCGCGGCCACTCCGGCGTCCACGGGCACGTGCAGCCCCGTGGTGTGGGTCAGGTCCCCGCCGGTGAGGGCGAAGACCGCGTTCGCGACGTGCTCCGGCAGCACCTCGCGCTTGAGCAGGGTTCGCTGGGCGTAGTACTCGCCGAGCTTCTCCTCCGGCACCCCGTAGACGGCCGCGCGCTTGGCGCCCCAGCCGCCGGCGAAGATGCCGGAACCGCGCACCACGCCGTCGGGGTTGATCCCGTTGACGCGGATGCCGTGCTCGCCGAGCTCGGCGGCCAGCAGGCGCACCTGGTGCGCCTGGTCGGCCTTTGCCGCGCTGTAGGCGATGTTGTTCGGCCCGGCGAAGATGGAGTTCTTCGAGGCGACGTAGACGATGTCGCCGCCCATGGCCTGCTCGATCATCACGCGGGCGGCCTCGCGCGAGACGAGGAACGAGCCGCGCGCCATGACGTCGTGCTGCAGGTCCCAGTCCGCGACCGTCGTGTCGAGCAGCGGCTTGGACAGCGACAGCCCGGCGTTGTTGACGACCAGGTCGACGCCGCCGAAGGCCAGGACCGCGTCGCGCAGCGCGGCGGCGATCCCCTCCTCGTCGGTGACGTCCACGGCCACCGCGACCGCGACATCCGAGGCCCGCAGCGCGGAGGCGCCGAGCACGGGAGGTCGGTCGGGGTCGGTTGGTTGGGTGATACTCGCGGCGACCTTCTCGGCCGCGGCGGCGTCGCGGTCGGCGACGACGACGCACGCGCCCTCGGCGGCCAGCCGGTACGCGGTGGCCGCGCCGATGCCCGAACCGCCGCCGGTCACGAACGCGACGCGCGTGGCGAGGGGCTTCGGCTTCGGCATGCGCCGCAGCTTGGCCTCCTCCAGCTCCCAGTACTCGATGCGGAACTTCTCCGACTCGGCGATCGGGGCGTAGGTGGACAGCGCCTCGGCGCCGCGCATCACGTTGATCGCGTTGACGTAGAACTCGCCGGCGACCCGGGCGGTCTGCTTGTCCTTGCCGAAGCTGAACATGCCGACGCCGGGGACCAGCACGATCGCGGGGTCCGCGCCGCGCATCGCCGGGGAGTCCTCGGTGGCGTACCGCTCGTAGTAGGCGCGGTACTCCTCCCGGTACGCCTCGTGCAGCTCGCGCAGCCGGGCCTTGACGTCCTCCAGCGGAGCGGTCGGCGGCAGGTCGAGGACGAGCGGCCGGACCTTGGTGCGCAGGAAGTGGTCGGGGCAGGAGGTGCCGAGCGCGGCGAGCCGCGGGTGCTCGGCCCGCGCCACGAAGTCCAGGACCTCCGGCGAGTCGGTGTAGTGCCCGACCTGCGGCCGGTCCGTCGAGGCCAGCCCGCGGATCAGCGGGAACAGCGCGGCGGCGCGCTCGTGCCGCTCGGCCTCCGGCAGCGTCCTGTGAATGACGTCGCCGAACGGGTCGGGCCGGCCGTGCTCGGCGATGTACGCCTCGGCGGTACGGATGATGTCGAGGGAGTTGGCCTGGCACTCCTCGCTCGTGGCGCCCCACGCGGTGACGCCGTGGCCGCCGAGGACGCAGCCGATGGCCTGCGGGTTGTCGTTCTTGATCGCCGCGATGTCGAGGCCGAGCTGGAAGCCCGGCCGCCGCCACGGCACCCACACGACGCGGTCGCCGAAGATCCGGCGGGTCAGCTCCTCGCCGTCGGCGGCGGTCGCGATCGCGATCCCGGAGTCCGGGTGCAGGTGGTCGACGTGCGCGGCGTCGACCAGGCCGTGCATGGCCGTGTCGATCGACGGCGCCGCGCCTCCCTTGCCGTGCAGGCAGAAGTCGAACGCGGCGACCATCTCGTCCTCGCGCTCGACGCCCGGGTAGACGTTCACCAGGGCGCGCAGCCGGTCCAGGCGCAGCACCGCCAGGCCCGACTCCTTCAGCGTGCCGAGGTCGCCGCCCGAGCCCTTCACCCACATCAACTCGACGTCACCACCGGTCACCGGGTCGGCGGTGACGCCCTTGGCGGACGCGTTGCCGCCGGCGTAGTTCGTGTTGCGCGGATCGGACCCGAGCGCGTGCGAACGCTCGAGCAACTGCTGAACCTCGGGCGGGTTGCCCGTCATCGAACGCTCCTCACCTGGAACTGATAGGAACCTGAGCCGACCTCGTACCGCCGGCCGTCCAGCGGCCGGGCCCCGGGCGGCGGGCCGACCCGGCCGGTGCCGGGAACGGTCACCTGCGCGGTCGCCCCGACGGGCACCTCCACGCGGAGGGTGAGCGCGCCGCCGGCGCGCTTCCAGTGCACGGCCACCTGGCCGTGTGGCGTGCGGGTCGACGCGTCGACGTACGTCAGGTCGCCGAGCGGCTTCGGCGCGATGGTGATCCGGTCGTAGCCGGGCGTGGCGGGCGCGATGCCGGCCAGGTCCGTGAAGAACCACTCGTCGATCGCGCCGCCGAGGAAGACGTGGTCGTGGGAACGCGCGTCGAGGTCCCAGCGCTCCCACAGCGTGGTCGCGCCGTTCGCGACCCAGTAGCCCCAGCCGGGGTAGGTCTGCTGGTCCGCGACGCGGTAGGCGAGCTCTCCCTGCCCGCGCTTCGTCAGCTCGGTGAGCAGGAACTTGGTGCCCAGCGCCCCGGTGTTGAGGTGGTCGCCGCGCTCGGTGATGTCGCGGACGAGCCGGTCGGTGACCGCCTTCTCCGACGCCGCCGGCACCATCCCGAAGGCCAGCGGCAGCAGCGCGTTCGTCTGCCGGTAGCCGGGGTCGGTGCTCGTCACGTACGCGTCACCGCGCAGGAACGTGTCGTTGAACGCGGTACGGATCTTGTCGGCCGCCGCGCGGTACCGCGCGGCGTCGGCGGTCCGGCCGAGCACCTCGGCGGCGTTCGCCACCGCGAGGGTGTTCGCGTACGTGTACGCCGTGCCGGCCAGCTTGGGATCCTCGGGGCTGTTCCCCTCGTACCCGGGCGCGAGGTAGTCGTTGAGCGAACTCGGGTAGATGCCGTTGGAGGACTTGCCGAGCCAGGCGTCCATGTACCGGCCCATCGCCGCGTAGTCGGCCGACAGGGCGTCCCGGTCCCCGTACCGCTCGTACATGAGCCAGGGGATCATCGTGAACGACGCGTGCCACGGCGGGGCCTGCCCGTAGTACCCCTGACCCCAGCCGTTGTCCGGCACGATGCCGGGGATCAGCCCGTCCTCGCCCTGGCTGTCGCGGTGGTCGGTCATCCACTTCTCGTAGAGCCGCCGCAGGTCGAACTCGAACGAGTCGGTCGCCGCCATCAGCTGGGCGTCACCGGTCCAGCCGTTCTTCTCGTACAGCGGCGTGTCGGTGGGGATGCCGTACCAGTTGTTCAGCACCGTCTGCCGGGTCATCTGGTGCAGCCGGTCGAACAGCGCGTTGCTGCTGTCGAACGAGCCGACCGAGCGTACGTCCGAGTGGACCTCGCGGCCGTCGATGTCGTCGGCGGTCAGCGTGCCCGGCCAGCCGGTGACCTGGACGTACTGGAAGCCCTTGTAGGTGTAGCGGGGCTCCCACGTCTCGACGCCCTTGCCCGACAGCGTGTACTGGTCGGTCTGGGACTGCCCGGTGACGAAGCCGTTGGCGGAGTTGACGGTGCCGTCGGCGTTGAGCTTCTCGCCGTACTTCATGGTCACCGTGGTGCCGGCCTGGCCGTGTACGCGGATGCGCGCCCAGCCCGCGATGACGGCCGGCAGCTTCACCACGTACGTGTCCGGCTTGGGACTGGTGACCGAGACGGGCCTGATGGTGTCGGTGACGCGGATCGGCTCGTGTTCCTCCGGCACCACGGTGCCGGCGGGTGCGGGCAGCGTCTCGGCCCGCTGCCAGGTCCCGGCGTCGTAGCCGGGGGTGTTCCAGCCGGGCCGGTCGGCGCGGGCATCGAAGGTCTCGCCGCCGTACAGCGAGTCGAAGCGCACCGGGCCCTGGGCGTACTGCCAGGTGCCGTCGCTGGCCACGGTCTGCGTGCTGCCGTCGGCGTAGGTGATGACGAGCTGCGCGAGCAGTCTCGGCTCGCCGTGCCACGGCGCCTGCTGCCAGTTCCAGGCATTCTGCTGGGTGATGCCGTAGAAGCCGCGGCCGAGGCGGGCGCCGACGGTGTTGCCGCCGCGGCGCAGCATCTTGGTGACGTCGCGGGTGACGAACTCGACGCGCTTGTCGTACCGCGTGAAGCCGGGTTCGAGGACCTCGTCGCCGACCTTCCGGCCGTTGAGGCTCAGTTCCTCATAGCCGCCGGCGGCGGCGTAGAGGCGGGCACTGGCGATCTTCTTGTGCCCGACGGTGAAGTCCTTGCGCAGCAGTGGTTCCGGCAGCGTGGGCTCTTCGGCGTAGACCTTGCCCCACGGCGCTCCGCCCCAGGCGGTGAGCACCTTCGCCGGCTGCCATGCCGAGTCGTCGAAACCGGCCGTCTTCCAGTCGCCCGCCGGCTCCTTGTCGGTGACCTTCCACGAGCCGTCCGTGTCGATCTTCTTGTCGCCCAGTTCGAGCCGGCCGAGCAGCCCGGCCGCGCTGACCTTGCCGTTGGTGTCGGCGACGGCGATGGTGTTCGCCCCGGCGCGGAGCTTGTCGGTGACGTCCACGACGATGGGGTGGCGCCAGTTCTCCGCGGTCGGCTCCGGCTCACGGCCGCCCACCTCGGTGCCGTTCACCCAGGCGGTGAAGCCGTCGTCGCCGGTCATCACCAGCCGGGACCCGGCCGGCACGCTCGCGAGGTCGAAGGTGCGCCGGAAGTAGCGAATGCCGGCGGGGGCGCTGCTCGCCGGGTCCCCCTCGGGGTACCAGATCCAGTTCGTCCCAGTCAGGTCCGGGGTGCGGGCGTCCTGCGCGGGAGCGCCGATCCACGACGCGTGCCAGCCGGTGAACGCGGTCTCGAACCAGGCGGTGCGGCTCCACGCCGACCAGTGGCCGTGCGCGTCGGCGACACGGACACGCCAGGTGTACCGGGTGGCGGGCCGCAGCGCCGGCCCCCCGTACGCCACGTCGTAGCTCCGCGCGTCGGCGACCTTGCCGGAGTCCCAGACGCGGTGGCCGCCCAGGCTCACCTCGATCCGGTACGCGGTCTGCCGCTGGCCGCGCTCGGCGGAGGTGAGCAGCCAGCCCAGCCGGGGCTTGGCCGCCGCGACCGCGAGCGGGTTCGTCGCGTGCTCGGTCTCCAGGTTCGACACGCGCAGCCCGGTGTCGGCGTGCGCCGCCGGCGCCGTCGCGGCCAGTACCGCGCCGGCGACCACGACCGCTGCCAAACGCTTCATCGCGCTCCCTGCCTTCCCGCTCCGCGCCGGCCTGGAAGCCGGCAGCCCGGACGGCCGGCGGCGTCGTGCCGGCTCTGGTCGACCACGATCGATGTTTCGGGCATCAGGTCACGCTCCCCAGCCGGCCGCCTGGCCGTCCTTGCGTTCGTCGCGGATCTTCTCGAAGTAGCCGGACCGGGCGTAGGCCGCCATCGGGTCCGGGTCCAGGCCCATCTCCTCGCGCAGTTCGGCGAGCAGCGGCCGGACGTCGGTGTTGTAGGCGTCCATGAACACGGCGTTGGCGCCGAGCACGTCGCCGGCCTGCTGCGCCTCGCGCAGCGCCTCGACGTCGACCAGCAGGGCCTTGGCCGTGGCCTCCTGCACGTTCAGCACCGAGCGGATCTGGCCGGGGATCTTCGGCTCGATGTTGTGGCACTGGTCGAGCATGAACGCGATCTCGTCGGTGAATCCGCCGCCCTGGATCACCTCGTGCATGATCCGGAAGAGCTGGAACGGGTCGGCGGCGCCCACCATCAGGTCGTCGTCGGCGTAGAAGCGGGAGTTGAAGTCGAAGCCGCCGAGCTTGCCCTCACGCAGCAGGAACGCCACGATGAACTCGATGTTCGTGCCGGGCGCGTGGTGCCCGGTGTCGACGACCACCTGGGCCTTCGGGCCGAGCTTGAGGCAGTGCGCGTACGACGTGCCCCAGTCCGGCAGGTCGGTGGTGTAGAAGGCCGGCTCGAACAGCTTGTACTCCAGCAGGAACCGCTGGTCGTCGCCGAGCCGCTCGTACACCGCGGCCAGGGCCTCGGCGAGGCGGTCCTGCCGGGCGCGGATGTCGTCCTGGCCGGGGTAGTTGGTGCCGTCGGAGAACCACAGTTTCAGGTCGCGCGAGCCCGTCTCGTCCATGATGTCGACGCACTCGAGCAGGTGCTTCAGCGCCTTCTCCCGCACCTTCGGGTCCGGGTTGGTGACGCTGCCCAGCATGTAGTCGTCGTCCTGGAAGACGTTCGTGTTGATCGCGCCGACCGTGACGCCGCGCTCACGGGCGTGCGCGGCCAGCGCGCCGTAGTCGTCCACCTTGTCCCAGGGGATGTGCAGCGCGACGGTCGGCGCGACGCCGGTGTAGCGGTGCACCTGCGCCGCGTCGTCGATCTTCTCCTGCGGCGTGCGCGGCACGCCCTGCTGGGCGAACACCTTGAAGCGGGTGCCGGAGTTGCCGTACGCCCACGACGGCGTCTCGATGCGCTGTGCGCGCAGTGCCGCCTTCACCTGGGTCCTGTCGGTTGTCATTGTTCGTGATCCCCGATCGTCAGTCGAGATGGAAGACTTCGGCGAGCGGCACCATGCCCTCGTCGGGGCGCCCGTCGAGGTCCTCGAAGAACGGCGCCATGTCCGCCTGCCAGCGGGCGTTCACCTCGGTGTTCTCCATGGCCGCGCGCGCCGCGTCGAAGTCATCGGTCTCGAGGTAGCCGACGAGCAGCCCGTCGTCGCGCAGGAAGATGCTGTAGTTGCGCCAGCCGGCCGCGCGCAGGGCGGTGAGCATGTCCGGCCACACCGCCTCGTGCCGTTCGCGGTACTCCTCCAGCCGGTCCTGCCTGACCTTCAGCAGGAAACAGACGCGCTGCACGGGGGCTCCTCCCGCGATGGGGGCGGGGCCGCGTCCGGCGGCCCCGCCACCGATCGCCTAGAAGTTGTAGTTGTCGATGTTGGACTTGTCGAAGACGGTCGGCGGGCCGAGGATGACCTCGCCGTCCTTGCCGATCGTGCGCTCGCCGAGCTTGCCGGCCTTGAACTTCTCGCCCTCCGCGCCGGTGATCTGGCCGGAGGCGAGGGCCGCGGCCGCGTACGACGCGAGGTAGCCCAGGTTCTTCGGGTCCCACAGCTCGAACTTGGCGACCGTGCCGTCCTTGATGAACTTGCGCATCTGGTTCGGCGTGCCGAGGCCGGAGACCGCGACCTTGCCCTTGTACTTCGAGCCGTCGATGTAGCGGGCCGCGGCGGCGATGCCGACCGTGGTCGGGGCGATGATGCCCTTCAGGTCCGGGTACGCCTGCAGCAGACCCTGCGTCTGCTGGAAGGACTTCTGGTCGTCGTCGTCGCCGTAGGCGACCTTGACGAGCTGGATGCCGGAGTACTCCGGCTTCTTCAGCTCGTCCTTCATGTACTCGATCCAGGTGTTCTGGTTGGTGGCGTTGGCCGTCGCCGACAGGATCGCGATCTTGCCTTTGCCGCCGATCAGCTCGGACATGAGCTTGATCTCGCTACGGCCGATCTCCTCGGAGCTGGCCTGGTTGATGAAGACGTCGCGGCAGTCCTTGGAGGCGTCGGAGTCGTACGCGACCACCTTGATCTTGCGGGACATCGCCTGCTTGAGCGGGCCGCAGACGGCGTTCGGGTCGTTGGCCGCGATGAGGATCGAGTCCATCCGCTGCTGGATCAGCGTGTTGATGTAGGAGATCTGCGAGGACGCCGACGCGTCGGAGGGGCCGACCTCCTTGGCGGTGCCGCCGAACTCCTTGGCCCCGTCGATGCCCGCGTTGTCGACGATCGTCTCGTACGGGTTGTTCACCTGCTTGGGAAGGAAGGCGAGCTTGAGGCCCTTCTTGAGGGGCGCGTTCGGGTTCGCCGACGCGCCGCTGGTCGCGGCGCTCTTGGCGTCGTCGCCGGAGGAGTTCTTCGTCGTACCGCCGCAGGCGGCGGCGCCGACGGCGAGGGCGGCGGCGATGGCCACGGCCGCCAGGGGGCGCTTGGTCATGGGGGGATTCCTTTTCGTCGTTCGCTGGGGAGAAGGAGAAGTTCGGGGTGCCGCGGGGTTCAGGAGGACGCGGACGGGGTGGGGCCGCGGTGATGTCGTCGTGCCTCGCGTACGGTGGCCGCGATCCGCGGCGTGAGCACGGAGACGATGAGGAGGAGGCCGGTGACGATCGACTGGATCTCGGTCGCGACGTCACGGAGCATGAGCAGGTTGCGGAGCAGGCCGATGAGCAGCACGCCGGCGACCACGCCGCCGAGCGTGCCCTTGCCGCCGTCGAAGTCGACGCCGCCGAGCAGCACCGAGGCGATGACGGCGAGCTCCAGGCCGAGGCCGTTGTCGGCACGGGCGCTGCCGTACCGGAGCGTGTAGACCGCGCCGGCGAACGCCGACACGACCCCGGAGACCACGAACAGCAGCAGCTTGATGCGCTTGACCCGGATCCCGGCGAAGAACGCCGCCTCCTCCTGGGCGCCGATCGCGAACAGCGCGCGGCCCAGGCCGGTGGCGTGCAGGACGATCGCGGTCACGATGGCGAGCAGGATGAACAGCGCGAAGGGGTACGGGATCGGGGTGCCCGGCACCGTCTTGGTCGCCATGTCCGCGTAGTTCTGCGGGAACTCCGCGACGGCCTTGGTGCCCAGCACGACGTAGGCGAGCCCCCGGTAGAGGGTCATCGTGCCGATGGTGACGGCCAGCGAGGGCAGTCCGAGCCGGGTCACGAGGAGGCCGTTGATGAGCCCGGCGACCACGCCGACCACCAGGAGGAAGGGGATGATCATTTCGATCGCCCAGCCGGCGTCCCACAGCGCGCCGAACAGCGCGCTGCACAGGCCGAGCACCGACGCGACGGACAGGTCCACCTCGGCGGCCACGACCAGCAGGGTCATCGGCAGCGCGATCAGCGCGATCTCGCTGAGGTCGCCCAGCGCGAAGGACAGGTTGTCGCTCGTGGCGAAGTCGGAGGTGCCGAACGCGCCGCCGAGGAACACGACGATCAGCAGGGCGGTGACGATGACGTCCCAGCGGACGAACCGGGTCAGCGGGCGGGGGGCCTCGGCGCGCGGTGGCACGGCGGGGGCCTTCGCGGGGGCTTCAGGCGCCATGGCGGGCGTTCCTCCTTCGCAGCGCGCGGGTGACGCGCAGGCTGAGCAGGCGGTCCACGCTGATCGCGAGGAGCAGCAGCAGACCGGCGATGGCGTCCTGCCAGAAGGAGTTCACCTTCAGCACCACCAGGACGCTGCCGATGGTGGTCAGCAGGAGCGCGCCGAGTGCGGCGCCGTACACGCTGCCGAGGCCGCCGACGATCGCCACGCCGCCGACCACGACGGCGGAGACGACCTTCAGCTCCCAGCCGTGCGCGGCGTCCGCCACGACGGTGCCGAAGCGGGCCAGCCACAGCACCCCGGCCAGCCCGGCGAGGACGCCGCTGACGACGTAGGCGGTGAGGACGCGCTTGCGGATCGCGATGCCGGCGAGCCGGGCGGCGTCCGGGTTCGAGCCGATGGCGTAGAACTCCCGGCCCGACGGGTAGGCCCGCAGGTAGTACCCGACCGCGACCATCACGACCACGGTGATGAGCGGCAGGTAGGGGACGCCGAGCACGCTGCCGTTGCCCAGGTCGAGCAGTGACGCGGGCACGTCGGCGGCGTTGATCTGCTGGCCGTGCGCCCAGTAGTAGTCCAGGCCCTGGATGACGTACAGCGTGCCGAGCGTCACCACCAGCGCCGGAACCTTGAAGAAGCTGACCAGCACGCCGTTGACGAGGCCGCAGACCGCGCCGATCAGCATGCCGACGACGAGCACCAGCAGGACGCCCCGGTCGTGCCCGGCGACGAACTTCCCGGACGCGAAGGCCACCAGCCCGACCACCGACCCGACCGACAGGTCGATGTTGCGGGTGACCACGACCATCGTCTGGCCGACGGCCAGCAGCGCCAGGATCGAGGCGTTGAGGAAGATGTCCTTGACGCCCTGCGTCGACAGGAACGATGAGTTCACCGCCGTCGTCACGGCGACGAGGACGATCAGCGCCGCGAGGATGCTCAGCTCCCGCGCGCGCAGGACGGTGTCGACGAACCGGCGCCCGCCGGTGTCGGCAGTGATCGCTGCCATTTACGCGGCCTCCTGTCGGGGCTGGCCGGTCGCGGCGGCCATGACGGTCTCCTCGGTGGCCTCTTCCCTGGGGATCTCGGCGGTGAGCCGGCCCTCGTGCATGACCAGCACCCGGTCGGCCATGCCGAGCACCTCCGGCAGGTCCGAGGAGATCATCAGTACCGCGAGGCCCTCGCCGGCCAGCTCGGACAGCAGCCGGTGCACCTCGGCCTTGGTACCGACGTCGATGCCGCGGGTGGGCTCATCGATGATCAGCACCGACGGCTCGGTGGACAGCCACTTGGCGAGGACCACCTTCTGCTGGTTGCCGCCGGACAGCACGCCGACGACGTCGCTGAGGCGGGCGTACTTCAGTTGCAGCCGGATCGCCCAGTCGGCCGCCCGGTCGCGTTCGACCTTCCGGGAGATGACCGGGCCGCGGCGCAGGGAGCGCAGCTGGGTGAGGCCGATGTTGCGCTCGATCGTGCCGTCCATGACGAGACCCTGTTGGCGCCGGTCCTCGGGCACCAGGGCGAGCCCGGCCGACATCGCGGTGGTCGGGCTGCCGCCCCCCAGCCGCACCTTGCCGACCTCGACGGTCCCGGCGTCGTAGCGGTCGATGCCGAAGACCGCGCGGGCCACCTCGCTGCGTCCCGCGCCGACCAGGCCGGCCAGCGCGACGATCTCGCCGGACCGCACCTCGAAGGACACGTCGGTGAAGACGCCCTCCCGGGTGAGCCGGGAGACCTTCAGCACCGTCTCGCCGATCGTGGTCTCCTGCTTGGGGTACAGCGTGTCGAGCTCCCGGCCGACCATCCGCTGGACGAGGTCGTCGGCGGTGAGCCCGTCGAGGGTCTCGGTGGAGATGTAGCGGCCGTCGCGCAGCGTCGTCACCCGCTGGCAGAGGTCGAAGATCTCCTCCAGCCGGTGCGAGATGAACAGCAGCGCACAGCCCTGGTCCTGAAGGGTGCGGGCGACGGTGAACAGGCGCGCGACCTCGTTGCCGGACAGCGCAGCCGTCGGCTCGTCCATGATGAGGACGCGGGCGTCCCGCGAGATCGCCTTGGCGATCTCCACGATCTGCTGGTCCGCGATGGACAGGCCGCGCGCGGGCCGGTCGGGGTCGAGGGCCACGCCCAGCCGGTCGAACAGCTTCGCCGTCTCGGCCCGCAGGACCCGGCGGTCGATGCGGCCGAACCGGGAACGCGGCTGACGGCCCATGAAGATGTTCTCCGCGACCGACAGGTCGGGGAAGAGTGTGGGCTCCTGGTAGATCACGGCGACGCCGGCCTGCTGTGCGTCTCCGGGACCGTGGAACTCGACGGGGCGGCCGTCCAGCAGCACCTGGCCCTGGTCAGGGCGGTGCACGCCCGCCAGGGTCTTGACGAGAGTGGACTTGCCCGCACCGTTCTCGCCGGCGAGCGCGTGGATCTCTCCGCCCCATAGCTCCAGGGAGACGTCCTGCAGAGCCCGCACCGCACCGAACGCCTTGCTGACGTCCTTCAGGGCGAGGATCGGAGGCGACTCGCTCATGCGCCCTCCTTCGTCGGAGGAGTGACCAGAGGCGCTGCGCTCATGGCTCGCTCGCTTCGCTCGCTCACGCGCCCTCCTTCGTCGGAGGAGTGACCAGGCGCGCTGTGCTTTCGATTCGCTCGCGCCGCTCGCTCATGTTTCCTCCGTGTGAACGGAATAAAAACGTTTTAACGTGATTGACCGAGGACGCTAGGTCTGTGCGCCGGGACACGTCAAGAGTCAGTTTTCGGCCGAACCTGGCCTCGCACCGCTGAAACGCAGCCTGACCTGCGGATATCTCGACGAGATAACGACCAGATCACCGCCAGGTCGCGCCAAACGTCTCGACTCGGGCTGTTGACACGTTTTAATACTGGCGTCACAGTGAACGCCATCACATCTGGGAAGAGGTACGGCGTTGGTCACCGTGGGGATCAAGGAGGTCGCGCAGCGCGCGGGCGTGTCGCCGGGCACGGTCTCGAACGTGCTGAACCGGCCGGAACGCGTCGCCGCGCCGACGCGGGCCCGGGTCCAGCAGGCCATCCGTGAGCTGGGCTTCGTCCGCAACGGCTCGGCCGCGACGCTGCGGGCCGGGCAGAGCCGGGCCATCGGCCTGGTGGTGCTCGACGTGGGCAACCCCTTCTTCGTCGAGGTCGCGCGCGGCGTCGAGGACGTCGTCAGCGACCGGGACCACGCGGTGATCCTCTGCAACTCCGGCGAGTCTCCCGGCCGGGAGGCGCGCAACCTGCGGGTCCTGGCCGAGCAGCGGGTCCGCGGCGTCCTGATCACGCCGGCCGACGAGGACCTGTCACTCCTGGAGGACCTGCGCGACCGCGGCGTCGCCGTCGTCCTGGTCGACCACCCCGCGACCGGGGACGGGTGCTCGGTGTCCGTGGACGACGTCGCCGGCGGGGACCTGGCGGTGACCCATCTCCTGGACCGGGGCGCCGAGCGTCTCGCGTACGTCACCGGCCCGCTCGGCATCCGGCAGTGCACGGAGCGGCGCAAGGGCGCCCGGCGGGCGCTGCGCACGGCGGGGCGGCCCGCCCGCGTCCTGGAGGACGTGGTGGTCCCCGAGATGAACGCGAGCGGCGGCGGCCTCGCCGCCGAGAAGCTCCTGGCCGGTGGCCTGCCCGACGCGATCTTCTGCGCGAACGACCTGCTGGCGCTCGGTGTGCTGCGCGCGCTGTCCCAGGCGGGCGTACGGGTGCCGGACGACGTCGCCCTCATCGGCTACGACGACATCGAGTTCTCCTCCGCGGCGGCGGTGCCGCTCAGCTCCATCCGCCAGCCGACCTACCAGCTCGGCAAGATCGCCACCGAGCTCCTGCTCGAGGAGTGCGACGACCCCCGGGGCCACGCACACCAGCAGATCATGTTCCAGCCCGAGCTGGTCGTCCGCGAATCGAGCCGCTGACATGCGCATCGCCCTGTTCGTCACCTGTTTCAACGACACCCTCTACCCCGGAACCGGCAAGGCGGTCGTGACCCTGCTGGAGCGCCTGGGCCACGAGGTCGTCTTCCCCACGGCGCAGACGTGCTGCGGTCAGATGCACTACAACACCGGGTACGACCGGGAGTGCGGGCCGCTCGTCAAGGATTATGTTAAAACGTTCCAATCGTTCGACGCGGTCGTCGTCCCGTCGGCGTCCTGCGCGGGCATGATCAGGGAGAACCACCCGCGGGTGGCCCGGACGATCGGCGACGAGGGCCTGGCCAAGGAGGCCCGGAGGACCGGGACGCGGGTCCACGAGCTGTCCGAGCTGCTCGTCGACGTGCTCGGCGTGGAGGACGTCGGCGCGTACTTCCCACACCGCGTCACCTACCATCCGACCTGTCACTCCCTGCGCGCCCTCGGTCTCGGGGACCGGCCGCTGCGCCTGCTGCGCGCCGTACGCGGCATCGACCTCGTCGAACTCCCCGACGCGGCGGAGTGCTGCGGCTTCGGCGGCACCTTCGCGCTGAAGAACCCCGACGTATCGGCCGCCATGGGCGCGGACAAGGTCGCCCGGATCCGGCAGACCGGCGCGGAGGTCGTCTGCGCGGCCGACAACTCCTGTCTCGCCCACATCGGCGGCCTGCTGTCCCGGCTGCGCACGGGCGTACGGACCCTCCACCTGGCCGAGATCCTGGCGGCCACCGATTGAACGAGCGGATCGGCGAACCTCCCATGTCCCCCACCCAGCGAACGGCCGGGGCCGCGCCCCGGTCCGGCGGGCGCATGCCGACGTACGTCGGGATGCCCGCCTTCCCGGAGGCCGCGCGCGGCGCTGTGCGCGACACGCGGCTGCGCCGGAACCTCGCGCACGCCACCACGACGATCCGCGCCAAGCGCGCCGCCGCCGTGAGCGAGCTGGCCGACTGGGCGGAGCTGCGCGAGACGGCCAAGCTGATCAAGGATCACACGATCGAGCACCTCGGCCACTACCTGCGGCTCCTGGAGGAGCAGGTGACGGCGCGCGGCGGCACCGTGCACTGGGCCCGGGACGCCGCCGAGGCGAACCGGATCGTCACCGATCTGATCAAGGCCACCGCCGAGACCGACGTCGTGAAGGTCAAGTCGATGGCCACCCAGGAGATCGGCCTGAACGAGGCGCTCGCCGCCGAGGGCATCCACGCGCATGAGACGGACCTGGCCGAGCTCATCGTCCAGCTCGGAAACGACCGTCCCTCGCACATCCTCGTCCCGGCGATTCACCGGGGCCGCGCCGAGATCCGCGAGATCTTCCGCCGGGAGATGCCGGGGGCGCCCGACGACCTGACCGACGAACCCGCCCGGCTGGCCGAGGCCGCGCGTGCCCACCTGCGGGAGCGGTTCCTGGCCGCGAAGGTCGCCGTGTCCGGGGTGAACTTCGCGGTCGCCGAGACCGGGTCCCTCGTCGTGGTCGAGTCCGAGGGCAACGGCCGGATGTGCCTGACGCTCCCCGAGACGCTGATCTCGGTGATGGGCATCGAGAAGGTCG
The DNA here is from genome assembly GCF_040679475.1 of Actinoallomurus sp. NPDC052274. Taxonomy (NCBI): domain Bacteria; kingdom Bacillati; phylum Actinomycetota; class Actinomycetes; order Streptosporangiales; family Thermomonosporaceae; genus Actinoallomurus; species Actinoallomurus sp. NPDC052274. The sequence continues at coordinate 14,871 of NZ_JBFAUT010000046.1, forward strand.
TGCCCGCCTGGCGGGACCTGGAGGTGTTCCTCCAGCTGCTGCCGCGCTCCTCGACCGCCGAGCGGATGAACCCCTACACCTCGGTCTGGTCGGGCGCGACCGAGGGCCAGACGTTCCACCTGGTCCTGGTCGACAACGGGCGTACGGCGACGCGCGCGGACGAGGTCGGCCGGCAGGCGCTGCGCTGCATCCGCTGCTCGGCCTGCCTCAACGTCTGCCCCGTCTACCAGCGCGCGGGCGGGCACGCGTACGGGTCGCCGTACCCGGGGCCGATCGGCGCGATCCTGTCGCCGCAACTGCGCGGATCCGGTTCGCCGGTCGACGACTCGCTGCCGTACGCCTCGACGCTGTGCGGCGCCTGCTACGAGGTCTGCCCGGTCGCCATCGACATCCCCGAGGTGCTCGTGCACCTGCGGTCCCGCGCCGTGCACGGCCGCGCGGAGAAGGCGGCCATGCGGTTCGCCGCCTGGACGCTGCGCTCCCCCACCCGGCTCGCCTTCGGGCAGCGTCTGGCGGGCACGGCCGGGCGGATTCTCGGCCGCGGAGGCGGCATCCGCCGGCTGCCGGGCCCCCTGACGCGCTGGACCGACACGCGTGACGCGCCCGTCCCCGCGAGGGAGACCTTCCGCGACTGGTGGGAGAAACGATCATCGTGAACGCCCGCGAGGAGATCCTGCGGCGGCTCGGTGACGCGCCGGCGGACGCCGCCGCGTACGCCGCGCTGCCCCGGCCGTACCTCCGCCGCCATCACGACGGCGACGCGGTGGCCCTGTTCGCCGAGCGCGCCGCCGACTACCGCGCGGAGGTCCGCCGGATCGCCGCCGCGGACCTGCCCGGTGTGCTCGGCGAACTGCGCGGCCGCTACGTCGCCCCGGAGGGCCTGCCCGAGGCGTGGACGGCCGAGGTCGACGTCGTACGGGACGACCCGCCGGTGTCGGTCGCCGAGCTCGACGCCCTGGACGGGGTGATCACCGGCTGCGCGGTCGCCATCGCCGAGACCGGTACGGTCGTGCTCGACCACGGCCCGGGGCAGGGCCGCCGGGCGCTCACGCTCGTCCCGGACCACCACGTCGTCGTGGTCGAGGCCGCGCGGATCGCCGCGGACGTTCCCGAGGCGCTCGAGGGCCTCTCCCCCGAACGGCCGCTGACGTTCATCTCCGGCCCGTCGGCCACCAGCGACATCGAGCTGTCCCGGGTCGAGGGCGTGCACGGCCCGCGCCGGCTGACCATCGTGATCACGGACTCGGAGCAGTAGTCATGACCGAGCGAAGCGAGGGCATCGGCCGGCGCAGCGCCTTGGTCATTCGACCGACGAAGGATGCCTCATGACCCCCCGTTCATTCGCCGCCGTGGACCTGGGCGCCTCCAGCGGGCGCGTGATGGTCGCCCGGGTGGGCGAGGACGAGCTGACCCTCCGGGAGGCGCACCGCTTCCCGAACCGCCCCGTACGCGCCGGCGGCACCCTCTACTGGGACGTCCTCGGCCTGTACGGGCACGTCCTGGACGGGCTGCGGGCCGCCGACGGGGTCGCCTCGATCGGCGTTGACTCCTGGGCCGTCGACTACGGGCTGCTCGACCCCGCCGGGACCCTCCTGGGCAACCCCGTCCACTACCGGGACGATCGCGCCGACGGCGTCATGGACAAGGTGGTCGCCGAGCTGGGCGCGCAGACGCTGTACGACGTCGGCGGGCTGCAGTTCCTGCCGTTCAACACGGTGTACCAGCTGCTGTCGGCACCGGTGCCGGAGGCCGCCCGCACGCTCCTGATGATCCCGGACCTGCTGGCGTACTGGCTGACGGGCGAGGCGGGCGCGGAGATGACCAACGCCTCGACGACCGGGCTGTACGACGTGCGCGCGGGCGACTGGGCGTACTCCCTCATCGAACGCCTCGGGCTGCCGACCGGGATCTTCCCGCCGCTGCGCCGGCCGGGCGACGTCATCGGCACGCTGCGGCCGGACGTCGCGGCCGAGACCGGGCTGCCGGACGCGCTGCCCGTCACCACGGTCGGCTCGCACGACACCGCCTCGGCCGTCCTGGCGGTCCCCGCCGAGCACGACCGCTTCGGCTACGTGTCGTGCGGCACCTGGTCGCTGGCCGGGGTGGAGCTCGACGCGCCGGTGCTGTCGGAGGAGAGCCGGGTCGCCGGGTTCACCAACGAGGTCGGAGTCGGCGGCACGATCCGCTACCTGCGCAACGTCATGGGGCTGTGGCTGCTGCAGGAGTCGCTGCGGACGTGGCGGGCCGAGGCGTCGCTGCCCGACCTGCTGGCCGCGGCGGCGGACGCGCCGGCGTTCGCCGCGCTCGTCGACCCGGGCGACCAGGCGTTCCTCCCGCCGGGTGACATGCCCGCGCGGATCGCGGCGTACTGCGCGCGGACCGGCCAGCGGCCGCCGGAGGGACGGGCGGCGGTCGTCCGCTGCGTCCTGGAGAGCCTCGCCCTCGGGCACCGCGCCGCGATCCGGGACGCCGCCCGGCTCTCCGGCAGGTCGGTCGAGGTCGTGCACATCGTCGGCGGCGGGGCGCGCAACGCGCTGCTGTGCCAGCTCACCGCGGACGCCTGCGGCCTGCCGGTCGTCGCCGGGCCCGTGGAGGCGACGGCGATCGGGAACGCTCTGGTGCAGGCCCGCGCGCACGGATCGGCCGTCGAGCCGCGCGAGCTGGTGCGCCGCACGCAGGATCTGACCTTCTACCACCCGCGCGGCGACGACGCCGCCTGGGACCGGGCCGCACGGCGAATCGGCCTTTCCTGATCACGGCGCGGGACCGCTACGGCTTCGACTCGCTCGTCTTTCCGGATGGCCGGGCGCGTCCGCTCGGCCCGCTCGTGCCACACCATTCGGATCATCGATGCGGCGATGTATCCGCAGGTCGGAGGACCGAGGCGGTAAGTAGATCTTTTCCTGATCATTTGGACTGAAGGCGGTATTTCCGTTTAAGGTCTGCCCATGCGCTTTGCCGCCCCCGTTGCAATTTCTGCGTTTATGATCGTCGGTCTGGCCTCCCCCGCATCAGCGATCACCAATGGATCTCCCGACGGAAACGACCATCCGTCGGTCGGTGCCCTGATCGCCGGCAAGCCGTACCCCGACGGCACCTGGTCCTACTGCACCGGCACACTCATCTCGCCGACGGTGTTCCTCACCGCGGCCCACTGCCGGCAGGGCGAGAAGGGCACCGCACGGGTGACCTTCTCCAGTCACTACAAGACCGGAGACGCCGTCTACACCGGCCGGTACATACCGGACGAGCGCTATGACTCCGACGCCGACCGGTACGACATGGCCGTCGTGGTCTTCGATTCGCCGATCGTCGGCATCAAGCCCGCCAGCCTGCCCTCGAAGGACCTGCTGTCCCGGATGCGCGCCGACGGTTCGCTGAAGGACGCCAAGTTCACGCCGGTCGGGTACGGGTCGCTCAACCCGTCCAAGGTGAAGCGCAAGATGAAGTTCGTCTACACCGACACCCGCAGCCGGACGTCGATCTCCTACCAGGGGCTCACCCACCGGTGGCTGAAGCTCCAGCCGGACCGCGGCGACGGCGGGACCTGCTTCGGCGACTCCGGCGGCCCCAACTTCCTCGGCAACACCGACCTCCTGGTGGCCACCACGATCAGCGGGGACGACGACGCCTGCAAGGACACCAACTACGACTACCGCCTGGACTCCTCCCCGGCCCGGGAGTTCCTCGCCAGGTTCGTCAGCCTTCCCTCCTGACCCGGACGCACGCCCGCTCCCGCGCCACCCCGCCGGCATCGCCGGCCGGGTGGCGCGGCCATACTGCGATCATGACGTCTGCATCATCGGCCCCATCGGGCTGGACCGGATGGCTGGAGACCCTCTCCGAGGCGGACCGCGCCCGCGCGCTCGCGCTGCGCGACCGGTTCGCCGGGCTCGGCGCCGAGCACCCGGAGGAGGAGGCGCGCCTGGAGGTCGGGGAGGACATCCCGCAGCTCGCCCGCTTCCTGCTGCTGCGCCACATCTGGGAGTACGCCATCAACAGCCTCGAGCGGCCCGGCGAGATCGACGGCATTCCCGCCGCCCGCCGCCTGCTCGACGCCGGCGCCGACCGGGCCGACGTCGTCACCCTGGCGCGACGCGCCGCCTGCGACGCGGCCTTCGCCGTCCTGTACGCGCTCGACGTGCCCAACCACGACCTGGACGACGACTCGCTCCCCGAGTGGTCGCTGCACGAGACGACGGGTGACACGGAGGAACCCGGCCGCCACATGGACGACCTCCACGCGGAACTGCTGAGCGCGGACCCGTCCGGCAGGCAGGCCGAGGACCTGCTCTTCTGATCGCGGTCAGGGGGCGGTGAAGGTGCAGGGCAGGCGCTTGTAGCCGTTGATGAAGCCGGACAGCAGGCGGTCGGGCTCACCGGCGGCGCGGATGTCCGGGACCCGGGTGAACAGCTCCCGGAGCATCACGGTGATCTCCCGCCGGGCGAGGTTGGCGCCGAGGCAGAAGTGCGGGCCCGGCCCGCCGAACCCGACGTGCGGGTTCGGGCCGCGGGTGATGTCGAAGACGTCCGCGTGCTCGAACACCGCCTCGTCGCGGTTGGCGGAATTGTAGAACAGCAGCACCTTGTCGCCCGCTCGGTAGGTGTGCCCGTTCATCTCGTGGTCGCGGGTGAGGTTGCGGCGCATGAAGATCACGGGTGTGGAGTAGCGCACGATCTCCTCGACCGCTCCCCCGATCCGGCCCTCGAAGTCCTCGAGGAGCAGCTCCCGCTGGTCGGGGAAGTCGGTGAACAGCTTCAGCGCGTGGCTGAGGGCCGTCCGGGTCGTCTCGTTCCCGGCGACGACGAGCAGCAGGAAGAACGAGCCGAGTTCGCGGACGGTCAGGCGCTCGCCGTCGACGTTGGCGTTGACCAGCGCCGAGACCAGGTCGCCGGTCGGGTTCTCGACGCGCTGGCGGCCCAGGCCGGCCGCGAGCCGGTGCAGGTCGCGGGCCGCCCAGATGATCTTGAACAGCGCCCGGGCCGCGGTGACGCGACCGACCCGTCCGGGCTTGATCCCGGTGTACTCGGGATCGGAGTTGCCCAGGATGACGTTCGTGCGCTCGATGACCCGGGGGTAGTCCCGTTCGGGGATGCCGAGCATGTCGCAGATGACCTCGACCGGCAGGCGTACGGCGACCTTCGCGACGAAGTCCCCCGGGCCGGTCTCGATCAGCTCGTCGACGATCCGCGCGGCGCGCCGCCGGACGTCCTCCTCGGTCTTGGCGAGCATCTTCGGGGTGAAGGCGCGGGACACGATCCGGCGGATCTTGGCGTGCCGGGGATCGTCCATGTTGATCAGCGAGCCGAAGAACCGCTCCATGTACGCCGGGAAGTCCGGGATGCTGGTCGCGCTCGGCTCGCTGCTGAAGATCTCCGGGTGGCGGCTGGCCTCACTGACGTCCGCGTGCCGTACCAGCGCGTAGAAGCCCTTACCGGGCCGCACGAACGGGACGGGGAGTTCGGGGAAGAAGGCCGGATGTTCCCGGGCGCGCAGGTCCGCGAAGGCCGCCTCGCGCTCCTCGCCGGGCAGCGCCCAGAACTCCAGCGAGGACAGGCCGAGCTCCGATGGGGCCGGACCGGACCGGGTCGTCATGACGCCACCGCCTTCCGCATCGCCCCCCATGCTCAGGTAAGTGGTCGGTTACGGTCAAGGGGCGGCGGTGACCGGGGTGGGCCGGTGCAGGTCACCGGCCCGCCCGGAGTGGGTTCAGAGGCTCTCCGGCGCCGACGGCAGTTTGACGGCGGTGAGCAGGATGGTCGAGTTCTCGATCGCCTCGACGCGGTGCCGGGCCTTCGGCACGAAGATCAGGTCGCCGGTCCGGCCCTCCCAGAAGTCGTCCCCCGCCACGAGCCGGACGCGGCCCTGCAGCACCTGGACGGTGCCCTCCTCCGGGCCCACGTGCTCGTCCATCGTCGTGTCGGCCTTGAGCGCGATGAGCGTCTGCCGGAGCACGTGCTCGTGCCCTCCGTAGACCGTGGTGGCACTGCGGCCGGCCGAGTCGTTCAGGGCCCGGTCCAGCTGCTCGCGAGCCCGGGCTTCCAATGACAGTTTCTCCATGTCCTCCATCTACCGCAGCGGCGGCGAATGATTCATCGGCCCGGCGAGCCGTCGCCGCCCTCCCGCAGCCCGTCGAGGTAGAGACCGACGTAGTAGTCGCCCACCGCCGCGGCGTCCAGCGGCCCGTCCGGGTGCCACCACGTGCTCAGCTGGTGCACCGCGCCGAAGAAGAAGTTGACCGCCAGGTCCGCCGGGACGCCGGGCCGGAAGGTCCCCTCCCGCTGACCCTCCTCCACCAGGGCCCGGAAGCACTCGTGGTAGCGGCGCCGCTCCGCCCGTACGGCCTTCTGCTTCTCGGCCGGCAGCAGGTGCATCGAGCGGAAGAAGACCGTCAGCTCGTCCAGGTGCGCGATGCTCGTCTCGATCACGTCGACGGCGGCGGCGCGCAGGCGTTCCTCCGCCGGGCCGGTGCCGCCCGCGAACCGCCGCAGCCGGTCGGTCTGCAGGGCCAGCAACCGGTGGTAGATCTCATAGAGCAGATCATCCTTGGCGGCGAAATAGTGGTACATCGCCCCCTTGGTGACGCCGGCGGCCCGGACGATCTCCTGGACGGAGGTGCCCTCGTAGCCGTTCTCGGCGAACAGCCGGGTGGCCACCGCCAGCAGCCGTTCCGGCAGCGGGCGCTCGTCCACCATCATCTGCCCCGGTAGGCGGCGAGCTCGCGGCGGGCGATCGACCGCTTGTGCACCTCGTCGGGGCCGTCCGCCAGGTGCAGGGTCCGCACGCCCGCCCACAGCTCGGCGAGCGGGAAGTCCTGCGAGACGCCCGCGCCGCCGTGCGCCTGGATCGCCCGGTCGATCACCCAGTTCGCCATCTCCGGCACCAGCGCCTTGATCGCCGAGATCTCCACCCGGGCGCCCTTGTTGCCGACGGTGTCCATCAGCCACGCGGTCTTCAGGACGAGCAGCCGCGCCTGCTCGATCCGGATGCGCGACTCGGCGATCCAGTCCTGCACGACGCCCTGGTCGGCGATCGGCCCGCCGAAGGCGACCCGCGACACGACCCGCTCGCACATCAGCTCCAGGGCGCGCTCGGCCATGCCGATGGCGCGCATGCAGTGGTGGATGCGCCCGGGCCCGAGCCGCTCCTGCGCGATGCGGAAGCCCTCGCCCTCGCCGAGGAGGATGTTGCCGGCCGGCACCCGCACGTCGTCGAAGGAGATCTCGGCGTGGCCGCCGTGCGTGCCGTCGTCGTAGCCGAAGACGTGCAGTCCCCGTTCGACGGTGACCCCGGGCGTGTCCTTCGGCACCAGCACCATGCTCTGCCGGCGGTACGGCGGGGCGTCCGGGTCGGTCACGCCCATCACGATGAAGATCTCGCACTCGGGGCTGAGCGCGCCGGACGTCCACCACTTGCGGCCGTTCAGCACGTACGAGTCGCCGTCCCGCTCGATGCGCAGCCCGATGTTGGTGGCGTCGGAGGAGGCCACGGCCGGTTCGGTCATGCAGAACGCCGAGCGGATCGCGCCGTCCAGCAGCGGCTCGAGCCACCGCTCCTTCTGCTCGGGCGTGCCGAACAGCGCGAGGATCTCCATGTTGCCGGTGTCGGGCGCCGCGCAGTTGAGCGCGACCGGCGCGATCTTCGGCGAGCGGCCCATGATCTCGGCGAGCGGGGCGTACTGCAGGTTGCTCAGGCCGGCGCCGTACGGCTCGTGCGGGAGGAAGAGGTTCCACAGGCCGCGCTTGCGCGCCTCGGCCTTCAGGTCCTCGATCACCGGCGGAGTGGCCCACGTGCCGGTGAGCTCGGCGGCCTGCGCCGCGTAGACGGGCTCGGCCGGATGGACGTGGGAGTCCATGAACTCCAGCAGCCGGTCGCGGTACTCGATGGTGGTCTGGTCGAATGCGAAGTCCATCGCCGTCCCCTCGCGGACGCGGCCACTGCGGCCGTCGGGTCTGCCCGGCCCGTCAGCATACCGACTGGTCGGTATGACGACCGTAAGCAGACGGGGCCCGGCGCGTCAACGCCGGGCCCCGTCGGGTCACTGGTGCAGGCCGTGCCCGGTCTCCTCGTCGCCGCGGTCCACGTCGAGTCCGACGACCGACGCGCACCGGCGGCAGACCCACTCGGCGACGACGGACTCGGCGTCCATGTCACGGGTCCGGTACGGCTTGGCGATCTTTCTGCGGCGCATTCCGTGACCGCATGTCGAATGCACCAAAAGCCCACAATTCGGGCAAGGCCAGACGTCGTCCCCGGGACGCTCACAGCCCGGACATACGGGCCTGTCGTGATCAACAGTGATCGGCTCGAGTTCGGCACGCCAGGTGCGTTCGAGATCAAGATATTCGTCGTTCGGCCAGGAATCATCGGCCAGCCAGGCGAGATATTCCTCGTCGCCGGGAGGCAGCACGGCGGTCATCGACTCGGGATAGGCGTTCGGGTCGGGCGCGGCCGCTGCGGACCGGCGGCGCCCCCGCACCGCGAGCGTCACGGACAGGAGGACGAGCAGGGGAGTCCAGAGAAAGATGTTCATATTCCCACATCCGCGGAGGCGCTCATGGCGGCGGTCACGAGGCGGGGCGGCAGTTCGCGGGGGAGCACCGCTGTACCCACGGTGGCGTCCTTTCATGAGTCGCTGTCGGGGGGGCGCAAGCGATCATGCATGCGGGGCATAAAACGGTAGAACAGTACCGAATCGAGCTCGGCCATGGAAATCGATCAAACAATTTCGTCAGTTACCGTCCCGTAGTTCATATAATGAATCTTCAGAAGAAGGTCCGGACCAGATCCACCACCACCGGACCGTCGGCCGCGGCGTCGTCGACGACCGGGATGAGCGTCCACTTGTCGAACGCCGTGCAGGGGTGGGACAGGCCCAGACGGACGACGTCGCCCACCGACACGTCCGCGTCCCGGAGGAACGCGTGCTGGTCGTTCAGCGCGCTGACGCGCGCGCCGGCGGCGAGCGGCCCGCGTCCGCGTACGAACTGCGGCTCCGGCATGCCCTCGTCGCAGGGAAGGTCGCGCTTGCCGGCGTCCAGGAGGGCCAGCCCCGGCTCCGGCCGGGAGAGGACCCGCGCCCACCCGTGCATCGCGCTGCGCAGTCGCACGGCCCCCTCCTCCCGGGCGAACGGCGAGACGCCACGGTAGAACCCGTCATCGTGGATGAGGTACGCGCCGGAGCGGAGCATGACCCGGGTACGGGCGTCCGAGGCCGGAGCGAGGACGCGGACGACCACGTCGAACCACGCGCTTCCACCGGCGGTGATCACGGCGTCGCCGGTCTCGTCCGCCGCGTCCAGCAGCCGCCCGTCGCGGAGGCGGTCGTGCAGCTCCCGCAGGTCACCGAGGTAGGACTCGAGCACGGCGACCGCCTCCGCGACGGAGCCGTGGGCCAGCGCGCCCTCATAGCCGCTGACGCCGACGAGCCGGAGGTGCCGGGCCGTCGTGACGGCCTCCGCGACGGCCAGCGCCTCGTCGAGCGTACGGGCGCCGGTACGGCCGCCCGCGCCGCCCAGTTCCACGCAGACGTCGAGCGTCCGCGATGGCTCGACCGGGCCGCCGCCGAGCGCCTCCTCCATGAGTTCGACGGCGCGCACCGAGTCGACCCAGGAGGTGACGGAGAAGTCCGGGTCGCGGTCGAGCTCGGCGGCGATCCAGCGCAGCCCCGCCGGGTCCAGGACGGTGTTGGCGAGGTGGACGCGCCGCACGCCGAACGCCCGGGCGACCCCGAGCTGCGAGAGGTTGGCGAGGGTGATGGCGCGGGCGCCCGCGGCCAGTTGCCGCTCCCACAGGGCCGGGGCCATCGTGGTCTTGCCGTGCGGGGCCAGGTCCACGCCCACCGCCGCGCACCAGCCGGCCATCGTGCGCAGGTTGTGCTCCAGCGCGCTCGCGTCGAGCGTGAGCAGCGGAGTGCCGAGGTCCTCCAGCGCGGGCCGCCCCGCCACGAAGCCGGCCACCGTACTCCCCCACGCCGAGGCGGGAACGGCCTTGAAGCGCCAGTCCAGCCGCTCGGCCGCGAGCTCGGCGACCCGCTCGGCGTCGATCTCGCCCGTGGCGGCGCGGGTCTCGGTGTGCTCCAACGTCATCTCCTATCTCGCGCGCGTACCGCGTTCACCGGCGGATCCGGCGACCGGCCGCGTCCTCCAGGGCTCCCCGTGGACACGGCGCGGCTCAGGCCGGAGACGCCGCGCCCGGCGTCGGGATGCCGCTCCCTCAGCCGACGACGGCCTGGGCGTCGATCTCGACGAGCATGGCCTCGTTCGGCAGTTCGGCGATGAGCGTGGTCCGGCACGGCTTGACGCCGTCTTTGACGTGCTCCTCGAGGAACGCGGCGTACTCCTCGTTCATCGGCCCGAAGTCGGCGCGCCTGGTGAGGTAGACGCGGAACATCACCACGTCCCCGACCGACGCCCCGCCCGCCTCCAGGACGGCGCGGACGTTCTCCAGCGTCCGGCGGGTCTGCGCCTTCACGTCCCCGGCGTGGAGGTACGCCCCCGTCGCCGGGTCCTGCGGGCCCTGGCCGGACACCTGAAGGATCGGTCCCTTGCGCACCCCCTGGGAGAACACCGGCAGCGGAGTGGGAGCCCCCTCGGTACGAATCTCGGTCTTCGCCTCGCTCATGCGACCTCCTTCGTCGGTCGTGCCATTCTCACGCCGTCCCTCGGACCGCCACCACGGCGGGGCCGGTCGCCACGGCCCCCTCCGCTCCGCCGAGTATGCAATGGAACGTTCCATCATGGCGGCGGTTCAGAAAAATGTCCGCTTCCGGTCGGCCGGTCCTTACCTCGCGGGGGCGCGCCGACCGGTCCTCAGCCCGTGGGGACGCGCCGGCCGGCCAGGCGCAGCGCGTGCTCGACGATGGACACGAGGACCAGCTTGGCCGACTCCCGGCGCCGCACGTCGCACAGGATGATCGGCACATCGGGGGCGACGTCGAGGGCCGCGCGGACCCGGTGCACGTCGTACCGCGGCGCGCCGTCGAAGCGGTTGACGGCCACGACGAACGGCGTGCCGCGCTGCTCGAAGTAGTCGATCGCCGCGAAGCCGTCGGCCAGCCGCCGGGTGTCGACGACGACCACCGCGCCGGCCGCCCCCCGGGCGAGTTCGTCCCACATGAACCAGAACCGGTGCTGGCCCGGGGTCCCGAAGAGGTACAGCGCCACGTTGTTCCGGAAGGTGATGCGGCCCCAGTCCATCGCCACCGTCGTGGTCTCCTTGGCCTCGACCCCGGAGGTGTCGTCGACGCCGATCCCCGCGCTGGTGAGGGCCTCCTCGGTGCGCAATGGCCGGATCTCGCTGACCGTGCCGACCAACGTGGTCTTGCCCGCCCCGAATCCGCCGGCGATGAGGATCTTGATCGCCATCGGCGAGTCCTGCGCGGTGACGCCGGAGTCAAAGTGTGTATAGCTCATTGAGCACAGTCCTGAGTATGCGTTCGTCGTGCGCGTACGAACGCGTGTCGGGAGGCCGCACGCTGATCAGGCCCCAGTATCGAAGATCTCCCAGCAGGACGCGGACGACGCCGAGCGGCAGCCCCACGTCGGCGGCGAGGTCGGCGACCGTCATCGGCCGCCGGCACAGGCCGAGGAGCCGCAGGTGCTCCGGGTCCAGCCACCGCCGGTCCGCCCTGGCCGGCGCCCGGCCCACGACGACCGCCAGCAGGTCGAGTGTCTCCCCGTACGACCGGGTCCGGCCACGGCTCACCGCGTACGGCCGGACCACCGGGCCGGCCGCGTCGTCGAACCATCGGCGCTTGGACGCGGTCACGGGGGATCACGCTCCCCCCGGTGGTCCGTCCGGACTCGCGGCCGCCGAGCGCGCGGAGGTGGCCAGGTGGCGGCGGACCCGCTTGACCAGCCGCGCCATCTCGTACGCGATCAGGCCGATGTTCGCGTCGCCCTCGCTCACGACCGCCAGGCACGTGCCGTCACCCGCCGCGACCACGAACATGAACGCCTTCTCCAGCTCGATCACCGTCTGGCGGATGCCTCCGCCCTCGACGCGCTCGCTCACCGTCCGGGCCAGGCTGTACAGCCCGGCCGCCAGCGCGGCGAACCGCTCGGACTCCTCCGGGTCCATCCCCTGCGACGTCCCCATCGGCAGTCCGTCGCCGGTCAGGATCATCGCGTGGCGCACCCGGGCGACCCGCCCGACGAGATCGTCGAGCAACCAGTTCAGCTCACCGGTCGTATCCAGCATCGGCCCCTCACCTTCGCGGCTACTCGTCGAGGTCCGGGGCCTGGCGGCCGCGCTGCCAACCCCGTTGAAGCGATGCCATGAGCGACCGGGTCTCCTCCGGCGGGCGTGTGGTCATCGATTGGTCGGCCGTGGATTCCGGCCCGGTCTGCTCCTTCCGGAGCTGCGGTGCGAGGTTCGCCTGGCGGACGCGCCTCGGCAGTTCGGGTGCGTCCTCGTCGGTCCAACCCTCGTACGGCGCCTGGATGTCCTCGCCGGCCCAGCCGGAGCCGACCCAGTCCGGAGTGGGCCAGGGGACGGCCCGGTCGTCCGACCACTGGGCCTGCTCCTCCCACTGGCCGCCGCCGACCGGGGCGGCGATCTCCAGCGGCGCGGCCAGGGGCGGCGGAGGCGGGTCGGCGGGCGCCTCGACCTCGGCGACCGCACGCCAGGCCGGGTCGGCGGGCGCCTCGACCTCGGCGACCGCATGCCAGGCCGGGTCGATGGCGGGCTGTTCCGGCAACGCGTCGTCGTAGTCGAACGCCTGGTCGCCGGCCAGCAGATCCGGCGGGACCAGCACGACCGCCCGCACCCCGCCGTACGGCGAGGTGCCGAGGGTGACGCGTATCCCGTGCCGGGTGGCGAGCCTGCCGACGATGAACAGGCCCAGCCGATCGCTGTCGAGCAGGTCGAACTCCGGGGGGTTCGCCAGCTTCTCGTTGGCCTCGGCGAGCTCCTCGTCGTTGAGGCCGATGCCGCGGTCCTCGACCTCGATCGCGTAGCCGTGGGCCACGAGTTCGCCGCGGACCTGCACCTGCGTGGTGGGCGGGGAGAAGGCCGTGGCGTTCTCGATCAACTCGGCGAGCAGGTGCGTCGTGTCGGCGATGATGGAACCGTCGAGCGCCGTCGGAGTCGCGGACTCGACCACGACGCGGGTGTAGTCCTCCACCTCGGCGACCGCCGCGCGCAGGATGTCCTTGATACCGACCGGGTTGTGCCAGCCGCGGGCGGGCGCGGCGCCCGACAGGATCGCCACGCCCTCGGCGTGGCGGCGCATGCGCGTGGTGAGATGGTCGAGCGCGAACAGGTCGTCGAGGACGTCCGGGTCACGAGCCTGCTTCTCCATCGTCTCGAGCATCGCGAGCTGCCGGTGGAGCAATGACTGGTTGCGCCACGCGAGGTTGATGAAGACCTTGTTGATCCCCTTCCGCAGCCGCGCCTCGCCGACGGCGGCCTCGACGGCGGTCCGCTGCAGGGTGCCCAGGGCGTCCGCGACGCGGGAGACCTCCTTGCTGCCGCCGCCCTTCACCGGAGGGCTCTCGGCCTCGACGTCGACCTCCTCGCCGTCACGCAGCCGCTTGATCACCCGCGGCAGGCGAACCTGGGCGAGGTCGAGGGCGGCCCGCTGCAGGACGGCCATCTCCCGCGCCAGCGTCCGGCCGAACAGAAGGGAGACGACGATCGACAGCGCCAGCGCGACGATCCCGATCCCCGCCGTGAGGGAGAGGAAGAGGATGGATCTGCGCTCGATCGGCTTCGTCTCGCTGGTCAGCGTCGCGCCGGCGTCGATGGTCGCCTGCGACCAGGCCCGCATCAGCGGCTCGATCGTCGCCTGCCAGGAGACGGACTGCGCCGGCAGCCGGGCGCCGGGCCGCGTCGCGATGATCGCGTCCTCCAGCGCGCGGAAGGCGTTGAAGCTCGGCGAGTCGACGATCTTGTCCCACGGAGTGCGCAGGGCGGGTCTCGCCCGCGAACGCGCCGCGTCGAAGAGATAGCGCTCGTTGTAGGCGCTCTGCGCGAACACTCCGTAGGCCTGAGCGCTGATCCGGTGGCTCCTGGTCGCGAGCGCCGAGGTCACCAGGGCGTCCTCTCGCATCACGAGCTCGCGCGCGGTGGCGGACTCGACCAGCGCCGTGCCCTGCTGGTAGATCTCCGCGTCGTCGATGACGATCATCGTGCTGAACACCCGGATCACCGACTCGATCGCGGTGCTGTAGTCACCGATCGCGCCGAGGGCGTCCACGGACTCGGCGTCGACCCGGCCGCGCAGGGCGGTGAGCCCGTCGAGCTGCTGCCACAGGTCGTCGAGCCGCTGGCGCGTCGTCGGGTTGACGGAGCGCTGGGCGTCGCCTGAGAGCGCGGACCTGCGGAACTCCGCCTGCGCGGTGTCGACGGCGGCCCGGCCGTCGGTCACCTCCTGCCGGTCCTGCCGACCCCTGGTGGTCAGCAGGACGGCCGACACGGCGCGCTCCCGCTGCAACGCGGCCTCGAGCTTGGCTCCCGGGATGGTGACCTTCTGGTACGCGGTCGACGCCTTGTACTTGCCGATCGCGTCGCGGGAGGCGAGGAAGGCGGCGAACGCCCAGACCCCGGCCAGGCAGACGATCGGGACGAGGCTCAGCACCAGCAGCCTGGTCCGTAGGGACCACCTGCCGGAACGCTTGGGAGAACGCATTGATGGCCTCGCCGTCTCCGTCAACAATTGTGAAACATCAAGATCTTAGAGGGCTCAAATGGCACCACATGTGCCGCGCGGGTGGCAATAGCCTCCCTGGGCCATACCGGTTTCGCTGCTTTGGAACACCACGCCACCCAGAAGGGGAGCGGCGAATTGTGGCGTGGCGGCAACCTTTGTCCGTTCTCAAGCGACTGGAAGGGCAGATCGCGTCCGCCGCGTCCGCCGCCCGGCTCCCGCCGTAAGCCGCCGGTCGCCCGTCGGCAGGCCGGCTCCGGCGGTGACCGCCGGCGGCGCCGCCTGACCCGGCGGTCGCGGTCCGCCGCCCGCCCTTCCGCCCCGCCGGGGGCGGGCGGCTTCACCGCGCATCGGCCGGATCACCGGACATGACGGCGCTCCGTGAGGAAGACTTCACGCAGCGGCAGGATCGGCCGGGTCCTCCCGGTCGGCACCGTTTCCGTCGACGTCAACAGCCCGCGCCGCTCGCGGGCGCGAGCCTGTCAGGAGGCCGTCATGACGCCCCGTCCCCCGTGCTCCGCCGGCCGGACCCGCAGTATGCGCGGATCCGTCATCGTCGCCGTCACGGTCTTAGGCGTCGTGCTGCCGGGCGCCTCCTCCGCCCTGGCCGCGCCGGGCGACGGCTACCTCCGGCTCGCGCACCTGTCCCCCGACACTCCCGCCGTCGACGTCTACCTGTACGCCGCGGGGCGGAGCACGCCGCGCCTGGTGCTCAAACACGTCGGCTACGGCGTGCTCTCGCCGTACCAGCGGCTCGGCGGCGGCGATTACACGGTCGCGATGCGCCCCGTCGACGCGGCCGCGACGAGCCCGCCGGTGCTGTCGGCCCACGTCCACGTACGCCCGCGCGCCGCCTACACCGTCGCGGGCCTCGGCCCGTACAAGAGCCTCACGCTCAGGATCCTGGAGGACGCGCGCACCGCGCCCGCCGGCCGCGTGGCGCTCCGCGTCATCGAGGCGTCGCTGCAGCGGCCGGTCGTGACCGTCACCGCCGATGGCCACGCCCTCGCCGGGGACCTGCGGTTCCCGGAGGTCACGTCCTACCGTTCGCTGCGGGCGGGGGCGGCCACGGTCCGCGTCACGGGCGGGTCCGGGGCGCCCGTGACGTCACGGGTCACGCTGCGCGCCGGTTCCGTGCACACGCTGTTCGTGCTCGACGGGACGTCGGGACCGCGCCTGCTCGACCTGCGCGACGCCGCGGCGCCCCGCCGGACGCCGCGCGGCCCGGTCGAGGCGGGGCTCGGCGGGCTGGCCGGCCGGGTCGCCCCGCCGCCGTGGGTGGTCTCCGCCCGGCTCATCCCGCTGCCCCCCGCACCGGCGGCGGTCGGCCGAGGGGACCGACCCGGTCCGTACACGGATGCCGACCGCGGGAGCAGGCCCCGCCCGTACGCCGACGCCGAGCACGGGAGCAGGCCCGGCAAGTACGCCGACGCCGAGCGTGGAGAAGGGCCCGGCGCGTACGCCGACGGCGAGGGCGGAGGCAGGCCCGGCGCGTACGCCGAGCCGGTGACGCTGCGGATCCCCGAGATCGGCGTGCGATCGCCGCTGGACCGCCTGACGACGGACCCGCGCGGGCGGCTCCTCCCACCGCGCGACCCCGCGCGCGCCGGATGGTTCGCCGACGGCGTCCGGCCCGGCGACACGGGACCGGCCGTGATCGCGGGGCACGTGGACTCCCGTACGGGTCCGGCCGTCTTCACCCGGCTGGCGTCCCTGCGACCGGGCGCCCGGATCCTGGTCACCGACGCGACCGGCCGTGTGGCGGCCTTCACCGTCGATCGCGTGCGGTCCATCTCCAAGGAGGACTTCCCCACGGCGGACGTCTACGGGGCGACCCCCGACCCGCAGCTGCGCGTCATCACCTGCGGCGGCGCGTTCGACCCGGTGTCCGGGCACTACCTGCGCGACGTGGTCGTGTACGCGAGCCGCGCCCGATGAGCCCCGATGACCCCCGGCCGTCCCCGCAGCGGCTGCGGCCGGCCGCCCGGGGACGACGGACCGAAGGTCCCTATCCTCCGGGGCGGGCCGACGGTTATCGTCCTGCCATGCCGGATGGCCGAGGGCGGCTGATCGCCGGGCAGTACCGTCTCCTCGAGGAGATCGGCCGGGGCGGTTTCGCGGTGGTGTGGCGCGCCCGCGACGAACGCCTGCAGCGCGACGTCGCCGCCAAGCGCCTGTTCCTTCCCACCTACTCCACGGCCGAGCAGCGCGCCGAACAGCGCCGGCGGACCCTCCAGGAGGCCCGCTCGGCGGCCCGGCTCGACCATCCCGGCGTCGTCACCGTGCATGACGTCGTCGAGGACGGCGACGATCCGTGGATCATCATGGAGTACGTCGACGGGCGGTCTCTGGGTGAGCTGGTGCGCACGTACGGCCCGCTGCCTCCGCGGCGCGTCGCCGACATCGGCCTGCAGTTACTCGACGCCCTGCGCGCCGCGCACCTGGCCGGGGTGCTGCACCGCGACGTCAAGCCCGGCAACGTCCTGCTCGCGGGCCGGCGGGTCGTGCTCGGTGACTTCGGGCTCGCCACCGTCGAGGGCGACCCGGCCCTCACCCAGTCCGACGTCGTCATGGGCGCCCCCGCGTACCTCGCGCCCGAACGCGCCCGTGGCGAACCCGCCGTCGCGGCGTCCGACCTGTGGTCGCTCGGCGCCACGATGTTCTACGCCGTCGAGGGCCGGCGGCCCTTCAACGGCGTGAACCCGAACGCCATGCTGCACTCGATCATCACCGAGGAGCCGGCTCCGGCGCCGCACGCCGGCCCGCTCGGTCCGGTCCTGGACGGGCTGCTCCACAAGGACGTCGGCGAACGCCTCGGAGCCGGCACGACGGCCGTCCTCCTCGCCGCCGTCGCCGACCGGGCCCGGGCGTCCGGACGGTCCGCCGGATCGGACGTCGACCGGACGCGTTCCACGGCGGGGGCGAGAGCCGGGGGCGCGCGGCCGGCGAACGCGCCCGGCGACCTGACCCGCCCGGGCCACGCCTCGCCCCGCGCGCGGGCGTGGCCCGGGCGCCACCGCACCATGCTCATCGCCGCTCCGGTCGCGGCCCTCGCGCTCGCCCTCGTGACCGTTCCGAACCACGACCACGACGTCGCGCGGCGGGCCCAGCGGCGGCCCCGCCCGGCGGCCACGGCTCCACGGCTCCTGGCCTCCATGCCCGCGGGCCCGAGTGAGATCTACACCGTGGCCTTCAGCCCGGACGGGCGTACTCTCGCCGCCGGTGGCGCGGACCACACCGTACGGCTGTGGAACCTCGCCGACCGGCGGCTCACGACGACCCTCACCGGCCACG
Source organism: Actinoallomurus sp. NPDC052274 (assembly GCF_040679475.1). Taxonomy (NCBI): domain Bacteria; kingdom Bacillati; phylum Actinomycetota; class Actinomycetes; order Streptosporangiales; family Thermomonosporaceae; genus Actinoallomurus; species Actinoallomurus sp. NPDC052274. The sequence continues at coordinate 32,816 of NZ_JBFAUT010000046.1, forward strand.
CGTACGACGTGTTCGCCGCGGCGTTCAGCCCGGACGGCCGGACCCTGGCGACCGCGGGATACGACGGCAAGGTGCTGCTGTGGAGCGGCGACGGGCGTAGCCGGATCGCGACGCTGGACACGCACGGCAACGGGGTCAGCGCCCTGTCCTTCAGCCCGGACGGCGCGGTCCTCGCGAGCGCGGGGGACGAGGTGCGCCTGTGGGGCGTCGCGGACCACCGCGCCGTCGCCACGTTGCCGGCCCACGGTGAGAGCATGTTCACCGCCGCCTTCGCACCGCGCGGGACCACCCTGGCCACCGCGGGCACCTGGGCGATCCGGCTGTGGGACACCGCCCGGCTCGCCCGCTCCGTCACCGTGACCCGGCTGACCTCGCTGATCGTGGGCATGGCGTTCAGCCCGGACGGCCGGACCCTGGCGGCCGGCGGTTACGACGGTCGCGTGCGCCTGTGGGACGTCGCCACCCACCGGCTCGTGGCGGCCCTGCCCGACCTTCCCGGCCGTGTCAACGGCGTGACGTTCAGCCCGGACGGCCGGATTCTGGCCTGCGCCGGGGGCGACACCGTACTGCTGTGGGACGCCCCGGCCCGGCGGCCCGCCACCACGCTCTCGACGCGGACGGGCGTCGTCGACGCCGTCGCGTTCGCCCCCGACGGCAGGACCCTCGCCACGGCCGGCGACGACGCGACCGTCCGCCTCTGGAGCCTCGGCTGAGCAGTCGTGTCGCCCAGAGCCCGCGTACGGGCGGCTCCGGGCGACACGGACGGGGTCAGTGCGCGGAGAAGGACCAGACGGTCGAGGTCCGGTAGGTCTGCCCGGGGCGCAGCACGGTGGACGGGAAGTTGGAGTGGTTCGGCGAGTCGGGGAAGTGCTGGGTCTCCAGCGCGAACCCGTCTCCCTGGCGGTACTGCCGGCCGCTCGTGCCGTACAGCGTGCCGTCGAGGAAGTTCCCCGAGTAGAACTGGATGCCGGGCTGGTCGGTGTAGATCTTCAGCACCCGGCCGCTCGTCGGCTCGCCGACCTCGGCGGCGAGCCGGAAGCCCGAGCCGTTCAGCACCCAGTTGTGGTCATAGCCCTGCCCGTAGGCGAGCTGCTGGAAGCCGTCACGGATGCGCGCGCCGATCGGCGTGGCCTTGGTGAAGTCCATCGGCGTGCCGGCGACCGGCGCGAGCTGCCCGGTCGGGATGAGGGTGGAGTCGACGGGGGTGTAGCGGTTCGCGTTGAGGCGCAGCCGATGGTCGTAGATGCCGCCGGACCCCTCCCCCGCGAGGTTGAAGTAGGAGTGGTTGGTCAGGTTGACGACCGTGGCCCTGTCCGTGGTGGCGTGGTAGTCGAGGCGCAGGGAGCTCCCGCTCAGCGTGTACGTCACGGAGGTCTTGAGGGTGCCGGGGTAGTTCATGTCCCCGTCCGGGCTGGTGTAGTCGAGCCGTACCCCGACCGCGTTCTTGGTCTTGACCGGGGTGGCGGACCAGACCTTCGTGTCAAAGCCCTTCGGACCGCCGTGCAGGGAGTTGCCGTTGTTGTTGAGCGGCAGGTGGTAGGTCGTTCCGTCAAGCGTGAAGGTGCCCTTGGCGATGCGGTTGCCGTACCGGCCGATCAGCGCGCCGAAGTACGGCCCGGGGTTGTTCTTGGCCACGTAGTCGTCGAGCTTGGGGAAGCCGAGCACCACGTCGGTGCGGTGTCCGTGCCGGTCGGGGGCGTCGAGCCGCTGGACGATGCCGCCGTACGTGATGATCTTGACGCTGATGGCGCTGCTGGTGAGGGTGTAGCGCCACACCTTGGTGCCGTCGGACAGCGTGCCGAACGGGTCCTTGGAGATGGTCGGGCTCGGCGCCGCGGCGGCGTTCACCACGGGCAGCGTGCCGGTCACCAGCGCTGCGAGCGCGGCGACGCCGATCAGGAGGGTCTTCTTGGGGCGGAGGGGCACGAAAGCTCCTTTCTGTGGCCGTGAACGGCCGGGATGCGCATCCGCCGCCCGCCCCCGAACAGGCGGTCTCCGATGTGCCGTTGCCAGGAAGCCGCGAAGAGGCCGGTGGCCTGCCCCGCTACAGACCGTCCACCATGTTCGATATTTCGAACGCTGTCCGAGGTCTGCGGCCAGACGCTAAATTCCCCCGCGAAAGCTGTCAAGGGACGTCATCGTCGACCTTTGCAAAAACGCCCTTCGTGCCCGACAGTCGCCCCATCGCGAAATACCGCACCAAAAGCGCCTACTGTCCGATATCGCGAATTTCCACAATGATCGCCGGGGCGGTGATCAGCCCGCGCCCCGTGGAACGCCGATCGCGAGCGGAGCCGTATCGTCGTCGGGCCCCTCGCCGAAAGCGTCGAGCAGGTCGGTGACGGCGTAGGCCCCCACCTCCCGAGGGGCGATGACGTCCTCGCGGCATTCGAGGACGAGGGTCGGCACGCTGACGGCGGCCAGGTCCTTCCGGCTGTCCGACAGGAAGGTGGTGCGGGCGAAGACGGCGGCGGTGTCCGGGTCGGTGGCGCGCCACCGATTCTGGTCCCACCCGAAACCGTGCGCCAGCATCAGCACCGGCCCTCCGGCTCGTCCGGTGACCCGCACGTTGTTCCGGCTGCGCATGTCCATCGCGACATCGCATCCGCGCGGAATGCGACGGTCGCCGCCGCGGTCAGGTGAGATCGGCCGGGGGTGGCGGGGTCCAGCGGGATACCGGTGAGCGCACGCCGTACTCGGCCTTCAGCTCCTGCGGGATGGCGTAGTGCATGACGCGTCCCCGGGTCAGGGAGGACAGTTCGAGCACCGAGACCAGGCGGCCGAGCCGGTCGGACAGTTGCTCGGCCCAGGGCCCGCGGTCCTCGAAGCGTTCGACCGCGCCGAGGAGGACCGGGACGACCCCGATGACGGAGTCCCAGCGCGACCGCGGCACCTGGAGCCAGTCGGCCGTGGTGTCGCCGACCAGGAAGCGGATGAGAGCGGGGACCACCGGGTCCAAGAGCGTGCCGGGGACGACGCCCTCGTACATCTCGATCAACTGCCCGGTGAGGTGCGCCCCTTCGGGGGACGGCCCCATGTGGCGGAGCATGTACCGGTCGGAGAACCGGCGGGCCGCATCGAGGTCGGGCGGAATGGTCGCCGGATCGCAGCCGAGGACCGCGCCCACCACCCGCCAGGCGTAGTAGTACGCCTCGGCGCCGTCGGGGGTGATGTGGACGCCCAGCCGGTGCAGCGCGTCCAGCACCTGGATGCTGAACATCATCAGCCCGCCGAGCATGTCCTCCTGGCAGATCGGGACGGGCTCCGGCCACTTGCCCGCCTGCTTCAGGTGACGGCGGATGGAGGCGTGCAGCAGCCGGACCTTCTGCGCCGCCGGGAGGAACCGGCCGCCGGCCTCGAACGCGTCCGGCCGCATGAGGTACACGGTGAACTGCCCGGTCTCGGCCATGCGCCGCGACGGGTAGGCCAGCGAGTGCGTCGCGGACAGCAGCTTGGCGATGTGCGGGACGACGTAACACGCCGGCATCGCCGCGAAGGACAGGGCGGTCGAGATGTGCACGTCGTTGTCGATGAAGAACTGCCGGGCCCGCTCCATGACCGCCCAGTCGACCCACTCCGGCGGGGTCGCCGTCGCCTCCAGGTAGTCACGGGCGGCGTCGGGGACGTCCTCGGGCAGCGCCTGTCCGGAAACGGTGAACCAGCGCATGAGCGTGTTGAACCTGGGCACCTCCGCCCCGCCGAACAGCGCCCCGACGGTCGCGTCGGCCAGTTCGTCGCCCTTGAGGCGCAGGCCGTCCAGGTACTCGTCGGTGTACTCATTCATCAGCGGTCGCCTCGCAGATCAGTCGGGTCAGGGCGGTGGCGGCCTCGGGGGCCAGCCGGGAGCCGTGAAGCGCCGCGCGGGCGGTCTCGGCGCGGTCGTCGATCATCTGCCGGACCTCGGCGGGCGCGCCGGACCGCCGCATGATGTCCCGGATCTCGGCGGCGTCGGCGGGGGTGACCGGACCGTCGATGAGGTCGCCCAGCCGCCGCCGGTCGGCCTCCGTCGCCCGGGCCAGTGTCAGGGCCAGCAACGCGGTCGGCTTGCGGCCCGTCAGGTCGTCCAGGGCCGACTTGCCGGTCCGCGCGGGGTCGCCGAAGACGCCCCACAGGTCGTCACGGAGCTGGAACGCCTCACCGAGCGGACGCGCGTACGCCGCCAGCGCGCGCAGCGTCGCGGGGTCGGCTCCCCCGAGCACGGCGCCGATCTGCAGCGGTCGCTCGACGGTGTACGACCCGGTCTTGAACCGCACGATCGCCAGGGAACGGGCCAGGTCGGGCGCGCCTCCCGTGCGGAGGATCTCCAGGCACTCGCCGGCCACCAGCTCGCGGCCCATCGTGGCCCAGACGGGCAGCGCCCGGGCCAGGAACGTCCGTGGCAGACCCGACGCGTGGAAGAGCTGCCCCGCCCACGCCATCAGCAGGTCCCCGATCATGATGGCCAGGCCGTCGCCGAGCCTCTCGTGCGCCGTCACGCGGCCGCGCCGCAGCGGACTCCGGTCGATGATGTCGTCGTGGACGATCGCCGCGGCGTGCACCAGCTCCAGGGCCGCCGCCGCCCGGACCATCGCGTCGGTGTCCGGCTGACCCGACGCCCGCCATCCCCAGTAGCAGAACGCCGGGCGGATCCGTTTGCCCCCGGCGATCGAGACGCGCATCTGCTCGGCGACGGGCGTGAGCCCTCCGTCGAGCGCGAGCAGCTCGCCGAGCTCCGTCTCGACGAACTCCGTCAGGGCACGGTCGACCCGGAACCGCAGGTCACTCATCCCTACCCCGCTCGGCGACCCGGCGGGCCAGCACCTCCAGGTGCGCCTCGGGCACCGGGCCGGTGCGCCGGACCGCCAGCTCGCCGCGCGCCCGCAGCTCCTCTCGCACCTCCGTGAGGCCGGGCAGGCGCCGGGCGGCGCCCCGCAGCCCGCCCGTCACCAGGTCGGCCAGCCCGGCCGTCAGGTAGAGGATCTCGTCGTACGGACCGCCGCCGTTCCTCGCCATGACCACTCTCCGCTTCAATGTCGATACATCGAGTGATAGCACCGGAATCGGCGGCATGGACGCTCGTGGCCTCATCAGGCCAGTTCCACGGAGCGTGAGAGCGGGACGACCGTCCGCGGTGGTGACGGGTCGTTGACACCGCCGGACGAGAATTCCTAGGCTGTCCGGGATTTCGTACGGCGTTCGGGAAGGCGGCCGCGATGGGGCGTGCGGTACCGGCGGTGACTCGTGCCCTCGACATCCTCGAGCTCTTCCTGGACCGGCCCACCCTGTCCGCTCCGGAGATCACCGAGCGTCTCGGGCTGCCGCGGACGACGGTCCACGAGCTGGTCACCACGCTGACCGAGCGCGCCTACCTCATCCCGACGCCCGGACAGCCGACCCGCTACCGGCTCGGCATGCGGCTGTTCCAGCTCGGCAGCGTCTTCGCCGACCAGCTCGACCTCGCCCACGAGGCGCGCGAGGCCGCCCAGCTCGTCGCCGCCGAATGCGACGAGACGGTCCACGTCGCGGTTCTCGACGGAACCGACGTCGTGTACATCGTCAAGGTCGACAGCACCCACCCCGTCCGCATGGTCTCCGCCGTGGGACGGCGCCTGCCCGCGCACTGCACCGGCGTGGGCAAGATGCTGCTGTCCGGCCTCGCCCCCGACGCCCTGGACGCCGCCTACCCGCTCGACGGCGAGCTGGCCGCCATGACCGACCACAGCGTCACCTCGCCCGTACGGCTGCGGGAGCACCTGGACGACATCCGGCGGCAGGGCCTGTCGTACGACGAGTGCGAGTCGAACGAGGCCGTGTTCTGCGTCGCCGCCCCCGTCTACGACCACACGACCGTCATGGTCGCCGGGATGAGCATCTCGGTGCCGAGCATCCGCTGGGACGACCGGCGGCGCGAGGAGTGGAGCGCCCTGGTCCGCGAGGGCGCCGCCGTCCTCTCCCAGCGCCTCGGCCACCGCCCCTCCCCCGCCGGAAGGCTTCGAAGACGAAGATCGGATGTAGGTCGCCGTCTCCGTGCGGCCATGACGCCCGGGTTGGTGATCACGCGGGAGGCGGGAACCTCGTTCACCAGGCCGAGCCCGTGCACACGTTGGTCAGCGTGCCGATGCCCTCGATGGCGGTGGTCACGATCTGGCCCGGGCGGAGCCGGACCGGAGGCGTACGGGAGTCCCCGATGCCGGACGGCGTGCCGGTCAGCACCACGTCCCCCGGATCGAGGGTGACGATACGGCTGAGGTAGGAGATCAGCTCGGCGGGCGCGAACAGCATGTCCGAGGTGCGGCCCCGCTGCATCTCCTCGCCGTCGACGGCGCAGGTCAGTTCGAGGTCGGTCGCGTCGCCGATCTCGTCGCCGGTGACCAGCACCGGCCCGAGCGGTGTGGTCGAGTCGAACGTCTTGCCCTGCAGCCACTGCGCGGTACGGCGCTGGAAGTCGCGGGCGCTGATGTCGTTGGCGGCGGTGTAGCCGGCGATGGCCTCGCGGGCGTCGGCGGCGTCCGCGCCGCCGACCGTACGGCCGACGACGACGGCGAGCTCGACCTCCCAGTCCATCTCTCGTGAGGCGGCGGGCAGGACGATCGGGTCACCCGCACCGACGAGGGCACGGGCGAACTTGGCGAAGAGAGTGGGGTACTCGGGCGTGGCCAGGCCGGTCTCCGCGATGTGCAGCTTGTAGTTGAGACCCACACAGATGATCTTGCTCGGCGAGGGGACGACCGGGGCGAGGTCCAGACCGTCGAGGGCGACCCGAGGCCCGGCCGCGGCGGCGGCCCGCTCGCGCCAGTCGGCGCCGGAGGCGAGCAGGGCGCCGACATCGGGCGCGTCGAGCGTCGTGACCGTGCCGTCGCCGTCGAGACGCCCGGCCCGGGTGCCGCTCTCGCTACGGAACGTGAGAAGTCGCATGTCAGCTTCCTATGGAGTCCAGGAAGCGGTGTCGATGGGCCGACCGTCGACGCCGCCCGACGATGATTCCGTCATACGGAATCGCTTTCCAAGAATTCGGACGCCCAGAGTAACCAGGAGCGGGCACGTTCTGTCAATCACGTCGGTCGATCACCCGAGCGGCCGCCGCCGCGGGCATCGGCGGCCATGGGCGGTGACGCCGCGCCCGCAGGGCCACCCGGCCAAGGCCGGACCGGAGTACGCGATCCGGTCGGACGAACCCGGTCGGACGGCGGCCGCCCCGCGCGTCAGCCGACGCGGCGGTCGATCTCCTCCATCACGACCTTGCGCAGCAGTTCGGCGGCCTCGGTGAGCCGAGCCGGCGGAAAGCGGTCCTTGGGCGCCGTGACGCTCACCCCGGCCGCCGGGACCGTACGGCCGAGGAAGAGCGGGATGGCGACGCAGCGTACGCCCTCTTCGCTCTCTTCCATGTCGAGCGCGTACCCCTGCTCACGGATGCGCCGCATCTCCTCCGCCAGCGCCGTGACCGAGGTGATCGAGTGGCGGGTCCTGGCGGCCAGCGGCCCATGGGCCTTGACCCACACCTGGATCGCCTCGTCCGTCGGATACGTCCAGGCGAGCAGCGCCTTGCCGACCCCCGTCGAGTACGCCGGGTTCCGCCCGCCGATCACCGACGACATGGTGATCGGATGGATCGCCTCCACCTTGTCGACGTACACGACCTCGGCGCCGTCCAGGACGGCCATGTGGACCGTCTCGTTGAGTTCTTTGCGCAGCCGCACCAGCACCGGCTGGACCAGCGCCCGCAGGTCGAGCCGGTCGTGGAACCGGAACGCCGCCGCCATGAGCTCGCTACCGAGGAAGTAGGGCCCGTTCGGCTCGGGCTGCGCCGCGAAGCCCCGGTGCTTGAGCGCGCCGAGCAGCCGGTGCAGCGAGCTGCGCGGGATGCCCGAGCGGGTCGCCAGGTCATCCAGGGTGACGCCCTGGCCGCTGTCGGACAGCAATTGGATGATGCGCAGCGCGCGGTCGACGCTGCCAACGGGCGATTTGCTGTCGGTCATTCGTCCTGACTCCTATATTTCCGCATGACGGAATCCTAGCCCGCATCATGGATTGCTGCTACATTCGCGGCGTGATGAAGGCACTGGTCTTCACCGCACCGAGTGTGGTGGAGCTACGCACGGTCGATGAACCCTCCCCCGACGTCGGCGAGATCATCCTCGAGGTGGCCACCGCGGGCATCTGCGGCAGTGAACTCCACGGCGTGCGGACCCCCGGCTTCCGAACGCCACCGCTCGTGATGGGTCATGAGTTCGCCGGGACGACCTCCGACGGCCGCCGTGTCGCGGTCAATCCCATCATCTCCTGCGGCCGCTGCGACCTGTGCGCCCGAGGACGCGGCCAACTCTGCCGTGACCGGGCGCTTCTGGGAGTGCACCGGCCGGGCGGCTTCGCCGAGCGCGTCGCGGTGCCCAGGTCCGCACTGCACGACCTGCCCGACGGCATGTCCTGGACCGCCGCCGGCCTCGTCGAGCCCGTCGCCAACGCCGTGCACGTCTGGAATCTCGCCGGCCGCCCCGAGGGTGCCCGGGTGGGGGTGATCGGCTGCGGGTCCATCGGGCTCCTGTGCATGCGGCTCGCCCGTCTGTGGGGGGCGTCGTCGATCGCCGTCGCCGACACCTCCGAACGACGCCGCGAGGTGGCCCGTCAGGAGGGCGCCGACCACGCCGGTCCGGCCCTGGACGGTGAGTTCGACGTGATCGTCGACGCCGTGGGGCTGCCCGTCACCCATGCCGCCTCCCTTGCCCGGCTCGCCCCCGGCGGCACCGCCGTCTGGATCGGCCTGCTCAGTCCGGAGAGCGCGTTCGACGCCACCGAGCTGGTCCGCACCGAGAAGCGGGTACTCGGATCGTTCGGCTACGCCGGCGAGGAGTTCGCCGAGGCGGTCGAGATCGCGGCGGACTGGGACCCGAGCTGGGTGGACACCTTCCCCCTCGCCGACGGCGCCGCGGTGTTCACCGGCCTGATGAACGGCGGCGCCGAACCCGTCAAGGCGCTGCTGTCCCCACGGAGTGGTCGATGAACGTCAGCGACGGCTTCCGCGACCTGCGGGTACCGCCCGGAACGGTGGCGATCTGCGCGCTCGGCCAGGCCGGCTTCCTGGTCAAGGGCGCCTCTGGCACCGTGGTGGCGATCGATCCCTACCTGTCCGACCGGCTCGCCGAGGACTCCGAGTTCGGGCCGCCCGGCCGGTGGGCCCGGCGGTTCCCGCCGCCGTTCGCCCCGGCGGATCTGGACGCCGACGTCGTCGTGGTCACGCACGAGCACGCCGATCACTTCGACACCGTGACGCTCGCGTCCGCGCTGGCGCGGCGCCGGTTCACCGTGGTCGCCCCTCCGGTGCTGAAGACCGACGTGGAACGGCTCGGCGCGGACTTCCGGGCCGCCCTGGCAGGGGAGGTTCTGGAGCTCGACGGGGTGCGGATCCACCCCGTGCCGGCGGCGCACTCCCCCGAGTACACCGGACCGGACTGCTACGACGTCATGGTCCGGGACGGCGCGCACCGGTTCCTCGGCTACGTCGTCGAGGTCGACGAGGGCGTCACCGTCTACCACGCGGGCGACACCGTCCTCCACCCGTCGATCGACCGCGCCCTGACCGCGCTGCGGCCCCGAGTGGCGCTGCTGCCGGTCAACGGCCGCGACCGGATCCGCGAGGAGATGGGCATCGTCGGGAACCTGACCGTGGCGGAGGCCGCGCACCTGGCCGGCGTCGCCGGCGCCCGGTGGCTGCTGCCCAGCCACCACGACCTGTTCGAAGTGAACTCCGAGTCGGTCGCCACCTTCGTGGACGTGCTCGACCGGCGGTTCCCCGAGCAGGAATATCTCGTGCCCAAGGTGGGGCGCCCCATCGTCCTTGGAGTGTGACCATGTCACGACAGACCATCGCGGCACCGGCCGGAGCCCCTCCGGCGGGCCACTACTCACCGGCCGTCAGGGCCGGGGACTTCGTCTTCGTCTCCGGCCAAGGCCCGCTCGACCCGCGAACCGGCGAGGTCGTGCCCGGCACGGTCGCCGAGCAGACGGCACTGACCCTCCGTAACCTGGCGGCCGTCGCCGGCGCGGCCGGAGGTTCGCTCGCCGACGTGGTGAAGATCAACGCCTACCTCGCCGACATCGGCGACTTCGCGGAGTTCAACACCGCCTACGCCGCCGCGACGCCGGCGCCGCCGCCGGCCCGTACGACGGTGGCCACCGGACTGGCCGGCATCCTCGTCGAGATCGACGCCGTCCTCTATCTGCCAGGCGAGGGACCATGACCGTTCCCTACGAGACGATCGACACCCCGGCGCTGATCGTCGACCTGGACCGCGTGCGGGCCAACGTCGAGGAGATGGCGGCGGTCGCGGCCAGGCACGGCGTGGCCCTGCGCCCGCACGTCAAGACCCACAAGATGCCCGAGCTGGCCACGGCGCAACTCGCCGCGGGCGCCGCCGGGATCACCTGCGCCAAGCTCGGCGAGGCCGAGGTGATGGCCGACGCCGGCTGCGCGGACATCCTGCTCGCCTACCCGCTGTGGGGCGAGCCGAAGCTGGAGCGGCTGCGGGCGCTGCGGGAACGCGCCCGCGTACGGGTCAGCCTGGACTCCGTCGAGGTCGCCGAGCAGCTCGGCCGGGTCGCGGGCCGTGCTCCGATCGAGGTGTTCGTCGAGGTCGACACCGGGCTGGGCCGGCTCGGCAGGCCTCCGGGCCGGCCGACCGCGGAGCTGGCCGGGGCGATCGAGAAGGTGCCCGGCGTCCGGGTGGCGGGCCTGCTGACCCACGCCGGCCACGCCTACCGGACCACCACCTCGGAGGAGCTGCGGCGGGTCGCCGAGCGCGAGGTCACCGACCTGGTCGAGACGGCCGGGCTGTGCGGCGGCGGACTGGAGATCAGCGTCGGCTCGACGCCGACGGCCCGGCACGCCGCCGCCGTCCCCGGCGTCACCGAGATCCGGCCGGGCACCTACGTCTTCAACGACGCCACCATGATCCGTCTCGGCGTGGCGACCGAGGCGACGGCGGCCGCGCGGATCCTGGCGACCGTGGTCGCCCGGCCCGCGTCCGACCGGTTCGTGGTGGACGCCGGCACCAAGTGCCTGGCCGCCGACGGGCGGCCGGAGGACATCGTCGTCGCGGGCCGTCCCGAGCTCGGCATGCGGTTCCTCAGCGAGGAGCACGGCGTCGGCCGGTGCCCGGCCGACGGCGGTCCCGAGATCGGCGAGCGGCTGGAGCTCATCCCCAACCACGTCTGTCCGGTGAGCAACCTGTTCGACCACGCCCACGGCGTACGGGGCGGCGCCCCGGCCGGTGAACTCGCCGTCGCGGCCCGCGGGCGGGTGCGCTGATGCGCGGTCTCGGCGGCAAGGGCGTGCTCGTCACGGGCGGCACGAGCGGCATCGGCAAGGCGACGGCCCGGCGTTTCCTCGAGGAGGGCGCGCGCGTCTTCGTCTGCGGGCTGGAGGGTGTCGCCGCGACCCTGACGGAGCTGGCGGGACTCGGCGAGATCGCCGGGACCGCCTGCGACGTGTCGCGGGAGGAGGACGTCGCGCGGCTCGTCACCGAGGCGACCGGCTTCCTCGGCGCGGTCGACGTGCTCATCAACAACGCGGGCACCGCCTGGCGCGAGCCGTTCCTGGAGATCACCCCGGCGCACTGGGACGCGCTGATGCGGGTGAACCTGCGCGGCATGTTCCTGGTCGCGCAGGCGGTGAGCCGGGCGATGGTCGCGGCGGGCACCCGCGGCGCGATCGTCAACATGTCCTCCACCAACGGCCTCGGCGGCGAGGCCGAGTACGCCCACTACAACGCCAGCAAGGGCGGCGTGCTGCTGCTGACCAAGACCATGGCGGTCGAGCTCGGCGCCCACGGCATCCGGGTCAACGCGGTGTGCCCCGGCTACATCCGGACGCCGCTGAACGCCTCCATAACGCCGGACGACGCGTTCGTCGCGGCGTACGAGCGGGACCACATCCCCCTCGGGCGGGCCGGCCACGCCGACGAGGTCGCGGCGGCGTACGCCTTCCTCGCGTCCGATGACGCGTCTTTCATCCACGGAGCCGAGCTGGTCGTCGACGGCGGCCAGCTGGCGATCATGTAAGGAACCCCGGCCATGGCACGCATCGTCTTCATCGGCGCCGGCAGCGTCGAGTTCACCAAGAACATCCTGTCCGACGTCCTCACGCTGCCGGGTCTCGGCGACTCGACCCTCGTCCTCCACGACATCGACCGCGAACGGCTGGCCACCGCCGAGGCCATGGCGAACTGGATGGTGCGCCACCTCGGCCTGCCCGCCAAGGTGGAGGCGCACGCGGACCGGCGGCGCGCGGTGGACGGCGCCGACTACGTGATCAACGAGATCGCGGTCGGCGGGTTCGCCGCGACGAAGATCGACTTCGAGGTGCCCGCACGGTACGGGCTGCGGCAGACGATCGCCGACACCCTCGGGATCGGCGGCATCTTCCGGGCGCTGCGCACCATCCCGGTGATGGTCGCGCTCGGCGACGACCTGGCCGAGCTGGCCCCGCACGCCCTCCTGCTCAACTACACCAACCCGATGTCGATGATCCCGAGAGCGGTGTACGCGGGCACGCCGTTCCGCAACGTCGTGGGGGTCTGCCACTCCGTGCGCGACACGCAGGCCCGGCTCGCCTCGCTCGTCGGCGTGCCGGTCGAGGAGGTCGGCTTCGTGACCGCGGGCGTCAACCACCAGGCGTTCGTGCTGCGCTTCACCCGCGACGGCGAGGACCTGTACCCGCGGCTCGCCGAGGTCATCGACGCCGACCCCGCGCTGCGGCGGACCGTACGCGCCGAGATCTTCCAGCGTTTCGGGCACTTCCCGACCGAGTCGAGCGTGCACGGGTCGGAGTACCTGCCGTGGTTCCTGCGCCATGACGACCAGGTCGAGCACTTCGGCATCCAGATCGGGGCCTACCTCGAATGGTCGCAGGAGAACCTCGACGGCTACGCCGAGACGGTACGGCGGCTGGAGGCCGGCGAGGGCGTGGAGATCGAACCCGCCTCCGAGCTCGCCTCGGAGATCATCCACTCGATCGAGACCGGCACCCGGCGCGTCGTGCACGGCAACGTCCGCAACGGCGGCCTGATCACCAACCTGCCCGAGGACGCCTGCGTCGAAGTGCCCTGCGTCGTCGACCGGTCCGGGGTGCGGCCGACCAGGATCGGTGACCTGCCGCCGCAGCTCGCCGCGCTGAACCGGACCTTCCTCAACGTCGGCGAGCTGACGGTACGGGCCGCCCTGGAGGGACGCCGCGAGCACGTCTACCACGCCGCGATGCTCGACCCGAACACCTCGGCGACGCTGTCCCTCTCGCGGATCCACGACCTCGTCGACGACATGATCGAGGCGCACGGCGACGCGATGCCGGCCGGCATCCGGCGGTAGCGGTACGCCGATGGAGCTCAGTGAGTACCGGCCGCGCGCACGGCTGCGCGTCAAACGGACCCAGGTCCCGCGCGCGGCCGTGCCCGCCATCGACGCGCACAACCACCTCGGCCGCTGGCTGACCGGGGACTGGGCGGTTCCCGACGTCCCCGAGCTGATCCGTCTGATGGACTCCTGCGGCGTGCGGACCATCGTCAACCTGGACGGCCGGTGGGGCGAGGAGCTGGAGGCCAACCTGGACCGGTACGACCGCGCGTACCCCGGGCGGTTCGTCACGTTCTGCCACGTGGACTGGGGTCTGCCGGGCGAGGCGGCCGCCCAGAGTCTGGCGCGTTCGGTCGCCGCCGGCGCCCGCGGCCTGAAGGTCTGGAAGGACCTGGGACTGCACGTCAGGGACCCCGCCGGCGCGTTGCTGCTGCCCGACGACCGGCGGCTCGGCCCGCTGTGGGAGACCGCCGCCGACCTCGGCGTCCCGGTGGCGATCCACACCGCCGACCCGGTCGCGTTCTTCGACCCGGTGGACGGCCGGAACGAGCGGTACGAGCAACTCATGGCCAACCCCGCCTGGTCCTTCGCGGACACGACGCGGTTCCCCCGCTTCGAACGGCTGATGCGGGCACTGGAGACCCTCGTCGCCCGGCATCCGCGCACGACGTTCGTCGCGGTGCACGCGGGCTGCAACGCGGAGGACCTGACCTGGGTCGCCCGGATGCTCGCCTCCTACCCGAACCTGTACATCGACATCGCCGCCAGGATCGCCGAGCTGGGCCGCCAGCCGCGCGCGACCCGGGAGCTGGTCCTTCGCTTTCCCGACCGCGTGCTGTTCGGCACGGACGAGTTCCCGCCGGACGCCGACGTCTACGCGACGCACTTCCGGTTCCTGGAGACCCTCGACGAGGCGTTCGCGCACTCCGCCGACGACCCGCCCCTGATGGGCCGCTGGACGATCAGCGGTCTCGGCCTGCCGCCGGACGTCCTCACGCGGGTCTACGCCGCGAACGCGGCCCGCCTCCTCCGTCTCTGAGAAGGCCCGAGGCCGGCCGCGAGTGGGCTGCGGCCGGCGCCCTCCGCGCGAGCCGGGCGGACCCGGACCGCGTCATGGCGGCGTCCCCCGGCCGTCCGTACGGGCGGCCGGGGGACGTCACGGCCTCAGCCCTTGACCGCGCCGGCCAGGGCCTGCACGAAGCGGCGCTGGCCGATGATGAACACGACGAGGACCGGCACGGTGGTGAGCACGGTACCGGCCATGATCTGCGGCCAGTCCGCCTGGTGAGCGCCCTGGAAGGTGGTCAGGCCGACCTGCACCGTGTACCTCTCCTTCGACGTGATGGCGATGAGCGGCCAGAACAGGTCGTTCCAGGCGTAGATGAAGGTGATCACCGCCAGCGCGGCCAGCGCGGGGCGGGCCACCGGCAGCACGACCCGGAAGAACACGCCGAACCGCGAGCAGCCGTCGATCCGGGCCGCCTCCTCGAGCTCTCGGGGGAAGTTCTGGAAGAAGGAGGTCATGAGGTAGACCCCGAGCGCCGAGGCGAGTTGCGGCACGATGAGCGCGCCGAGCGTGTTGATCAAGTGGATCTTGTGGAAGATCAAGAAGGTCGGGATCACGGTGAGCTGAAAGGGGATGAGCGTGGTCGCGATGACCAGCGCCAGCGCGAGGCGCCGCCCCGCGAACCGCATTCGGGCGAAGGCGTACCCGGCCATGCTGCACAGCACGACCTGGGACACCACGATGACGCCCGACACGATGACGCTGTTGAGGAACCAGCGCGGGAACTGCGAGCTCGAGAGCAGCTCGCGGTACCCGGTGAGATCGATCCGCTCGGGCAGCACGGGCGGCGGGAAACGGTTCAGCTCGGCCTTGGTCATCACCGAGCTGACCAGCATGAGCAGGAACGGCGCGACCATCAGGAGGGACAGCGGCGCGAGTACGAGATGCCGCGCGCTCGGCCTGCCGCGTCGCCGTGCCGAGAGGGTGGAGGTGGTCACGAAAGGAACCCCTTCCTGCGGCCGAACGCCAGTCCGGCGACGATCGCGAGCAGGCTCCCTGCGAACAGCACGTACGCGACGGCGGCGCCGTATCCCGCGGTGAAGTACTGGAACGCCAGCTGCCAGACGTAGTAGACGATCGTGATCGTCGAGTTGAGCGGGCCGCCCTTGGTCGTGGTCAGGATCAGGTCGAAGAACTGAAGGCTGTCGATCAGAGCCCAGATCGCGAGGAACAGCGAGATCGAGCGGACCGAGGGAACGATGATGCGCCGGAAGGTCGCCCACGGGCCCGCCCCGTCGATCGCCGCCGCCTCGAGCACCTCGGCGGGCAGTTCCTGCAGCGCGGCCAGGTAGATGACGACGTTGAAGCCGAACTGGGTCCACACGAAGATGCCGGCGATCACGTACATCGCCTGCGAGGGGCTGTCCAGGAACCCCTGGGCGGGCAGGCCCAGGCGGGTCAGCAGGCCGTTGACCGCGCCGAAGTTCTTGTCCAGTACGAAGCCCATCAGCAGGCCCTCGGCCGCCGCGGAGGCGACGAACGGGACCAGGAAGCAGGAGCGGTAGAACGCGCTCCCTCTGATCGGCTTGTTCAGCAGCAGCGCCACGAGCAGCCCCAGCACCAGCGAGACCGGGATGTAGATCACGATGAGCGTCAGGGTGTTGCGGATCGACTGCCAGAACACCGGGTCGTGGGCGAGCGCGCGGTAGTTGGCCAGGCCGACCGAATGACCGGACGTGACCAGGTCGGAGTCGGTGAGGGAGAGCCGCAGCGCCCAGGCCATCGGCAGCAGCGAGAAGCCGAGCACCAGCAGCGTCGACGGTCCGGCGAACGTCCACCCGGCCAGGTGCTCGCCGAGCCGGGTGGGTACGCGGCCGCGAACACCGCGCCGCGCGGGTTCACTCCCCTGGGTCGTACGGCGGCCGTCCGCGTCACTCGTCACCGCCGGCGCGTTCACGGGGGCCTCCTTCGTCGGAGGAGTGACCAGAGGCACTGTGTCGTTGACTCGCTCGCTTCGCCCGCTCATGCGCCCGGCACCCGGAGGAGCGCGTCGGACTTGTGGGCCGCGTCGTCCAGCGCGGCCTTCGGGTCGGATCTGCCGAGCAGGACGGCCGTGATCGCGCCGGCCATGTAGGCGGAGACGCGCGGGTACTTGGTCGAGGCCGGACGGACCTGCCGGGCGTTGGCCAGGTTCGCGGTGACCACGTCGATGCCGGGATATCTCTCCAGGTACGCCTGGTATCCGGGAAGCTTGGTGATCGACTGGCGGGTCGGCAGGGAGCCGGTGTCGTTCATCCAGACCAGCTGCTGTTCGGGTGCGGTCAGCCAGGTCAGGAACTCCGTCGCGGCCTTGACCCGCCGGGACCCGTGATCCAGGACGACCCAGTCGTCGGGACCGGAGATCGTCTGGTGGTCGCCGTTCGTGCCGGGCAGCGGGGCGATGCCGTAGTCGACCTTCGCGGCCTTGACGTCGGGGAGCACCCACGGGCCGGCCAGGAACAGGCCGAGCCGGCCGGACTCGAACAGCTTCTGCCCCTTCTCCGCCGGACTGGAGTCGATGTACACGGACTTGTCCTGAACGGCCATCTGCTGCAGCAGCGTGAGTCCCTGAACGCCGGCCGGGCCGTCGAACGCGGAGCGCTTCATGTCGGGAGACAGGATCTGACCGCCGTTCTGCCACAGCAGGGGCCAGTAGGTCCAGGTGGTCTCCTCGCCACCGCTGGTCGCCCAGGTCGTTCCGTACGTCTGCGTCCTGGCGTCGGTGAGCTTGCGGGCCATGGTCCGGAAGTCGTCCCACGTCCAGTCGGGTGAGGGTGGTCGCAACCCGGCCTTGGCGAGCAGTTTCCTGTTGTACAGGACGGTCAGGTCATCGACGTAGGCCGGGAACCCGATCACCTTGTGGCCGACCGTGGCGACCTGCCGGGTGTTCGGCCAGAAGTCGTTCCAGCCGATCTTCGGGTCGCGCACGACCGTGCTCAGGTCGACGGCCTTCGGGCTGCGCGCGATGTTCGCGGCCCATGAGCCGTAGACGTAGGCGATGTCCGGGTAGGTGCCGGCAGCCAGGGCGGCGGTGACCTTCGGCAGCATCGCGTCGGCGGTGGCGCCGCCGGAGTCCGTTGTGACCTTGATGTTCGGGTGCGTGCTGTTGAACTTGGCGACCAATCCCTCGATGGATTTGGCCGCGATGTCGGCCTGCCCGTGCCAGATCGTGATCTCGACCGGGCCGGAGGGCTCGGCCCCGCCGCCCGACGAGCAGGCGGCCGTGCCGATGAGCAGCAGGGCGAGTATCGGCGCGATTCTCTTCATCGGGGTCTCCTTCGCCGACGCCTCCGCGTTCCGCAGTACCGGCCGTCATCCCCCCATACGGCAGATTTCCGCGATACGGAATGCTATTCCATAAAGTGTGCGCAAAAACTAACAGCCGGGCTCAAGAGGGTCAAGGTTTCCGCTGGTCCCTGACCGGTCGCCGACGCCGTGTCAACGTCGGCTCACCGTGACCGGGTCGATCCCGCTCGCGTTCGCCCTGGATAACATGCCGCGGTGGGCAGAAGGCGGACCGGGAAGGGCCATCAGGTCGCGCAGCCGCAGGGCGGCGGCTCGGACGGCGGTGTCGTCGAGTTGCGGCCCCGGAGGCCGGCGCGTGACCTGCTCGACCGGACGCCCGTGCGGCTTCGCGTCGAAGGTGACCTGCTCGTCGGTTACGGCTTCGGCGACCAGCGCGTGGCCGTCCCGCGGTCGTCGGTCAAGGCACTGGGCCACTACTACCGGCGGCGGTACCGGAGCGGGCCGAGCCAGGGCCTGGTCCTCCTCGACGGCGAGGACCGCATGCTCCTGCGCGCCAAAGGGGCCTGGGGCGCGGACCTGGTCGCCTTCTGCGGCCGGGCGGGACTGCCCCGGCCGCAGCACCGGGACGGCGCACGCCTGTGGCGGCGGGCGCCGGGCTACCGGCGGCTGCGGACCTCTCCTCGCGGCGCGGGCCTGGCCGCCGCTCTCATCGTCGTCGTCGTGCTCGCGGTGTCGATGCTCTGCGGGATGGCCGGCCTGTCCCTGATCTGGCTGCTGCCGGCGTCGTTCGGCCCCTTCCGTGTGCTCGTCGGCGGCGTCGCCCTCCTTGGCGGAGTCGTCGTCGGCGCGGCCCTGGGTGGCCGGGCGGTGGCCCGTGCCACCCAGGTGCTGAAGTGGGCGGCGCGCTCGGTGACGCGGTCAGGCCGGGCGTAGCACGGCGACTCCGCGTGGGTCCAGGCGCACCGAGGCGGTCGGCTCCGCGCCGGTCAGCACGTCGCGCATCGCCGTCGGCAGGGGCACGTCGGCGGGCTCGGCGCCGTGGTTCAGCACGACGTACCACCGGCCGTCCTCGGTGTCCCGGGCGCGGGCCTTGACGCCGTCGGGCAGGCCGGGCAGGACCGGTTCGACGCCGGCCGCCGCGCGGACGCGGTCGAAGAGCCCGCGCATGGCCGCCGGGTCGGGCCGGGTGGCGAGGTACCACGCGTCGCCGCGGCCGAAGCGGTGCCGGGTGACGGCGGGCTCCCCTGCGAGGGCGCCGGTCGTGAAGCGCTCGACGGCCTCGGCGCCCTCGAGACGGACCTCCTCGGACCACAGGCTCCCCGAGCCCTGGGACAGCCCGACGGAGGCGTCCTCGGCCAGCGGATGGAACTCCTCGACGGTCAGGCCGAGCATCCGCCGGAACGGCGCCGGGTAGCCGCCCAGGTGAACCCGGTCGCAGGGGTCCACGATGCCGGAGAAGAACGACATGACGAGCGTGCCGCCCTCCTCGACGTACCGCTCCAGGTTGCGCGCGGCTTCCTCGGAGGTCAGGTAGAGGTTCGGCACGACGACGACCCGGTACGCCGACAGGTCCGCGTCCGGCCGTACGACGTCGCAGGCGACGCCGGCGTCGTGGAGCGGGCGGTGGCAGGCCCAGGCGGCGTCGAGGAAGCGCAGGTCGGAGCTGGGGTGGGCCGGACCTTCGAGCGCCCACCAGCTCGGCCAGTCCAGCACCATCGCGACGTCGGCCCGCGGTGCCCGTGCGCCGGCCAGGCCGCGGGCGGCGGCCAGGTCCCGGCCCAGCTCGCGCACCTCGTCGAAGATCCGGGTCGACGGGCCGCCGTGCGGGACCATCGCGGAGTGGAACTTCTCCGCGCCGCCGCGGGACTGCCGCCACTGGAAGAACATGACCGCGTCGGCGCCGTGCGCGACGGCCTGCCAGCTCCACAGCCGCATCGCGCCACGCGGCTTGGGGGCGTTGCGGGGGCGCCAGTTCACCGCGCCGGGGGCCTGCTCCATCAGCAGCCACGGCTGCCCGTCGCGCAGTGAGCGCATGACGTCGTAGGAGAAGGCGACCTTGGCCTCGGTGCCGGGGTCGAGCGGATCGGGGTAGGCGTCGTACCCGATGACGTCGACGTGCGGGGCCCAGGCCCACTGGTCGACCGGCCGCAGCGACGGCGGGAAGTTGGTGGTGACCGGCACGTCCGGCGTGACGCGGTCCAGCACCTCCTTCTCGGCCAGGTAGCAGGCGAGCAGTTCGTCGGAGGTGAACCGCGCGTAGTCCAGCTCCTGCGCGGGGTTGGTGAACGGCGCCGGCGAACGCGGCGGCAGCACCTCCTCGAAGGACCCGTAGCCCTGCGCCCAGAACCGCGTCGACCACGCCTCGTTGAGGCCCTCCACGGAGCCGTACCGGTCCGCGAGCCAGCGCCGGAAGGCCGCCGCCGACACGTCGCAGTGGCACGGGATGACGTTGCCGTACTCGTTGTTCACGTGCCAGACGGCCAGGGCCGGGTGACCGGCGTAGCGGGTGGCGACCTGCTCGGCCAGGCGTACGGCGTGCTCGCGGTAGGCCGGGCTGGAGGGGCAGTAGTGCTGCCGCCCGCCCGGCGAGATCGTCGAGCCGTCCGCTCGTACGGTGAGCATCTCGGGGTGCAGGCTGGTGAGCCAGGGCGGCGGCGAGGCCGTCATGGTCGCCAGGCACGCCGCGACGCCACCCGCGGCCAGCCGGTCCAGCACCCGGTCGAGCCAGCCGAAGTCGTACTCCCCCGGCCGCGGCTCGACCGACGCCCAGGAGAAGATGCCGACGCTGACGAGGGAGACGCCGGCCTCCTTCATCAGCCGTACGTCGTCGTCCCAGACCTCTTCGGGCCACTGCTCGGGGTTGTAGTCACCGCCGTAGGCGATGCCCACGCGGTCCCGCAGACCGTCGATCCGGTTCATCGGTCGTTCGCGCCTTCCGCGTCGATCCGGTCGAGCGGCAGCCACAGCCGCAGGTCGCGGCGGGCGGTCGCGATCTCCTCGTCCGGGACCGCGCGGGCGAAGACCCGTACGTCCGCGATGGAGCCGTGGAAACGCTGCGCTCCATCCAGCCGCTGGCCGACGTCCATGCCGTCGATCGTGAACTGCTTGCCCTCGGTCACCGAACCGCCCGGGTCGGCCACCGAGGTGGCCTGCCCGTCGACGCTGAGCGTGAGCCGTCCCCCGGCGCGTCGCAGGACGACGTCGTGCCACTGGCCGTCGTTGTACGGCTGCGCGGTGCTCACCATGGCGGTGCCCGCGCCGGTTCCGACGGTGCCGATGAGCCGCTTGTTCGCCGGCTCGGCGCGCAGCCAGATCTGCGGCGCGCCGCTGCCGACGCGGTAGGCCCACAGGATCGAGTGCGTGCCGCCCGTGTCGCTGTAGCGGATCCGCGCCGACCAGGTGAAGTCGCCGGAGCCGAGGTCCAGGGAGCGGTTCCACGGCACCTGGACGAAGTCGTCCACGCCGTCGAACTCATCGGCCGCGGTCATGCCGCCGCGGACGTAGCCGTCGTTGTGGTGACCGGAGCCGTCCGGGCTGGTCGGGCCGGGCTGCGGCGGCTTGGGCAGGCCCGGCGGGGTGCCGTTGGGCGTCGCGAGGTAGGCGGTGTTGAACCGCGCCCACCGGATCTGCTCGTACGGGCCGGCCTGCCCCGCCTCGTACAGCAGGCCGAGCCGGTCGCCGCCGAGGCGCACGAGGTCGGAGTACGCGGACGGGCCCCAGTAGATGACCTTGCCGACCTTCTCGAAGTCGCGCCCGTTGTCGGCCGAGGCGCGGACCGCCATGACCTCGCGGGTCACCGGGTGGTCGGGTACGGACAGGTAGACGCGCCGGCCGGCGCTCAGGACCGAGCCCTGGACCTTGGGCGCGGCGAGCTTCGGAAGGGTGCGGAACGGATGGTCGAAGGTCAGGCCGCCGTCGCTGCTCGTGGCGGTGTTCCGGTTGCCGGGGTCGGTTCCGGTGTTGTCGCGGGCGTTGACGTAGATCCTGCCGTCGGGGAGCTCGGTCGCGCTGAGCTCGCCGGGGCTGACGTCGTTGGTGCGGCGGGTGTCGTCGGCGCCGATCTTCCAGGTGAGGCCGCCGTCGTCGCTGTAATTGAGGTGGCCGCCCTGCGGGCCGCCCTTCAGCGCGCCGCCGTCGCCCTCGTGGTTGGCCGGGACGATGAGGCGTCCCTTGTGCGGCCCGTGCTGGAGCTGGACGGCGTGGCCGGGCCCGGTGGCGTACCAGGAGTTCCACTCCGGCTTCACGAGTTCGGCGGTCAGGTCGCGCGCCCCGGACCAGGTGGCGCCGTCGTCGTCGCTGTACTGCACGAACGGGTGGCGGATGGTGTCGTCGTCGCCGGGGTTCCAGGTCGTCATGAGGATGATCCGGCCGGTGCGCCGGTCCACGACCGGCGCCGGGTTGCCGCGGGTGTCTCCGTTGCCGGGCAGGACGACCTGGAGGGGTCCCCAGGTGCGGCCGCCGTCCGTGGAGCGCTTCAGCACCAGGTCGATGTCGCCTTTGTCACCGCAGCTGTTCACGCGGCCCTCGGCGAAGGCGAGCAGGGTGCCGTCGAGCGCCTGCACGACGGCGGGGATGCGGAAGCAGTAGTAACCGTCGGTGTGCTGGGCGAACAGCACCTGTTCGTCGAACTCCGGCGCCGTCTTGGCCGACGCGGCGCCGGCGGACGCGAGCGGGAGCGCCGCGGCGAGGAGCGCCACGGCCGCGGTACGGCGGGGGAACCTGAGGTGAGCCACGCTGGCCTCCGTACGGGTCAGATGAGGGCGGCTTCGGACAGGAAGGACTTGACCTGGTCGATCTCGGCGCCGTCGAGCGGCACCTGCGGCAGCGCGGTCGTCGGGTGGGCGATGACGCCGCGCAGGAACAGCGCCGCCTTGAACGCCCCCAGCGCGGAGGAGCTGCGGCCCATGTGCGGGCCGCCGACGTGCACCAGCCCGAAGAGGCGGAAGAGCCGCTCCTGCTCCTCGCGCGCGGCGGTCCAGTCGCCCCGTGCCGCGGCGTCGTACAGGCGCACGTAGCCGTGCGGGTCGACGTTGCCCAGGCCGGGGACGACGCCGTCGGCGCCCATCCACAGCGCGGAGTCGACGGTCAGCTCCGAGCCGGTCAGCACCGCGAAGGACTCCAGGCCGCGGTCGCGGCGGCCCAGGATCACCTCGCGCAGCCCGGCGTCGTCGCCGCTGGAGTCCTTGAGCCCGGCGAGCACGCCGTCGGCGGCAAGCTCCAGCAGCACGTTCGCGGTGAGCTTGCTGTGCACGGCCACCGGCAGGTCGTAGGCGTACACCGGGACGTCCGCCACGGCCGCGATCGTCCGGAAGTGCGTGGCGATCTCCGCCGGATGGGTGCGGGCGTAGAAGGGCGCGGTCGTCACCAGGGCGTCGGCGCCGGCCTCGGCCGCCGCCCGCGCGTGGTCGGCGACCCGGGGCGCGGTCATGTCGATGACGCCGGCCAGCACCGGCACCTGCCCCGCGACGTGGCCGATCACGGTGTCCAGCACGGCCCGGCGGTGCCCGTCGGGCAGGAACGCGGCCTCCGACGACGAGCCGAGGACGAACAGCCCGTGCACTCCGCCCTCCAGCAGGTGGTCCACCAGCCGGGTCAGCGAGGCGGTGTCCACCTCCCGCTCCGGGGTCAGCGGGGTGCAGACGGGGGGAATGACGCCGGACAACGGTGCGGCGTTGCTCATGAACGCTCCTGTGCTTGGGTGATGAGTTCGCGGTCGGTCGCGCCGGCGAGGACGGGGTGGTGACAACGGAAGAAGCCGCCGGCGTCCTCCTCCGGGCCGGGCATCTCGGCGGCGCAGGTCTCGTCGGCCTTCCAGCACCGGGTGCGGAAGGGGCAGCCGGAGGGCGGCCGGGTCGCCGACGGAACCGGGCCGGTCAGCGGGATGGGGTCGATCGGGGACAGCAGGCCCGGCGTGGCGGAGAACAGCGCCCGCGTGTACGGGTGCCGGGCCGCGCCCGGCACGGCCTCGGCGGGTGTCTGCTCGACGATCCGGCCGAGGTACATGGTCACGACCCGGTCGCTCATCCGCCGCACGGTCTGGATGTCGTGGGACACGAAGACCATGGCGAGGCCGAACCGCTCCTTCAGGTCCCGCAGCAGGTTGAGGATCTGCGCGCGGACCGAGACGTCGAGCGCGCTGGTCGGCTCGTCGGCGACCAGCAGCCGTGGCCGCAGCGCGAGCGCGCGGGCGATCGCCACCCGCTGCCGCTGCCCGCCGGACAGCTGGGCGGGCAGCCGGTCCGCCGCGCTCGCGGGCAGGCCGACCAGGTCGATGAGCTCGCGGACGCGTTCCTCGCGCTCGTCCGGGGTGCCGACGCGCTGCACGTCGAGCGGGTCGCGCACGATCCGGCGGACCGGCAGGCGGCGGTTCAGGGCCGTGGACGGGTCCTGGAAGACCATGCCGATGCTCGATCCGATGGCCTCGCGGCGGGCGGCGCCGGACATCGACCAGACGTCACGTCCCTCGAAGGCGACCGTGCCGGTGGTCGGCCGCTGCAGGCCGACCAGCACCCGGGCGAGGGTCGACTTGCCGCAGCCGGACTCGCCGACGACGCCGATCGTCTCACCGGGTCGCACGGTCAGGTCCGCGCCGGTCAGCGCGTACACGCGGTCACGCGTGAACAGGCCGCCCGAGCGCGCCTTGTGCACGACGTGGACATCGGTCAACTCGAGGATCGCCTCGGAAGTCTCGGAAGTCATGACCCCTCCGGCGGGTCGGCGGGCGCGGCGGCCGCGCCCGCGGCGGACAGGGAGGCCGAGACGTCGGCCGCCGGGTGGTGACAGGCCACCACGTGGAAGCGGCCTCGTCCCTCCAGGCGTGGAGTCTCCGCGTGACAGACCTCGGTGGCGGCGGGACACCGGTCGGCGAACCGGCAGCCGGCCGGGAAGTCCGCGGGTGAGGGCACGACGCCCGGGATCTGGGTGAGGCGCTCCGCGTTGGACTCCAGCGACAGGACCGAGCCCAGCAGGCCGCGCGCGTAGTGGTGGGCGGGGTTGCCGACGACGGCCGGGGTCGCCCCCTTCTCCACGATCTGCCCGCCGTACATGACGACCACCCGGTCGGTGACGTCGGCGACCAGGGCGAGGTCGTGGGAGACGAGGATGAGCGCGAAGTCCAGTTCCTCGCGCAGCCGCAGCAGCAGCTCGATCACCTGCGCCTGCACGGTCACGTCCAGCGCCGTCGTCGGCTCGTCCGCGATGATCAGTTTCGGGTCGCGGGAGAGGGCCATCGCGATGAGCACCCGCTGGCGCTGCCCGCCGGACAGCTCGTGCGGGTACGACGAGAGCGTGCGGGCGGGGTCGAGCCCGACGAGCTCCAGCAGCTCCGCCGGGGTGCGCCGGCCGCCGCGCCGGACGACCTGCTTGAGCTGCGCCCGTACGGTCATCGCCGGGTTCAGCGACGACAGCGCGTCCTGGTAGATCATCGCCATGTCGTGGCCGAGCAGGCGCCGCCGGTCCCCTTTGGACATCGCCAGCAGGTCGCGGCGGTCGAAGACGATCTCGCCGCCCACCCGCGCGCCCCGCGGCTGCAGGCCCATGATCGTCAGTGCGGTCAGGGACTTGCCGCAGCCGGACTCGCCGACCAGGCCGAGCACCTCGCCCGGTCGTACGTCGAAGGAGATGCCGTCCACGATGTCGACGCCGTCGTGGCGGTCGTCGAAGCCGATCCGCAGGTCCTTCACCCGCACGATGGGTTCGCTGTCCCGCAGCGGCCGGGCGCGTTCGGCCAGGCGCCGGCCGGCCTCCATGAGCCCCTTCAGCTCGGTCACCGGGCCGGGTGCCGCCCGCCGCGTGGTGCCGGCGGCCCGCGTCGTCTCCGCCGGTCGCGCGGCCGGCGCGGCCCAGGCGTCGGAGATGCCCTCGGCGAGGACGTTGAGGGCGAGCACCGTGATGAGGATCAGCAGACCGGGGAAGACGGTGGCCCACCACCCGCCGGTGAGGACCATGTTCCGGCCGTCGGCGATGACGCTGCCCCACGACGGGTCCGGCGGGCGCACTCCCGCGCCGACGAACGACAGCGACGCCTCGAACACGATCGCGTCGGCCACCATCACCGTGCAGAACACCAGGACCGGCGCGGCGCAGTTGACGGCCACGTGCCGGAGCAGGATGTGCGGGGCGCGGGCGCCGATGACCCGCTCGGCCGCGACGTAGTCCTCGCCGTACTGGGCCAGGACGTTCGCCCGTACGACGCGGGCCACCGACGGCATGTAGAGGAACGCGATGGCCAGCACCAGCACCGGGATGCTGCCGCCGAACACCGCCACCAGCACGGCGGCGAGCGCGATGCCGGGGAAGGCCATGACGACGTCGAGCGTGCGCATGATCGCCTCGTCGACGGACCGTCGCGAGGTCGCGGCGACCGCGCCGATCACGGCCCCGGCGACGAGCGCGAGGGCGGTCGCGCCGAGCCCGATCACCAGCGACCAGCGCGCGCCGTACAGCAGGCGCGTGAAGATGTCGCGGTTGGCGCTGTCCAGGCCCATCCAGTGCGACGCGCTCGGGCCGCCGCCGGCGGCCTCCTGGACGTACGGCGAGTACGGGGCCAAGACCGGGGCGAGCACCGCGGCGAGGATGATGACGACCACGACGCCCAGGGAGATCCAGGACGTCGGGCCGAGGCGCCGGAAGCCGATGCCGGCCCGCGACAGTCGGTTCGCCAGTCCACTGCGCATCAGGCGGCGCTCCTCAGTCGGGGGTTGACCAGCAGGTACAGGACGTCGATGAGGAGGTTGACGACCACGAAGCCGACCGCGATGGTGATCACGACGCCCTGCACGACCGCCGGGTCGCCGTTGCGCACCGCGGTGATCATGAGCTGGCCCATGCCGGGCAGCGCGAAGATCGTCTCGATGACGACCGCGCCGCCGAGCAGGTAGCCGACCCGCAGGCCGAGCACGGTCAGCGGGTTGATCAGCGCGTTGCGCAGCACGTTCCGGCCGACCACGACGACGGGCGGCAGCCCGCTGCCGATGGCGGTCCGTACGTAGTCCTTGTCGAGCTCCTCGACCATCGACGTGCGGATGATCCGGGTGAGGTAGGCCGCGATGGGCAGCGACAGGGCGAGCGCCGGCAGCGTCAGCGACCGCAGCCAGCCGCTCACGGAGTCGGCCGGGTTGATGTACCCGCCGGTCGGGAACCAGCCGCGGTCGACCGCCAGGTACTGGATCATCAGCAGCGCCAGCCAGAACGCCGGTGAGGCCACCCCGATCAGCGACACGAGCCGGATGACCTGGTCGGGCCAGCGGTCCCGGAAGATCGCCGCGATCACGCCGAACAGCACCGACAGCACGATCGCGATGACGACGCCGAACAGGGTGAGCTGGAGGGTCAGCGGCAGGGCGGTGGCGATGGAGCCGCGCACCGGCGCCTTGGTGAGCGCGCTGGTCCCCATGTCGCCGCGCAGCAGCTGGCCGACGAACCGTACGTACCGCACGGGCAGCGGATCGAGTAGGTGGTTCTCCACCTGGAACTGGTGGATCTGCTCCGGGGTCGGGTTGGCGCCCTGGAAGTAGGCGTACTCCGGCTTGTTCTTGGAGAACCGCATGATGACGAAGACGAACAGGACCACGCCCAGCAGCATGGGTATCAGGATGAGGACGCGGCGCACCAGCATTCTGGCGATCGCTGCCACGGGTGCCTCCTGAGGATTCGGATCGGGGTAGGGAGGCGGGCGGTCAGAGGCGCTTGGCCTGCAGCAGGTTGACACCGGGGTACGCCTGCGGCCGGACGCCGGTGAGCTTCTTGGGGTTCCACGCGGTCATCAGCTCGGTGTGCAGGACCGGGTAGAGCACGGCCTGCTCGGCGATGACGTCGAGGTACTGGTGCAGCAGCTCGAGCTTCTTGGCGGAGTCCGACTCCCGGGTCGCCCGGTCCATGAGCGCGAACAGGGCCTTGGCGTCCGAGCTCTTGTCCCACTTGGTGTACTTCATCCAAGTGCCGCCGGACGTGTAGTTGTAACGCAGGATCAGATCGGCGTCGAGGCCGAACTGGTTGGGGTTCGAGGCGGCCGCGACGACCTGGTAGTTCTGCGACTGGTCCATCTTGGTGAACAGCGCGCTGGTGTCCTGCGGCTCGAGCGAGGTCTTGACGCCGATGGCGTTCCAGGAGTTGGCGATCGTCGGCAGGCAGTCGGCGATCCAGCTCACGTTGACCGCCATCAGGTTGACCGACAGGTTCTTCACGCCCGCGGCGGAGAGCAGCGACTTGGCCTTCTCCGGGTTGTAGTCGTAGACCGTCTTGGCCGGGGCGTACGCCGGGTTCTCCTTGTTGAGGAAGCTGCTGGCCGGCGTGCCGTGGCCCTTGAGCGCCACGTCGATCATCTTCTTGGTGTCGATGGCGTAGAGCAGCGCCTGGCGCACCCGCACGTCGTCGAACGGCTTCTGGCCGGTGTTGAACATCAGGAACATGTGGTTCATGCCCTTGCCGCCCTCGACGGTCAGCCCCTGCTTGCGGAGTTGGTCGACGTTGGCGTACGGCACGTTGTCGGCGATCTGCGCCTCCGCGCTGCCACCGGAGATCTTCGCGACCCGGGCCGAGGCGTCCACGATCGACAGCCAGTTCATCTTCTTGATCGCCGGCTTGCGGGGGCCGTTGTAGTCGGCGAACGCCTCGAAGGTGGTGTTGGACTTCGGGTTGTGCGCGGTCATCTTGTACGGGCCCGAGCCGACCGCCTTGCCGTTCTTGGCGGCGTCCCAGGCGCCCGGCTGACCGAAGACGTGCTTCGGCATGATCTTGGCGATGGTCAGCCGCTGCAGCGCGTCCGGGAAGGGGAACTTGAAGACGAGCTCGACCGTGCTCTCGTCGACCTTGCGGACCTCCTTCAGCCAGGCGGTGAAGAAGGAGGACACCAGCGTGGAGGGGTCCTGCACGCGGTCGAAGGTGAACAGCACGTCGTCCACGGTGACCGGCTGCCCGTCATGCCACTTGGCGCCCTGCCGCAGCGTGAACTTCCACGTCGTCGCCGAGGTGTCCGCGGGCAGTGCCGTGGCCAGCGCCGGGTACGGCGCGCGGGTGATCGGGTCGGTGTCGACCAGCCCCTCGTAGATGTGGTTGTTGCCGGCCATGGCGAACGCGGACGCGGTCATGGTCGGGTCCCAGGACTGGTCGTTGCCGTAGCCGATGACCACGGTGGCGAGGTCCTTGTTGCCACCGGAGCCGGTCGAGCCGGTGGAGGCGGGGCCACCGCACGCGGAGACCGTGGTGGAGATGGCGGCCGCAGCGCCCATTATCCCGCTGTAGCGCAGGAAGTCGCGGCGGCTGAAGGCGGATCGAGGAGCGCTCACGGTGTCTCCCGGTGGTGGGCTCGTCAGGTAGGCACGGAATTTCGGAGGCCAAAGGTGGGACGTCCCACGTCCCATCTCTGATAGCGTCGGAGACTAGAAGTCGGTTACGTTTCCCGTCAAGAGCAGATGACCAGGAGATGTCCGTGACATTGCACGACGGCCGCCCCCTCGCCGGGCCCGGAAGGCCGACTCCTGCTCGAGGCCGCCGGCTGAGCCGGGCGCTCGAGGTGCAGGAGGCGGTCAAAGAGCTGATCGTCCGACGCGGGCTGGCCGCCGGAGACCCGATGCCGACCGAGTCCGAGCTGATGCAGGAGCTGGACATCGGCCGCAACTCGGTCCGGGAGGCCCTGAAGGCCCTTCAGGCCGTCGGCATCGTCGACATCCGCCACGGCTTCGGCATGTTCGTGGGGCAGATGTCGCTCAACGGCCTGGTCGACGAGCTGGCCTTCCACAGCCGCATCGGGCCGCAGGACGAGCAGAGCCACCTCGCCCACCTGATCGAGATCCGCGAGGTCCTGGAGAACGGCCTGGCCGCGCGCCTGATCGACCGGCACGGCGGCGCGAACCTCGTGGACCTGCTGACCCCCGCCCGCGAGGTGCTCGACCGGATGGACGCCGAGGCGCTCGTCGGCGCGGTCTCACCGGAGACCGACCGGCTCTTCCACGAGCTGCTCTACCGGCCGTTGGGCAATCCGCTGGTCGGCCGGCTCCTCGGCGCCTTCTGGCAGGTCTTCCACCAGCTCAGCGACGAGCTGGGCGCTCCCGACGAGACCCCGGCCTACGTCGCCCGCAAGCACCGCGACATCTACACCGCGGTGGTCGCCAAGGACCGGGACGCCGTCGAGGCGGCGATGGTCGCGCACTTCGCGGGGATCCGCACCCGGCTCGCCCGCCTGCGCAGCGACTGAAGGAGAGACGCGGCCTCAGGTGATCGTGAGGTGCGGGCTGGTCCAGTAGACGGCGTCCAGGTACGCGGACGGCCATACACCGCACACCGGGCTGGTGAGACTGAGGGGGGCACGCGAGAACGTGACCTGGCCGGTGGAGTTGCTGTAGCTGCCGGTGATCGTCATGTTGAGGGCGGTCAGCACACAGTCCTTGAGCATTGACGGATCGACGATCGTCAGGCCGCCCGCGGGGATGCCGATCCGGACGCTGGTCGGGCCGGCGACGGCGGTGAGCTGCCACATGCCGCCGGCGCTGACGGCCGCGGAGCCGCCGTAGACGTCCACGCAGTTGCCGAAGGTGGGGTTCGGGCTGATCGTCACCGGTCCGTACCCGGACGACGGTGTCGTGAACTGGATCGTCGAGATCGGGCAGGTGATGACGAGAACGGCCCCAAGCGTCACAAGGGAGATCTTCACCTGCCCGCTGGTCGCGATGACGGTGGTGTTGGCGGGGCTGACGCCGGCCGCGTAGGCGGTGCCGGACGCCGTGGTGACGAGCGCGCCGGTGGCTACGGCGGTGATCGCGAGCTTGGTCCTGACGGAACTCATCGACTGACACCTTCCCTGTGACGCTTGGATCGGGAGCCGGGTGGCCGTCCCCGGACGTCGCCGGGGCCGCTTTGGGCACCATGATGCGGCGGGGGACATGGACGCCGATCCGGTAGAAGTCACAGAAAACACCGATAAGTGTTGTGACGGTGTCCAAAGCGCCAGTTCGTCAGCACCTGGCGCGCGTTTCGGAGATGGACGGTGCCGGGCCGGGCGGGGTGTGCGGGCAATGTCGGCGGGGGCGGAAAGCGGGTGGCTGGGCCGCACGGACCCGAGGTGAGGGTTCAGTGGCCGCGCGCGAAACAGATGACTTTTCGTGTTCATCTGGTGACTCAATGTGGGCAGACTTCCGCTTGCAACACCGTGTCGAGCAAGAGAGGGACCATATGAAGCTCCTCGTCCGGGCCGGGCTCACCGCGGCGGCGGTCACAGTCGCCGCCGCCGCATCCGCCTCCGCCTCCGCCGCCGTCGGTACCGAGAACGCCCGCGTGGCGGCCGGTACGCACGCGGTCGTGGCGAACCCGAAGACGATCAAGCCGGCCGCGTACAATCAGGCGCGAAGCATCCTGGCCAACGCCGGAAGCCAGACGGCGGCCAAGTCGCACCCCATTCACGGGAAGGACGACGTCGCGGTCGGGTACGGAACCAGCCTCCTGGCCGCGGCGCGCGACGAATTCCGGCAGACCGACGCGAACCTTCCCGCGAAGGACAAGCGGTCCGATATGTCGATTCCGCATTACAACGCGATCCACTCCGCCGCGAACGTGATGGGCATCGACCGGTGGTGACGCGGTGAGCGCCGACCCGGTCGGCGCTCACCAGAGCCCGAGACCGGGCGAGTGGCCGACCAACCTCGTCGGCCGGCGCGTGAACCTGGCGTGACAGCGAATGGCCCCGGATCAGAGTGATTCGGGGCCATTCCGATGTCTCGCGACATCACGTCGCTGGCGAAGCAGATGTACAAGGTGGTGACGTCGCTGCCCAGCCGTTGATCGAATCGACGTTTGCGGGCGGCCTCGTACACCCCGTAGGAAGTGATGCCGTAGCACGACATCCGGCCAGCCCTGCCGAAGACGATGGCCGGTTCAAGGTCGCGGAAGAACACCCACGTCTGCGGAAACCCCCGCTTCCTCGGGCGGAACCGTGTCGGCTCAGGGGCCCGCCGGTAGGCCGGCGTCGTGGGCCAGAATGGCGGCTTGGACTCGGTTGGTGCAGCCGACTTTGGTGAGGATGCGGCTGATGTGGGCCTTTGCGGTGCCTGTGCCCATGTGGAGTTGCTGGGCGATCTCCGCGTTCGACAGGCCGGCGGTGACCAGGCGGAGTACGTCCCGTTCGGTGTCGGTGAGCTGCTCGATTCGGCGTTTGGCCTGCTCGGCGTCCTGGGAGTCGGAAAGTAGGTGGCGTTCGATCAGCCGGCGGGTGATCTGGGGCGCCAGGATCGACTCGCCGGTGGCGGCTACGCGTACGGCTCGGATCAGCTCGGTGGGGCCGGTGTCCTTGAGTAGGAAACCTACGGCGCCGGCTCGGAGGGCTTGGGCGACGTTGTGGTCGTCGCCGAAGGCGGTGAGCATGGCGATGTTGGTCTTTGGGGATTCGCGAGCGATGCCCGGAATGGCCGCTAGGCCGCCGCCGCCGGGCATATGGACGTCCAGCAGGGCAACGTCGATTTCGTGTTCCCGGCAGGCTTGGACGGCGGAGGGGCCGTCGGGTACCTCGGCCACGACCTCGATGTCGTCGGCGTTGTCCAGGATGAGGTGGATACCGGCTCTCATGAGAGTTTCGTCATCGGCGATCAGGGTCCGGATCACCCGCGTCATTGTAGGGCTCGCATGATGATCACCATGACCGTGCCGGCAGCGACCGGAACGAGTACCAGCAACCCGAGGCATCCGGCACCCAGGGCTCGGGGCAGCGTGAGCACTTCGTCATCGAGTGGCCTGGGCCGTTCGGGTACATCGCGCCGCACCGCGGGGTCGGGGAGCATGGGGACGGGCGGGCGGAGAGGGAGGTCGGCCGTGACCAGGAATCCGCCCTCGGGCGTGGGACCGGCGGTGAAGGCGCCGTGGAGCAGAGCGATCCGTTCGTCCAGGCCGACCAGTCCCTGGCGGGTGCCGGGGAGCCGTTGGTGCGTGCCCGGTACCGGGCCGTTGATCACGCGTACGCGGACGCGGCCGGCGTCGTTGGTGACCTCGATCCTGGTATGTGCTGTCCGGGCGTGCTTGTGCACATTGGTGAGGCCTTCGCGGACGACGCGGTGAAGGGCGTGGCGCGTCCGCGGGTCCGCGTCGTTGAGGTCCCCGCCGGCCCACGCCAGGTCGACGTCGATACCGGCCTGTCGGGACTCGGTCACGAGATCGGCGATATCGGTTCGGGTTCCGCTGCGTTCGCCGGCGGTTTCGGCAGCACCCTCCATGGGGTCACGGAGAACCTCGAGGATCTCGCGCAGTTCGGCCATCGCCGTCGCCGCCGTGGTGCGCAAAAGCTCGGCTTGGCCGCTCACCCGAGGGGCCTCTTGGGCGGCGGTAAGTTCCAGCGCTCCGGCGTGCATCGATATCAGGCTGAGCCGGTGTCCGAGCATGTCGTGCATTTCGGTGGCGATGCGTGCGCGTTCCTTCATACGCGCCTTTTCCCCGGTGAGCACCTGCGTCCGCTCCAGGTACTCGTTGCGTTCCCGCAGCAATCGGACCAGCGGACGGCGTCGTCCCATCAGGCTCCCGGCCCACGCCGGTAGCAGGAGGAGAAGTGCGGCGCTCAGCGCGTAACCGGCGAGCGTCTCGCCAAGTCCGTCCGAGGCGGTCGTCTCCGCCACCACGCTGAGGGGAAGGCCGGCACCCACGGTTGCCAGCACCATCGACCACAGGCGCCGGGCGGGACTGATGCGCCGTGCCGTCGAGTACGCGATCACGGGCAGGACCGCCAACGCCCCGATATCGGTGCCGGCGATCACCGGCACCGTGGCCGGCAGCGCTCCGGCCGGCCAGCGCTTGCGGGCGGGAACCAACAGTGCCGCCCAGAACGCGCTCGCCGCGGTGGCGGTCACGTGGCGCGGCGACGGCGGTGACATCCAGAGCGGCAAGAATCCGATGGCGAGCGCCATCAGGAACATCGCCAGTTCGCCGACCACCACATGAGGCGCCGCAGAGCGTACGGCGGCCCGCGCCTGTTCGACCTCACGGGCGACGGCCATGCGGAGGGAGCGAGCCCGTTCGACCAGCGGAGAAATCTGCGGACACCTCGCCTTCGGCCGTGAACATAGCTCATTGAACGCCGATCGGCCCGCTCATCGTGGCCGATCGGCCATAAAGTCCGGATGATCGGCAGATGTCCCGGCACAAGGCGCGTTCCTAGGCTCCATCGTGATGATTAACGAAGGGGACCGCATGATGAACGCATCGAGCACCGGTACCACCGACGCCTCCCGCGAGGTCGTGGAGTCGCTGGCCCGGGCGTATGAGAAAGCCGCCCAGACCGGCCAGACCGTGGGAACCCAGCATCTGCTCTTCGCGCTGCTCAAGGGCGAATCCGCGGCAGCGGATCTGTTGTCTCGCAGCAACGGCGGGCTGAGGGCGGGCATCTCGGCCAAGGACGACACGGTCTGGCTGAGCGGGGACGATGACAGGAACGACCCACCGGCCGCGCCCGCGGTCACGGCGCTGTTGCACGAGGCCGAGTGGGGGGCTCGCCGGACGGCGAAGCCGCGTGACAAGTCGGCGTCGCCGGAGAGCCAGCCCATGCTGCCCAGCGGAGCGCTGGTCACCGCGCTCGGTCAGATGCTCGTGTCCGCTCACGAACTCGGCGTCACCTGGGCGAACGAGACCCACATGCTCATGGGGCTGCTGCACGATCCCGGTAACCGAGCAAGTGAGGCACTGCTCGAACGGCGGCTGGATCGGGACGAACTCAGAGCCAGGCTCGCCGTGCATCCGAGCGCGCACCAGGACGGCGAACCGAATATGCGCAGCGTCGACGGGCTGTGCAACCTGGGCATGCTCGACAAACCCGCGGGCAGAGGGTGGGGAGGCCGCATCGGCAGGCTGCTCACCAGCGGTGGCTTCGGGTCTCCTGTCGTGCCCACGGTGCGCATGGAAGCCAAGCGCCAGACCATCCGGCTCGGACATTCCCGCGTGACCACCGCGCATCTGCTACTCGCCATGCTCGTCGTGGACGACCAGCTCACCACCGCCGGCCGCCGGTTCCGCGACGGGGTGGCCCAGGTCAACACGGGTGCTGAGCTGCTGCGTACCCGAGGAGCCACATCATCCGCCGTGTTCAACGCGGTCGCCGACCTGATCCGGCCGGGCGACCGGCCGCAGGCAGGTTCACTCGCCCTGGAAAGCAGCGCCGAGAAGGCGTTGACCCGCGCACGCCTGCTCGCCCATGAGCGCAAGAGCCCGTCTACCGGCACCACGCACCTGCTGGCCGCGGTGCTGGCGGACCCCGACGACCCGTGCCACTCGCTACTGTCCGCCATAGGTGTGGACGTCGAGGAACTTCGCCAGGCACTCGGGTGACCATTCCCGATCCGAAGTCATACCGAAGCGGCGAAGGCTTCAGCGCCGACTCGCGGAGATTTACAAGATCAGCTAGTCATGTGAGACGTTGCGAGACGAATGGCCCCGGAAAGCAGTCAGGGCCCCGTCTCACCGAAGTGATCCAGGGCCCTGACCTGCGGCCGAGCTAGCCGCTCTGTGTCGGGACGGCGGGATTTGAACCCACGATCTTCTGACCCCCAGTCAGACGCCTTACCAAGCTAGGCCACGTCCCGGTGCCCGCCGCGAGCGAGCGGAACAACTCTAGCGTAGACCGCGACCGCTTCGCGCATCGCGAGCCGCCGACCGGACGATCACACCTCGACCCGCGCCACGGCGGGTCACCCGCCGGGTCAGTCATCCGCCGAGGGTAAAACGATGGCAAAGCGGATGCCTCGCATTCGGGCGCCGTTCATCGGCCCACGTCAGGGTGCGTCCCGTAGCCGATCACCGAGGTCGGCGGGACGCGAGGGGCTGACATGGGCCACGGACACCACCACCATCACGATCACCACGATGGGGAGCCAGGCGAGCTTCCGCCGCTGCTGGACACCTCGATCCCGGACAAGGAACTGTCGCCGTCGGAGGTCTCCCGGCGGAACCTGCTGCGCGGCGCGGGCGTCCTCGGGGCCGGCGCGGCCGCCACCGGCGTCCTGGGCTCGTCGGCCGCCGCCGCGGCCACACCGGCGAAGGCCGCCCAGGTCGCGTCGTCCGCGCACCAGCCACGGGGCGGCTATCTGTGGCTGGCCGGCGACCACCACATCCACACGCGGTACAGCTCCGACGCCATGTACCGGGTGATCGACCACGTCCGGCACGCGAACGCGTTCGGGCTGGACTGGATGGTCATCACCGACCACGGCAGCGCCCAGCACGCGAAGATCGGCGTGGAGAAGGTCAACCCCGACATCGTCACAGCCCGGTCCCAGATCAAGGACACCCTGGTCTTCCAGGGGCTGGAGTGGAACATCCCGGCCGCCGAGCACGGCACGGTGTTCGTCCACCCGGGCAAGAACGAGGTCGCCGTGCTGAAGGAGTTCGAGAACTCCTTCGACGGCGTGGTCAAGAACGCGACCGCCGGCACGTCCGCCAACGAGGCGCTCGCGATCGCCGGGGTGAACTTCCTGGCCGACGCCGTACGCCGCCGCAAGATCGGCGACGCCCTCTTCCTGGCGAACCACCCCGCCCGCAAGGGCATCGACTCCCCGCACGAGATCCGTGGCTGGCGGGACGCGCAACCGACCATCGCGGTCGGCATGGAGGGCGCGCCGGGTCACCAGGCCGCGGGCCTTCCCAAACCGAACGGCCCCGGCTCGGCGCGCGGCCTGTACGACAACAGCCCGAGCGCGGACTCCTTCGCCGGCTACCCGCTGGAGAGCTACCGCACCTACGGCGGCTTCGACTGGATGACCGCGACCGTCGGCGGGCTCTGGGACAGCCTGCTCGCCGAGGGCAAGCCCTGGTGGATCACCGCGAACTCCGACTCCCACAACGTCTACGCCGACACCGCCACCCGCGGGCCGAACAGCGACTTCAACACCAACGGCTACTACAACGACCCGGTCTACGGCGGCGCCGTCAACCTCACCAACACCGACTTCTGGCCGGGCTACTACAGCCGCACTCACGTGGGCGCCACGTCCTTCTCGTACGCGGCGGTGATGCAGGCGCTGCGGGAGGGCCGCGTCTGGGTCGACCACGGCGGGCTGATCAGCGGCCTGGACGTACGGGTGCGCGTCGCGGGAAGCGGGCAGCGAGGTGTCCCGCTCGGCGGGGTGCTGCACATCCGCGACGGCAGCCGCGTCGAGCTCACGGTCACGGTCGACCTGGCCGGTCGGCCGAACTGGGCGCAGTTCGTGCCGACCCTCGCCCGGGTGGACGTCATCCAGGGCGACGTGACCGGCCCGGCGTCGGACAAGGACACCTTCGTCGCGCCGAACACGAAGGTCGTCAAGTCCTACGAGGTCGGCAAGAACACCGGCTCGGTGACGTTCGTCCACTCGCTGGGCGCCGTCGACAAGCCCGTGTACCTGCGGCTGCGCGGCACCGACGGGAACCGCGGCGCGGTCGGCCTGCGCGGCGCCGCCGTCGACCCGCACGGACCGGCGATCGACGCGCTCGGCGACGCCGACCCGTGGAAGGACCTGTGGTTCTACACGAACCCGATCTGGGTGCTCCCCCGGCGATGACGAGCGCCGTCATCGTGGGCGCCAGCGACGGATCGCCCACTCTGGCGGCGGCCGAACACCTCCTTCACCGTCTGTTCGAGGAGTTCGGCCGCCCGGCCGGCGCCATCGGCTGCACCCACCTGGTGCGGCAGGGCCGGCCGCACGTCGCGGTCTCCCTCACCGTCGCCGCCGTACCGGAACAGGTCCCGGCCGACCTCGGCCTCGCCTGCGAAGGGCACCGCCGGGGTCCGGCCGAGCTCGCCGAGGCGGCCGCCGA
Organism: Actinoallomurus sp. NPDC052274; assembly: GCF_040679475.1. Taxonomy (NCBI): domain Bacteria; kingdom Bacillati; phylum Actinomycetota; class Actinomycetes; order Streptosporangiales; family Thermomonosporaceae; genus Actinoallomurus; species Actinoallomurus sp. NPDC052274. Next base: position 70,185 of record NZ_JBFAUT010000046.1, read on the forward strand.
GGCCGCCCGTGAACACGCCGAGCGTTCCGCCGGTCGTGCCGTCGTCTTCCCTGGGGCCGAGACCCTCACCGGGTCGCTGAGCGTCCGGGACGTGCTGACCGCCTCGGCCATCGACGAAGTGGTCGTGCTCGGCGGCGGCCGGGCCGATCCGGCGGACCGCCTCGACACCCGCGGGCACGTCCGGCCCGAGTGGCGTGCGGGCCTGCTCACCCTGGCCGCCATGCCCGGCGGGAAGGACGTGCTGGTCCCCTTCGAGGTGGCCGACCCCACACCGTGCTGCGCCGATCACGCGTGACCTTTCGAAGAGATCACAGCTCGACCCAGGCGGACGCCGCGGCGGACCGCGCCATCGCGTCCACGACCTCGGCGCTCCGTACGGCGTCCTCCAGGGTCGGCCCGTGCGGCACTCCCTCGCCGACGCTCCGCAGGAACGCGGCGGCCTCGATGACCTTGGTGTCGTCGTAGCTCATCACGATGCCGGCCCCGGGCTGGAATCGCGCGTACTCGCCGTCCCCGGGGCCCGCGGAGACGGTCGCCGCGGGCTGGTTCTGGTAGTCGCCGCCCGCGACGACCGTCAGTTCCCCGGCGCGCCGGAAGTCCCAGCCGACCAGCCCCGCGCTCCCCTGCACGACGAAGCCGTAGGTGTTCTGCGCCCCCACCTCGGTGCGCCCCGCCTCGAAGGTGACCCGGGCCCCGCCGCGCGTCCGCAGCAGGGCGCAGACGTAGTCCTCGTTCTCCACCGCGCCGGTCGGCTGATCGGGGGTGTCCACGACCGCGTAGTGGCTGCCGCCGGGCGCCACGAGGGGTCGGCGGGGCAGGAAGACGGCGGTGTCGGCGACGAGCCGTTCGACGTCGCCGAGGAGGAACCGCATGAGGTCGACGCCGTGGGAGCCGAGGTCCCCGAGCACGCCCGAGCCGCCCTGCGCCCGCAGGAACCGCCAGGTGAGCGCGCCGGCGGGATGCGCGGCGTAGTCGGTGAGGAAGGTGACGCGGGCGTGGGTCGGCGTTCCGATGGCGCCGTCGGCGATCAGGCGCCGGGCGCGGGCCACGGCGGGCAGGTTCCGGTAGTTGAACCCGACGGTCGCCTGGACGCCCGCCCGGGCCACGGCCTCGGCCGCCGCGCGGGCGTCGTCAGCGGTCAGGCCGACCGGTTTCTCGATCCACAGGTGCTTGCCCGCCCGGGCCGCCGCCACCGCGATGTCCCGGTGGTACGCGTTCGGCGCGGTGACGCTGACCGCCTCGATCTCGGGGTCCTTCAGCAGGGCCGCCCAGTCCACGTGCACGCGGTCCGGGGCGTACCGGTCGGCGAAGTCCTCGGCTCGGGCCGGGACGGTGTCGGCCACGGCGACCAGGCGCGCCCGGATTCCCAGATCCGGATAGTGGTGCGGCAGCCGGGCGTACGCGCGGGCGTGCACGTGCCCCATCCACCCGGCGCCGATGACCCCGACGCCCAGTACCCGTTCCCGCAATGTTCCTCCGTACGGTTCAGGAGCCCGGCTGCCCCGGCGGCGCGGCCCGGCCCGACAGCTCGGCGACCTCCTGTTCGAGCTCCTCGGCGACGCGGCCGAGGTCGGCGTCGGCCGCTCCTTCGAGCTCGTGGCTGAGCTGTTCGAGTTCCTCGCCACCGGCCATCAGGGTCGTCAGGCGTTCGCGGGTGATCTCGTCCTTGGCGTACGTGCCGAGCGGGCGCCCCCGGTTCAGCAGCAGGAACCGGTCGCCGACCGGGTACGCGTGGTGCGGGTTGTGGGTGATGAACACGACGCCGAGTCCCCGCGCCTTGGCCCGCATGATGTAGCGGAGCACGACGCCGGCCTGCTTGACGCCGAGCGCGGCGGTGGGCTCGTCGAGGATGAGCACCTTCGCGCCGAAGTAGACGGCGCGGGCGATGGCGACGCACTGGCGTTCGCCGCCCGACAGGGTGCCGATCGGCTGGTCGACGTCGCGCAGGTCGATGCCCATGTCGTGCAGCTCGGCGCGCGTGGTGTCGCGCATGAACCTGATGTCGAGCCGGCTGAGCGGGCCGACGCCCTTGCGGACCTCCGAGCCGAGGAAGAAGTTGCGCCAGACCGGCATCAGCGGGACGACGGCGAGGTCCTGGTACACGGTCGCGATGCCGCGTTCGAGGGCCTCGCGCGGGGACGCGAGACGTATGGGCTCGCCCTCGACCTCGTAGGTGCCGGCGTCGGCCTGGTGCATCCCGGAGATGATCTTGATGAGGGTGGACTTGCCGGCGCCGTTGTCGCCCAGCACGCAGGTCACCTCGCCCGCGTGGACCTCCAGCGACACGCCGGTCAGCGCGATGATCGTGCCGTACCGCTTCTCGCAGTCCGTGAGCCTCACCAGCGGCGTTTCCGTCATAGGGCGGCCTCCGTTCGCCGGCGGACCCAGAGGTTGAGGAGGGTGGCGCCGAGCAGCATCGCGCCGAGGAAGAACTTGAACCAGTCGGCGTTCCAGCCCGCGTACACGATGCCCTGGGTGGTCATCCCGAAGATGAACGCGCCGGTCGCGGTGCCGATGGCCGAGCCGTACCCGCCGGTGAGCAGGCAGCCGCCGATGACCGCCGCGATGATGTACAGGAACTCGTTGCCGACGCCCTCGCCGGACTGCACGGTGGTGAAGGAGAACAGCAGGTTCATGCCGGTGAACCAGGCCAGGAACCCGACGGTCATGAACAGGCCGATCTTCACGCGCCGGACCGGGACGCCGACGGCCCGCGCGCTGGACTCCGCTCCCCCGACCGCGAAGATCCAGTTGCCGACGCGCGTCCGCAGCAGCACCCAGGTGGCGAGCGCGGTGAACAGCAGCCACCACACCACGCTGATCCGCAGGGACAGGCCGCCGATCCGCCACTCGGCGGCGAAGAACTTCTGCGCCGCCCCGAAGCCGTCCATATTCGAGATGTCCGGGCTGGCGACGTTGCCGGTGATCACCTTGGTGATGGCCAGGTTCAGGCCCTGCAGCATGAGGAACGTCGCCAGCGTCACGAGGAAGCTCGGGATCCCGGTCTTCATGACGAGGTAGCCGTTCAGCGCGCCGACGCCCAGGGCCAGCAGCAGCCCCACCGCGATCCCGACCCACAGGTTCAGCGTCAGCTGGAAGCTCAGCATCGAGGCGACCAGCGCCGAGCTCGTCACGGCCACGCCCGCCGACAGGTCGAACTCACCGCCGATCATCAGCAGCGCCACCGCGACCGCCGGGATGCCGATGGTCGAGCTGGCGTACAGGATCGTCGCCAGCGCGTCGAGCCCGCGGAACGGCGGGGCCACGGCGAAGAAGAACACGTAGATGACGACCGCGCCGGCCAGCGAGCCGGCCTCGGGCCGCGCCAGCAGCCGGGCGAGCGGCGACCGCCGGGTGAGCCGCTCGTCCGGCGCGGACGGCGGGGCCGCCGCGTCCACGGCCTGACTCATCGGGACCTCCAGGGCTGGGACGCCATCGCTAGCGGGTGCCGCGCGCGGCGTACTGGGCGACCGCGGCGACGTTGGTCTTGTCGACGAAGTACGGGCCGGTCGGCGTCGCCTGGCCGCCGCCGAGGACGTTGCCGTTGGTCTTGTAGAGCCACAGCGAGTCGACCGCGAGGTAGCCCTGCAGGTACGGCTGCTGGTCGACGGCCCACTCGACGGTGCCGTCCTGGACGGCCTTGACCATGGCCGGGTTCATGTCGAACGCCGCGACCTTGGCCGGGCTGCCCGCGTCCTTGACCGACTGCAGCGCCGTGAGGGCGAACGGCGCGCCCAGCGCGACGACCCGGTCGATGCTCATGTCCTGCTTGAGCTTGGCGGCGATGGTGGACCGCACGGACGGCATGTTCGTCCCCTGGACGTAGACCTTGTCGGTCTTGCCGGAGAACGTCTTGGCCAGCCCGCCGCAGCGCGCCTCGAGCGAGACCGAGCCCTGCTCGTGCAGGACGCACAGGACGTGCTTGGCCCCCTCGGTGCTCAGCCGCTTGCCCGCGCTCTCCCCCGCGAGGCTCTCGTCGGAGCCGAAGAACTCCAGCGCGCCGACCTTCTGCCAGGCGTCCACGCCGGCGTTCAGCACGACGACCGGGATCCCGCCGCCGGAGGCCTTCTTGACGGTGCCGGCCATCGCGTCGGGGTGCGAGAGGGTCACCGCGATGCCGTCGACCTTGCTGTCGATGGCGTTCTGCACCAGCGTGGCCTGCTTGTCGCCGTCCGGGTCGTTGGAGTAGACGAGCTGCACGTTGTCCTTGGCCGCGGCGGCCTCGGCGCCCTTGCGGACGATGTCCCAGAACGTGTCGCCGGGCGCCTGGTGCGTGACCATGGCGATCTTCATCCGGGGGGTGTTCGCCTTCCCGGCGCCGGTGTCGTTCGCCGACTCCTGTGCCTTCTTGCCGCCGTGGCTGCTGCACGCGGTCAGGGCGAGGGCGAGACCGGCCAGGAGGATGCCGGCCCGTCTACCTGTCTGGAACATCGCGTCTCTCCGTCCTCACTGTGTCGGGCCGAGGTGGGGGCGTTGCGCGGCCTTGGCGGCCTCGTACTCGGCCCGGGCCTTGCGGGTGCTGTCGAGCGCGGAGACCTCGGCCACCGGAACGTCCCACCAGGCGTCCGAGGACGGCGCGGGCGCCAGCGGGTCGGTCTCGACGTGGACGACGGTCGTGACCTCCGCGTCCCGCGCGCGTTCGAGCGCGGAGCGGAACTCCGCCACGGTCGTCGCGCGCAGCACGTCCGCGCCGAGGCTCGCGGCGTTCGCCGCGAGGTCGACGGGGAGGAGTTCGCCGTCGAGCAGGCCGGTCTCCGGATTCCGGTAGCGGTAGCTCGTGCCGAACCGCTGGGACCCCAGCGACTCCGACAGCGCGCCGATGGAGGCGAAGCCGTGGTTCTGGACGAGCACGATCGTGAGCTTGATCCGCTCGGCGACCGCCGTGACGATCTCCTGGGCCATCATCAGGTACGACCCGTCGCCGACGAGGACGAACACCTCCCGGTCGGGGTCGGCCATCTTGATCCCGAGCCCGCCGGCGATCTCGTAACCCATGCAGGAGTAGCCGTACTCGACGTGGTACTGGCGCGGGTCCCGGGCTCGCCAGAGCCGGTGCAGATCGCCGGGCATGCTGCCGGCGGCGTTCACCACGACGTCGCGGGGGCGGGCGATCTCGTTCACCGCGCCGATGATCTCGGTCTGCGCCGGCAGCGGCCCGTGCCCGAGGTGGTAGGCCCGGTCGACGACCCGCCGCCAGTCCTCGGCGAGCCGCCGCGCCCGGTCGGCGTACGCGGGGTCGACGCGGTGGCCCGCCAGGGCGTCGGTGAGCGCCCGCAGCCCGGCCCGCGCGTCGGCGACGAGGGAGACGGCGGAGTGCTTCGCGGCGTCGAACGACGCGACGTTCAGGTTGACGAACCGTACGTCCGGGTGGGCGAAGACGGTACGGGACGCGGTGGTGAAGTCGCTGTAGCGGGTGCCGACGCCCAGGACGACGTCGGCCTCGCGGGCGAGGGCGTTCGCGGCCGGCGTGCCCGTGGCGCCGACGCCGCCGACCGCGCACGGGTGGTCCCACGGCAGCGAGCCCTTGCCCGCCTGCGTC